>DASXFM010000494.1:0-18164 GCA_036489615.1 Verrucomicrobiia bacterium | reverse complement strand
GAAAATGGTTTTGCCACCTTGGCTGGTCCCGGTCATAAGGGACCGCCGGCGTGCTGCCGTCAGGGGCCTTACCGTAGCCATCGTAATATTCTTTTGAATAAATCTCGGCTGGATCGGTGGGCATCTCATTCATAGGTATTTCTCAGGGGTGAGGCAGCCAATTTTGACCTTCGGAAAAATTGAGATTAATCTTAAACAGGGTCCGCGTGCATTTGTGACCCCATACAGATGAGTCGCAACGCGAACCGCCTATTTTTTGGGAGGAGCTAATTTCGGCAACGTTACCGCTGGTTGCGTCATGGCCGCCTGGTTGCTGCGCTGGATTTCGTCGTAGACTTCCTGGCGATGCACCGGCACCGAAGCGGGCGCTTCTATGCCAATTTTGACGACGTCTCCTTCCACCCGCATCACTTTCACGCGAATGTTCCCCGCAATTACGATGCTCTCGCCCGATTTTCTGGAAAGAATTAACATGGCGCAGCATATTATGCCGTTGCCGTCGCGACGGGTAAAGGATGTTGGACCGAATAGTCACTGGCATTGGCGAGGATCACTTGTTTAGCGACATGCGTATGGCGGTTGATGACAATCGGACCTTTTAAGTTCACGGTGGCATTGTTGGGTCCCCATAACGTCACAATGTTGAAGAGCAGGGCATCGTCCGACTCTTTCAGGCCAAGAAACTCCACGTCAGAATTAGGGATATCCGGTTTGTATTCCGGCATCACCAAAAAAGGATTAATGACCACAAAAGCGAGTGAGGCATTTTCCGTGACTCGCAACCAGGCAAAAGGCGCCTCGGCCGGGTTGGCCAGCAGCATATATTCCTTGAATTGTTCAAAACCCAGAATGCCCGCAGGCAGTCGCAGCCGGTTGTCTGCCAGCGTTTCGGGCGCCTTCATTTCCAACGTATCGGTACCTTTCATATTTTATCAAAATCTTAGGCGAGGAAATCCACCATGGATACTTGCATGACCTTCGAGGTGGCTTCCAATGCCGCAGTGTAAGAATTTTGGATTTGGTTCATTTCCAGCATCACCTGCACGATGTTGGCGCCGGACGTATTCGTAATCGATTGGTCCAGGGAAGTGGATTGGCTATTGGCAGTGGAAGCGGCCGTCTTTAATTGCGTTTGGACATTGCCATTGTAAGCCACCTGATAAGTCACGTTATTCTCGTCCTTTTGCAGGTTTTGGGCATCGGTGCCGGTGGCGGCTGAGGTATTGCCGGACGATAAATCATTCTGAAGCGCGATGAGATGATTAAACAGATCCGCCCCCGTCCGGCTATCAGTGATCAAACCCGGCGACCCGGAACCTGAACTGTTAGCGCCCGGCACATCAACCGCCACGGTGGTACCAGAGGCGATTTCCGTCTGATTGACGCTGGAGTTCCCCTGATACGTGACGGCGGTGACATTTCCGTTGGCATCCGTGGAGTCCGTAAAAGGCTGCTGGCCGGAATTCGTCCCGCCAAAAAGATATTGGCCCGTGGCAGGGTCCTTCGTATTGGCCACTTGCAAAGCCTGCTGGATCAAGGCTCCTATCTGGCTGGCATAGTTATTCAGATCTGTCTGGGAATTGGTTGCACTGCCCGCCTCGGTTGCGATGTTTTGTGCCTGGCTGACTATCGTCTGAAGCGATTGCAGGGCGCTATAGACGACATTGCCCTGCGATTGCAGCGTGTTGATGTTGCCGGCGTATTGCTCCTGGGCCGCTTGGCTGGACAAATCGTCCAGCGTGCTTTCCATGGCCTCGGGATTGTCCGAGGGCGCCTGGACGCTTAAGCCAGTGGTCGCTTCGTTTTGCAACGTCTGCATCTGCGCAGTGAGACCGTTAACCTGGTCGATCATCGAATTGACGTAGGAGTTAGTTGCCACACGCATAAAATCAAGCAGCCACCATTTGTAAGGTCGCTCCCAGCATATTGTTTACGGTTGTTACCAGTTCCGCCGAAGCTTCGTAAGCTTGTTGAAAGCCCAGAAGATTCGTCATTTCCTGGTCCAGGCTCACACCACTGACCGATGATTGCTGGGATTTGAGCATATCCATCACGGAGGTCTGGTCAGTCACCTGATTATTCGCCGTTTGCAACGCATCGCCGAAATTTCCAACGGTCTGGTTATATGAACTGCTGAACGTCTGATTCTGCAAATTGGATTGGGTCGTACCAGCCAGTTCCGCCAATTGCAACGCCACAGTATTATCTCCCGTGGCTGTGGCCGAGCCGGAGGCCTGGAATGAAGAGGGGTCGTCAACCAGCGTTGCATTGATGGAAATATCCGAGGCGTCCGCCCCGTTAAAGAAATTTGCCCCTGTCGATCCGGTCAGGCTGTAGCCCTTGCTGTAAATCGAATTGACCTGCGCGATGATCGATGATGCCAGCGTATTCACACTCGTTTGCAATGACGCCTGCGTGTTGTCACGGGCATCAATGGTGCCTTGGATTGAGCCGCCGATTAGGGTTAAAGGCTGGGTTCCCCCTGTGGCTGGCGAGCCCACGAGTAAATTGCCATTGCCCGGATCGTACGTCTCCAGCGTGTCCTTAACCTGGTTACCCGTGACAAAGGCCTCGCCATTGATGCTGACATCAACGGCTCCATTGGCTCCGTTGCTCGTCGTGATATTCGTGAGTTGCCCCAGGTTTTGCAGGTCCTGTTCCCGTTCATCCATCAAATCGTTGGCATTGCCACCGCCAAACTGCGCCGCGGCGATCTGCTGGTTCAAACTTGCGATGCCGGAGAGCAACTGGTTCGCGGAGTTAACCCCATCGCTGATCGACGTGTTAAGCGCGGTGTCTTCCTGGTTGAGCTGCGTGTTCATCTGGTTGAAGGCGGAGGCCAGCGTCTGCGCATCACTGACGAGCTGTTGCCGCGCCGAAACTGATGTGGGTGAGGTCGCTACCGTTTGAAAATCGTTAAAAAAGTTATTCAATAACGTGGACAAACCAGAGCTGGAAGTCGTGCCGGTTGACGTCGTTGAATTGCTGGTAGTCCCCGTGCTGTTTAAAAATTCGTCAAGGTCATCCTGGACGCTTTGCAGGGTACTTTGCTGGCCATTCCAATATCCACTGACGCTCTGCTGGCCCTGGACTTGATTGTTTAACAGCGTATCGACCGCCTGTTGGATGGATGCCACGTCAGCCCCCGTGCCCTCAGGGCCGGAAGTCGTGTTGATATCCGGCGTGGTCTGGATATTGACGGTCTGGCGCGTATATCCGGTCGTGTTGACGTTGGCCAGATTTTGGCCGGTCACTTCCACGCCCATCATCTGCGTTTGCAGTGACTGGGCGGCCAAATTTAATGTGCCAAGCAGGCCTAACATAATTGTCTATTCAGCAAATTCAGCAAACTTGTTCGTAAATCGAGTGCGACGGTAAATGGTTCACCGGCAGCCGTCCGGTATTGTCATAGGTCTTGGGGCTGCCGCCTGGAAAAATGGAATTGATGAGTTGTTGCATCAACTCAACCGCATGGCTTAACAGCAAATGGTTCTGCCGCGCCCGTTGCTGGATGCGGACCAGCAACGCGTTGTTTTCCTGCACCAATGCCTGCAACAGCGGGTGATAGTCGGAGGGTAACCTGGGGATAATAATTGCGAACGTCGCATTTTCTCCCAATCCCAATTGGCGCGCCACGTGGCAACGCCTTTGTTCCCGCTCATGGCGCACGGCGGCGATGACGTTGGCCTGCGCATTCACTTCGGCCACATTTCGTAAAAGGTTGTCGGTCTGGCGCTGTACGACAGATTGTTGCTGCTGCTCAAGCATGGCGAGCATTTCGCCATACTGCTTGAGTTCTTCGCGCAGGGCTTCGATCAGGTTATGGAGCAAATCATTCATGTGTGGGGAAGGAAAGCTGAACCGGTCTTTTTAACGGCTGAATTTTCCGTTGGCATCGCGGAAACCTGCGGATTAGGTTTGGATGGGTGCGGGCTAAGTTGTTCCTCAAATATTTTTGCAAAGCCCAGGGAATCGTTCTTCGACATGCTTTGCGACAGCGCATTGGTCATGTAATCCTGATAGATTCCCGCAGCGGTCGAATCATCAGTGAATTCCGAGTTGATGACCGGCTTTTGCATCTCCGACATGATCTGCTGGAGCATGATGGCCTCAAATTGACGGCTGGCTTCGTGAATTTTCTGCTGCTTCGTCAAATGTTTGTTACCCGCGAGATCTTCGACGGGAATGTTCGAAGTATCAACGCCCGCCGATGATGAAAGAGGAGGTATATTCATATCAACGGATGACGAGGTCAGCCTGCAACGCCCCGGCTTGTTTCATGGCCTGGAAGATGGCCATCATGTCGCGGGGGGTCACCCCCAGTGAATTCAACGCCGTGGCCACTTTTTCCACCGTCGGCAGCTCCGGGAGCGTGACCATGGACGCCTTGTTTTCCGTCACTTGCGTCGTCGTTTGTGAGGTCACCACCGTCTTGCCCCCCTGGCTAAATGGGCTGGGCTGCGAAACGACCGGTGTGGAGGAAATATTGATGGTGATATCGCCGCAGGCAACCGCGCAGCTCGAAATGTGGATGTTGGCCGTGGCCACAATGGTGCCGGTCCGTTCATTGATGATGACCCGCGCGGGCACATCCGGCGTCATTTCCACATCCTCCAGCCGCGCAATGAAATCTACCAGGTTCTCCTGCGTGCCTTCCGGCATATGGACCTGTACGGATGTCGAATCAATCGCCCGCGCCGAATTGGTAAAGATATTGTTGATGGCGTCGGACATGAGCGACGCCGAGATAAAACTCGGGTCGCGCAAAAGCAGTTCCACAGTATTATTGCAGACGACCGAGGTGGGAATTTCCTTTTCCACAATCGCTCCGCTTATGATTGTGCCGGCGGTAGGGAAATTTTTCGTTACTGAGGCGCCGCCACCGCCGCCGTTACCCACGGTAAATCCACCCACCGCCACCGGCCCCTGGGCTACGGCGTAAACTTTATTGTCCGCGCCGAGGAGGGGGGTCTGCAACAAGACGCCGCCTTGGAGCGACTTGGCATCGCCCATGGATGAAACCTGCACGTCAATACGCGCACCGGGCTTGGCGAATGCCGGGATATCAGCCGTGACAATAACTACGGCGACGTTCTTCGCAGAAATCTGCGTGAGGACAGACTGCACATTCACGCCATATCGCTGGAGCATGTTGGCGATAGTTTGCTGGGTGTAGACCGGGTCTTTGTCGCCATCCCCGGCCAGGCCCACAACCAGGCCAAAACCGTTGAGCTGGTTGTCGCGCGCGCCGCCGACGGTCACTAAATCGCCTACACGTACATCGTCAGCAGAGGCTGGGAAGCAGAACCACAAGAGAATCAGTACTGCCGAAATGGCCGAACGGATACGCCTTATCAAATTTCGCGGGGCAGGGGACATCAGGTCAGAATGGGTTTACTTTGTCCCAGATGCGGTTAAACCAGCCTTTGTTCGTGGCATCGGAGACGGCGCCCCGGCCAATGATCTGGATGGTGGCATCGGCGACGTTATAGCTGTTAACCGTATTATTGCCCAGGACGTCATCGGGACGCACTATCCCGCGCAGGACGATGGTCTGATTTTCATGGGCGAAGGAGGTTTCCCGCTTGCCTTGGATGACCAGATTCCCGTTTGGCAATACATCAATGATCTGCACGGCAACCTGTGCCACCATCGTTTGCGAATCGCTGATGGCACCCGTGCCATTGTGGACGTGATCGGAATTATACGCCATTGCCGGCAGTGTGCCTGCTTTGGTCAATAGCGGAGTCGCCCCGGCGGGAAAGAGAAAGGCGGTTATCGCCGCCGATAAGCTGGATTTCCTCTCAGTCGCCGTGCTGTCATTCTGGTTTTCTGTGCTGTTTTCTGAAATTGAGATCGTGATGATATCGCCAATATTGATGCTGCGTTTATCGGCAAAGATGGATCGCGACATGTCGTCATGCCAAAGCGATTGCGATTGCGCGGCCGCAGGCAACAACAACGCCAGGGCGGCTGCAAGGGTTAATCTTTGAATGGATCTTTTTTGTAGGTTCATAATGAGATCTCAATGGTGTGATCATCCAAAACTTTGCCGGTCAAATCGCGTTGGGAGACCACGTTGCGGGCGCGTATTAATTGTCCCGGTGCTCCATCTTCCAGGGCCTGGACTTTTGCCGACACGTTGAGCGAGCCGTCCTGAACCACGGCGTCAGCCACTTGTCCGCGATGAATGATGGCGCGCAGTTTCAAATCCCGTGCAAACAGGATGTGGTCGGCGGGGACTGAGTCTGCCAGTTCTAACGTCGCATCATTTTGGGGAAAATCAGCCAGCGGTTCATGGGCGGTCAATATATCGCGACGATCCTGCATTACATCAGCGTCGGCCAACAGCTCGCCTCGCAAAAGGTCGGAATGCGCCACCCAGACATTGCGCCAAATGTGGGCCTGCAGCGTGACATCCCACGTGCCGACGATATCCGTGGCCGTGCAAAGCTGGAAACGAACGATGAATGACCGGGTCACTCCTTCTGTGGGCAGCTCGAGCACTTTTACCGTAAGCGGCTCATCCGGCACCACGGTGGCATCCCACGGTTGCGTCAAATTCAATTCCAGGTCGCCCCGGTCTTTCACGTAATTCTTCTGGAGTGATTCAGTCAATAATGTAATGAGACTCGCTTCGTTCAATGTCCGGGCCCGGCGCGAAATACGGATGCTGTCAGCTCCGCTCCAATTCGTGGTCATCAGATTTGGTGCCGCGACGGCCAGGAAGTCATTGATCTGGCTTCGTGAAAGCTCAAGGGTCGCACCCATCTGCGGCGCATCGCACAAGCGCAGAGCCGGCAATGGCTGGCTCGATTTGACGACCTGTTGGAAAAAAACACCCTCGCTAGTCACTTCGGCAACCGGTGCGAGTTGAAGCCCCGAAGGTTCTGCCGCCGGGCAATTGATAAATCCGTAACTGAAGCCAATGATGGCCAAAACGATTTTTGGCCAGAACTTGGGCCGGGGCAAATTTCCCACTGGGACTTTGAAATTATGGAGGATTATCATTATCGCTCCAGGTTATTGCTGTCCTGCATCATTTGATCGGCCGCCTGTACGGCTTTGGAATTCACCTCATAGGCGCGTTGCGCCAGGATGAGGTTCACCATTTCCTGTACGACACTGACGTTCGAAAGCTCGAGATAACCCTGCTGCAATTCTCCCAAGCCGTTTTGGGTCGGATCGCCCAGCTGGGCCGTGCCGGAGGCATCAGTTTCCGTGTAGAGGTTCTGTCCCATAGCCTGCAAGCCGCCGGGGTTATTAAAGTTGGCCAGTTGGATCTGAGAACTGGTGGAGCCGCTCGAAGTGGTGTAAGTGATCGCGCCGCTGGCCGAGATCGTGATGTTCGTCGTCCCGGTGGGCACCGGCTCAAATCCGCCTTGCACCGGATAGCCGTCACTGGTGACGACCCGGCCTTCGGCATCCGTCTTGAAAGCGCCGTCGCGCGTATAGGCCAGGCTGCCGTCGGGCATTTGCACCTGGAAAAAGCCGCCCCCTTGGATGGCAATATCCAGATTCCCGCCCGTTTGCGAAAGATCGCCCTGGGTAAAAATACGTTCGGTCGAGATAGGAATTGCCCCTTGGCCAACTTGCAGGCTGCTCGGCAATTCATTGCCGCCGCCTTGTTGGGAACCAGCCGCCCGCGTCGTCTGGTAAAGCAGATCCTGGAATTGAAGTTTGCTTTCCTTGTAACCGGTGGTGTTGACGTTCGCCAGGTTGTTGGAGATGACGTCCAGGTTCATCTGCTGGGAATCCATCCCGGCAGCGGCGGAGTAGAGGGCTCGTAACATAATTTAGCTTAAGATGTTCCTCCTAATTCAGTGATCGTGCGGCTCATGCGGTCACTCTGCATCTGCATCACCTTTTGGTTGGCTTCAAACATCCGCATGGCCGTGACCAGGCCGGACATTTCGGTCGAGGGTGATGCATTTGCCGCTTCCAGGAAACCTTGGCGCACTTTGGTGGTTGTAGCGGCAGTCGCCTCCGCATCCGGCGTATCCGAACGAAATTCATCAGCCCCCAATGGCGTAAGATTTTGAGGATTACGAAACTCCGTCAGTTTAAGCTTTCCCACCTGTTTTTGTCCCTGGCTGACGTCGCCATTAGCGGAAATCGAAACCGGATCCGTGCTGTTGGGATTGAACTGCAACGGCCCGCCGTTGCCCATAACTGGATAACCCATATTCGTCACCATCTGGCCTTTGGCGTTCAATTGAAATTCACCCCCGCGCGTATAGGCGTTCTGGCCATTCGCCAGTTGAATCGTGAAGTACCCGGGACCGTCCAACGCGAAATCCATCGGATTGCTGCTGACGTGGATTTCTCCGGGCTGAAAGTTAGTGACCGCCCGCGCGGTGGGAATTGCATAGCCGGATTGCGTGCCCCCCGATGCGTTGGGATCCAAGCCAGCCGAAACGTCTGCGAAAGAGATATCATGCTTGCGTCCGCCCGCGATGGACGAAGTAGTCAGATTTTCCGCGATCATCTCCTGCCATTGGGCGGTGGCGTTCATAGCGGCTGCGGCCTGATACAAGCTGACTTCCATAACTCAGCTTGTTTAGCAACAGATATGCCACGCCTGTTTTTGGCCATTTTGGGTATGATTTTGTGCGATTGCGGAAAAAGATTCCCTAAACGCTTGCAGAAATTGCCGGGTTGCCTTCTAAGACGCCTTCGCCGGTGGATCATAGAGGCACGCCAGGTCAATCGTCTGGCCGCAATTACATTGGATGCGGATACTCGTGACGCGGTCACCGTCACGTTGCACGGACAGGTGCGGTTCGCAATTTTTCTTTGAGTGCATCCGTTCGTTTGGCAAGCCCGGATTTTTTTCCAATGACTGAAAGGCCGGAGACTGCTCAGCTTGCGGAATAACCGTGATTTGGAAATCCCGTCTTTCGCCGGACGGCATCGTGGCCACCAGGGGCACAAATGGGTTAGTTGGAGGGTGTGTCATTAGGGACTTGCGTCGGTCTTTCCAGGGGAGAGGTGTTTGAAAGGGCCTCCACCGATTCCTTGAGCCTCAACAGGACCGTCACGCGTCGGTTGATTTCATCAGTCGGCGCATAACCGGGCATCGGCACAGTATCGGCAAAACCCGATAACTTGGAGATTTGGTCATTGAGAACGCCATTTTCCACCAGGATGCGGCGCGCGGCGTTGGCCCGGTCCGTGGACAAATCCCATTCATCATGCTTGTCGCTGCCATTCTCAGCTTTTGATTCCGTATGGCCCTCCAACTCGATGCGAAAGGTGGTATAACGCGCAATTTCCCAGGCCAGCGTGCTAAATACCCACGAGCCATAATCTGTAAAAGTGGCCGTGTCCGGGCTGAAAATAGGCTTATGCGACCGGTCGAAAATATTGATATCCAGGCCTTCAGGTGTCAGATCAATTTTCACACTCGTCACGTTCTCGTTCTGCTTCAACAATCGGCTTAGATCATCGCTCAAATGGCGCATGGTCTCCATTTCGACCGCCGAAACGGACTGGAAATGTCCCTGCTGCTGGAAGGTGGCGTTGGCATCGGCGCTGGGGATGATCCCGACCGATTCTTTGGTGACCGACGAAAACGGATTGCGGAAGGCGCGCTCCACCGCGTCCTTGATCTTTTGGTCCTGCGACGTCAGCCACAGGCAAAGAAATAAAGCCATCATGGCCGTCACAAAGTCCGCGTAAGCGACTTTCCATGAACCATGGCTTTGGTGGATGTTTTTCTTCAAACGATTTACTTTTCCAGTTTTACCGTCTTAAACAACTCTTCCATTTCTTCGGAGGTCGGGCGCAATTCGCTGTTCAAACCGCGCCGGCCCAGTTCCACCGCGGTTACCGGCGCCATGCCTCCGGCAAATCCAATCACACAGGAAGCGATGCATTTTATGTATTCATGCTCGGCGGCGGTGATGAACTCCAGGTTCGTGGCCAGTGGATTCAGAAAACCATAGGCGAGCAAAATACCCAGGAAGGTGCCGACCAGTGCGGCCGCCACCTCGATGCCGATTTCTTCAACCGGCCCCGAAATGGAAGCCATGGTGATGATGATGCCCAGCACGGCAGCCACGATGCCAAATCCCGGCATGGCATCGGCAGTTTTGGCCAAAACATTGATGGGCGCGTGTGATTCTATCTCAATCTGTTGAATTTCAGTGTCCAGCAATAGCCGCAACTGGTCCGGTTTGATCTTGCCATCGATGATGGGTCTCAGGCTGCCGCACAAAAATTCCACCGCTTCCTTGTTGTTGCTGAAGATCGGATATTTTTTGAAGAGGGAACTGTTGGCCGGGTCCAAAACATGTTCTTCCAGCGCGATCATGCCATTACGCCGGCCGATCAGAAATAACTCATAAAGCACCTTTAACAGGTCTTCATAGGCGGCGCGATTGTGCGGCGCGCCTTTCATGCAGGTCATCAGGCCTTTGCAGATATCCATCAACACCTTGCGGGGCGACATGATGATCAGTGCGCCCAAAGCACCGCCCCCGATGATGATTAATTCATTCGGGTGAACCAAAACCAGCAAATGCCCTCCGCCAAAGACAAATCCTCCGAAGACGCACACACAAACAATTAAAATACCGACAATGATGATCATGAGCTATTGGCAGTTGCGTTTTGCTTAACCAGACCGGCTTCAAACCGCTGGACATACGCTCGAACGGATAAAATCGCCTGGGCATGAATCTGGCAAATCCGCGATTCAGTCAGGCCCACTACCTCGGCGATTTCGCGCAGATGCATTTCCTCTGCATAATAAAGCACGAGGACTTTACGCTGCATCTCTGGCAATTCCTTGAGCCGGTCAAAAATCACTCGTTTCAGCTCCCGTTGCGAAATCTGTTCCAATGGGCTTTCCTCGGCAGAATTGGCCACCACCTCGTAAAGATTTCCCGCGTCATCTTCCGAAGACACTGTATCCAGGCAAACAAAAGCCGCCGGACGGACTTCATTGAGTAATTTCCGGTATTCCGTCAGCGAGATATCCAATACCTTGGCCATCTGGGCTTCGGTGGGAATTTGCCCCAATTTTTGTTCGAGCTGTGCCATGGCCGCCTGGAGTTTGCGCGCTTTTTCATGGATCGTCCGCGGTACCCAATCCATCTTGCGCAGCTCATCCAGCATCGCCCCGCGGACCCGTGTCCGCGCATAGGTTTCAAAAGACGCCCCGCACGTCGGGTCATAGTTCCGGACCGCCTGCAACAGGCCGACCAGTCCGGCGCTGTAAAGGTCATCCTGGTCCACATGCTCCGGCAAAGTCATGGCCAGGCGAGCGGCGATGGAGGAAACCAGCGACAGGTACTTTTCCACCAATGCGTTTTCGGCGGAAGTATCCGCATGCTTATGGTAACGCCGCCAAAGATCCTGCGCCGTCGGGCCGGGATTGGCCACCACGGCGATCGTTTCCGGAGTTGTGCCGATGGAAGTGCTCACGTCTTGGAAGTCGGTTTAGGTTTGGCCACCGGAATGGCTCGTTTGAATTGGCGCTGCCGGATGGAATCGCGCAGGCCTTCCAGCCAGACATTGCCCCACCAGCGCGCCAGGACTGCTGCCGCTAAAGCCGCCGCACAGCCCCGCCAAAAAGCTACCGGCCAGGGACAATTATTTTCCAGGCTGAAACCGATCCCCAGCAGGAAAGCAATGATGGCCCACAAAATCATAAAAGATTTCATCTCTCTTCAGCGGCTTAGCAATATAGTTGCCATTAAAAATGTTACGGTCTGCTTCATGTAAAAAGCTAACGTTTCTCGTTGGTTTTCTCGGGGAACAACAACGCTGGTTCCGCCCGGCGAAGTTCACCGGGAATTTTTTGCCCAGCTCCCAGGAAGCTGATCGGACATTTTGTGCCTAACACAAAATTCCACAACTTGACGCGGCGATGTTCCTCATCCAGGTGCGTAAAAATGATGTCTTCCGGCGCAAACGCTTCAAACGCCTGAAATTGTTCCAGCAAAATCGAACTTTCATAAGCGGCATTCAGCACCAGATGGATGTGCGGCTGATCCAGGTCTGCTAATTGATCCCGCAATGCAAACAGGGCGTCCCGGTTGCGGATCTCAATGCCGGGGATGTCCACCAGTTGCAAATCCGCCGCTGCCTCCGGTTCGTTCCAAAAGCGTTCCAGCGGCACGCCCATCAGTTCGCAATGCAGTGTCAAAAGATCCGAGCTATTGGCACTCTCCCCATCCAGCCGCCAAACGCGAACGTCCCGTTCGTTAAATAAAATTTCTGACGCCATCCATTTGCAAAGCGCCGTCGTTTTCCCCGAGCCCGGCGGCCCGATGAAAACATGGGGACGACCCGTGCCCGTAGTCGCCTGTCGCGAGGGAAGCCAATGACAGATGATCAAATCGGTGATGGCCGACCATTCCGTTTGCATTGTCGGGAATGGCCTGCCGCCATACAGCCGGTGCGCTTTCTCCTCCAATTGTTTGGTAAATGCCGGCAAAAGACCGTTTGCTTCCAGCCAGCCGATGCTGCGTAAACGTTCGCGTGATGGCGTGAGCACCGGCTTTTCCGCCGTTGTCCTGGCGGCGGGAAAAAGCGCCGTACTTTGGGTTCGGAGAGAAATCTCTCTTTTGATTTCCGGCGCCTTTTCCGGGACGCAAGCGGTGACTTCAATTTTCCGTCGATTCGGCAAAATCCATGAGATTCCCTCCGGACGAGCCTTGCGCACACTGACGATCACTGCCTCCGGACCCAGCCGCGCATGCACCTGCACCACGGCGTCGTTCGAATTTTCAGCGATGAGCGAAAGGAATTTCATCGTTTATTCCATGTTGGAAATCACCGCTGCATTCTGAACCTGCATCCGGGCCGGGATTTCCGAATACGACAACACCGCGAGATCTGTGAACGAATTTTCAAAAAAGCGCCGGAAAGCCAGCCGCAATTGTGGCGCGCACAAAACCACCGGCTGTTGTCCAGCGGAAATCATCTGTTGCACAAACTTTGATAACGTTTCAATGATATGTCGCGCCAAGCGGGGCTCGATGATGAGTGCCGTTTCCGAAAGTGATTGCCGCACGCCCTGGGTCAGTTGCTGTTCCAACCGGGGATCAATCGTGATGGCCCGCAACGCTCCATGCTCGGTCTGGAAAGGTTTCGTGATTTGTGAACCAAGCGCCCGGCGCGCA
Source organism: Verrucomicrobiia bacterium (assembly GCA_036489615.1). Lineage (GTDB taxonomy): Bacteria > Verrucomicrobiota > Verrucomicrobiia > Limisphaerales > UBA11358 > UBA11358. The sequence goes on along the minus strand of DASXFM010000494.1, from coordinate 5,031 downwards.
TATTCGGAGAGTTCATCGGGGTTTTTCGTCGCCGCCGCATAGTCTCCGACTTTTTCCAGGATGCCCGCGAGGTTGCGGATGGAAATACCTTCCGCCAATAGATTTTGTAAAATCCGTTGCACCTGGCCGATGCTCAATTGCGCCGGGATCAGTTCATTGACCACCGCCGGGTTGGTTTGCTTGAGATTATCCAGCAAGGCCTGCACATCCTGGCGCGTGAGAATCTCATGGCAGCGGCGCCGGACGGTTTCTGACAGGTGCGTCACCAGCACCGATGGCGCATCGACCACAGTGAATCCGGACACTTCCGCGGATTTTCGGTCCACGCTTGTGACCCACGTTGCGGGCAACTGATAAACCGGTTCAACGGTCGGAATGCCTTTCAGCGCCGTCTTGCTATGCGTTGCGTTCATCGCCAGCCAATGGCCTGGCATGATCTGTCCTTGCGCCACCGGATTTCCTTTGAGCAGAAAACGATATTCGTTGGTGCCCAATTGCAGATTGTCGCGCAAACGGATCGGAGGAATCAACATCCCCATTTCTTGCGCAAAGTTTCGGCGCACGCCGGTGACGCGGTCCAGCAAGTCTCCACCCTTTTTCGTGTCGGCCAGCGTTACCAGGGCATAGCCCAATTCGATTTGCAGCGTGTCGAGCGTGAGCAGGTTTTCCAGTTTGTCCGAAGCTTTCTCGGGGCCTGCTGTTTTCGCCGCTGCCTTCCCATCGCCCGGCTTGCCGTAGGTCCCGCCAGTCGTGGCCAAAGCCGGCTGTCCCAGCTCGGGGGTGCCATGCCGGTGAATGGAATAGGACAACAATCCGGTAATGATCGCCAACGTAAGGAAAGGAAGCGTCGGCAATCCCGGTACGATGGATAAAACCACCAACATGACGGAGAGAATGGTCAGCGCCTTGGGATAAAGCAGCAATTGGCGGCTTAATTCGCGGCCCAGGTCATTTCTCGCCGTCGCGCGCGTGATGAGGATACCAGCCGCCGTCGAGGTGACGAGCGCAGGAACCTGAGAAACCAACCCGTCACCAATGGACAAAATGGTGAAATGCTGCAGCGCTTCGCTGACGGTCATGCCCTTTTGCACGATGCCCACCGCAAAACCGCCGATAATATTGATCAATGTGATAAGAATGGCCGCAATGGCATCGCCGCGCACAAACTTGCTCGCTCCGTCCATCGCTCCATAAAAATCAGACTCTTCTTCCAGGGCGCGCCGGCGGCCCCGCGCTTCGGCTTCATTGATCAGGCCTGCATTGAGTTCGGCATCGATCGCCATCTGCTTACCCGGCAAAGCATCCAGGGTGAAACGCGCCGCAACTTCTGCGATACGTCCCGCGCCCTTGGTGATGACGATGAAATTGATCAGGACCAGGATCAGGAAAACCACCAGGCCGACGACGTAATTACCCTGGACTACGAAATTACCAAACGCCTGAATGATATGCCCGGCATAGCCATTGAGGAGGATGAGACGCGTGGCAGCGACGTTTAGGCCCAGCCGATAAAGCGTGATGAAGAGTAACAGAGTAGGGAACCCGGTAAATTCTGCCGGAGTCCGCAGGTAAAGAATGACCAACAGCGTTAACAGCGAAATGCTGATGCTGCACGTCAGCAACAAATCCAAAATCGCCGGCGGCACCGGCAGGATCAATAAAAGAATCGTGCCGAGCAACGCTACTACGAGCCATAAATCCCCGTAACGGAGCAGCTTCCGCATTCTGTCGCTTAGTTCGCCCATTTATTTTTAAATCTGATTTTGCTCTGCGTAATAGCGGTAGCGGTTCACCCGGTAAACCCACGCAAGAATCTCAGCCACCGCCGCATACAGTTGAGCAGGAATCTCGCCACCGACTCTTCCTTGCTTAAAGAGCATCCGCGCCAGCGGTTTATTTTCCATGATGGGAACCTGGTGCTGTTGTGCGATCTCCCGGATCTTTTCCGCATTCAACCGGATGCCCTTGGCCACGACTTTCGGCGCGCGCATCGTTTTGCGGTCATAACGAAGCGCGATGGCGATATGCGTTGGATTGGTGATCACCACATCGGCTTTGGGGACTTCGGCCAATGCCTGTGCTTTCGTGGCCGCCCGGCGTTTCCGGCGGGCCGCTTTCACCTGCTGGTTCGTTTCTGAGCTTTTCATTTCCTCTTTCAATTCCTGCTTCGTCATCATCAGGTCCCGGTTGGTGCGCCAAAATTGATAGCCGTAATCGGCCGCCGCGATGATGATCAGGCCCAGGCCGACCCGCAAAAATATGCGCAGGCAGGTTCCTCCCATAAATTCCGCCAGGCGCTCGATGCTGACCGCCGAAGTGAAGATGGGATCGCTCGCGACACTCCGGATTTCCGAGTAGGTTATGGCCAGGATAAAAACGAACTTTACCGCGCCAATAATGGTGGGCGCCAGCATCCGCGCGGAAAAAAGACGTTGAAACCCTTCCACCGGATTGATGCGGTTCCAATTGGGGGTGAGAACTTCCGATGCAGTATTGAAGCGATTCTGAATCCCGCCGGCGATCAGTCCCGCAACCATCGTTGCCACCACGATGGGCCCGACGCACTTTAAAAGGACAAAAGCCCCCGAAAGGCCATAACCCTGCAACGAGTCGAAGGTGATATTCGTATCATGCAAATGCCCCAGTGTCATGGCCATCACACTGACAAATTGCTGCCAGATTTCGTGTCCGGCAAAGGTCAGGGCCGCGATGAACCCAAATAGCACAAACACGGTTTGCACTTCCGCGCTTTGTGCGATTTGGCCCATTTTCAGGGCGTCTTCCAGTCTTCGCGGTGTCGGTTGCTCGGTTTTTTCCCCGGTTTGCTCAGCCATCTTATTTCCCTCCCAGCATTTGGGCCACTGTCAGCAAGTCGTCCGGCAGCCGGTTCAAATAATTGGCGACATATTGGGCGGTCAATTGCAGCGTAAAACCCAGGACAATCAATCCGCACACGATCCTGAAAGGGAATATCTCCATGAAAATATTCATCTGCGGCACCGCGCGGCTCAGCACCGAAAAAACCAGCGTGATGACAAAGGATACCGCGATGATCGGGGCGGAAATTTGCAGCGCCAGCATGAAGACGTAGCTGGTTTGTTTGACAATGGTTTCAAACAACGCGCTGTTCAGATGTGCGCCGCCCATCGGCAACACCGTGTAAGTCCGCTCAAACGCTACCAGCATCCAATGATGCAAATTCAAGGTCAGCAGGACGACGGTGGAAAGAAAAACAAAGACCGTTCCCGCGAACTGGGAAGGCTGCTGCGTCATCGGGTCAAAAATTGCCGCAAGATTAAGGCCCATTTCGGTGGAGACAATGCTTCCGGCGATGTCCACCGCATAGAAAACCAGCCGGCAAACAAAACCCAGCAGCAGGCCGATGCATACTTCCTGCATCATCACGCCCAGTACGGAAATAAAATCATATTTATCCAGCGAAAAGGGCGGCAACACGGGAGCAATCAACAACGCCCCCAGCGCGCCCACGGCCACGCGCATCGTGGCTGGAAAGTTGGCCATCGTAAAAAATGGCAGCATCGCCAGGAAAGCGCTAAGCCGCAAAAACACCATCATCCAATTGTAAAAATCCACTTCCATTTTCGTTTACTGGACCATTTGCGGCATTTTCTGAAGGATGCTTATTGTGAATTCCATCAGCGAACGCACAATCCACGGCAACATGAGCAGCAAAATGCCGATAACCCCCAGGGCCTTGGGTACAAACGTCAATGTTTGTTCATGAATCGTCGTTACCGCCTGGAATAAACTGATCGCCAGACCGATGATCATGGCCGTGATTAAAATCGGCGCCGCGATCATCAGCGCCTGGTAAATCATGGCTTTAAGCAATTCAACGGCAAATTCGGCATTCATAGGTTCACATCCCAAAACTCCGGACGAGCGACTGGACGACCAGCGACCATCCATCCACCAGCACAAACAGCAATAACTTTAAAGGCAGTGAGACCATCATCGGCGGCATCATCATCATGCCCATGCTCATCAGGACGGTGGCCACCACGATGTCGATGAGGATGAATGGCACATAGATCAAAAAGCCCATTTGGAAAGCCGTCCGCAACTCGCTGATGATGAAGGCGGGAATAACGATTCGCAGTGGCAATTGATCCGGCGGCGTCGGTTGCATTTTTGCCATCGACACAAAAAGTTCCACGTCTTGCGACCGCGTTTGCTTCAGCATGAACGTGCGCATTTGGCCCGAAGCGCGGTCCAGCGCCTGTTGGCTCGTGATTTGGTGGGCCTGGTACGGCGCGATGGCCTCGCTGTTAATTTTATCCCATACCGGCGCCATGATGAAATAAGTCAGGAACAGGGATAAGCCGATGATGATCTGGTTGGCCGGCGTGCCTTGCAACTGCAAGGCCCCGCGCACGAAAGAAAGGACGATGACAATGCGCGTAAAACAGGTCATCAAAAGTAAGATCGAAGGCGCCAGGGTCAATAGCGTCAGGAAAAATAAAACCCTGATGCTCATGTCCACATCCGGCGCGCCATTATTTGCGCCCAGCGAGATGGAAATTGGGCCAAAGCTGGCCGCGTTATTGGTTTGTGCGGAAGCCGCCAGCGCGCAAAAAAGCAGCAGGAAAATAAAACCGATAGTTTTCAGCCCCTTTTTCATTTGGCTTTCAGGACTTGTGCCAGGGCTTGGGTAAATGTTGGCGGAGCAGCATTTCCAGCGGTCGTATTCGTCTCACTCGCAGCCGCCGCCGGCAGATGGCTCAATAAATTCACGCCGCCCGGCGACGATGAGATCAAAAAACGTTCCTGCTCATACCCGATCACATAAACCGCATGGCGCCCTCCCAGCGAACGGCTTTCCAGGATATTCAATTTTGGCGCGTGGCCCCGGTGAATGGCCAGCCGTTGCCAGTTTTTGAACATCCAAACCCCGCCCAGGAAAATTCCGATAACCAGCGCCAGCGCGCCCATCACGCGCAAAAATGAGACGCCCGCATCAGGCAGCGAGGGTGCTACCAGCGGGGCAGTGATCGAGTTGGTTTCCGCGCC
>DASXFM010000461.1:0-11096 GCA_036489615.1 Verrucomicrobiia bacterium | reverse complement strand
TGAAACGTCCGGCGTGGATCCCCAAACCGCATACGCCGTCTGCAAAGTTCGCGTCGAAAGCGATGTCCAGCTGCTGGCCACGGATACGTTCAGCCCCGTGTTCCTGCGCAACGCCACCGCTTACGGCGCCTCGCCGCACATGCGGTTCGACATTGTGCTCAACAACCTTTCCGGCCTCGCCTGGACGACCAAGGAAATCCGTATGACCAGCGACGGCACGCCCTGGCGGCCGCTCGTGCATGGCCTCGACATTGGCGAAGCCATCAGCCAGGTCCTGCGCGCCCCGCGTGAAGCCATCCATAATCAAATTTTTAACGTCGGCGAAACCAGCCACAACTATCGCGTCCGCGAGATTGCCGAGATCGTCGCCGAAACGTTCGTCGGTTGTAAACTGTCTTTCGGCGCGCCCAGCCCGGACAACCGCAGCTACCGCGTCTCGTTCGATAAAATCCGCAAGCACTTGCCAAATTTCCGTTGTGCCTGGGATGCCCGCCGCGGCGCGCAACAACTGCGTGAACTCTTCGAATGCATTGACCTGACCAAAGAGATTTTCGGGAACCGCGCTTTCACGCGGCTTAAACAGATTGAGCATCTCATCCGCACGAAGCAGATTGACGAACATTTTTATTGGAAACCCCAAACCCTGTTGGATGGGTCCGATGCTGCGCAAACTCGCCCGTGAAATTTCAGGAAACACGCCTTTCCGGTGCGTTTATCCTCGAGCTCGAACCTCGTGCCGATGAACGCGGATTTTTCGCGCGCACCTTCTGCGCCCGCGAATTTTCCGCCCACGGCCTCGAAACCGAATTTGTTCAGTGCAACCTCTCTTTGAACCGTCAAAAAGGCACTTTGCGCGGCCTGCATTTCCAGTCCGCGCCGTGGGGCGAAGCCAAACTGGTTCGCTGCATTTGCGGCGCCATTTGGGATGTCATCGTGGACCTGCGCCCGGGCTCACCGACCTTTGGCGCCCACGAAGCGGTTGAGCTTTCCGCGGAAAACCGCCGCTCCTTATATATCCCTAAAGGCTTTGCTCACGGATTTCAAACGCTCACCGATAATTCCGAAGTCTATTACCAAATGAGCGATCCCTATGTTGCCGACGCCTCCGCGGGCATCCGCGCGGCAGATCCCGCCCTGGGAATAAAATGGCCGCTGCCCGTGACCCAAATTTCCAACAAAGACCGCCAGCTTCCCTTGCTCGCTGAAATAAAAGACACCTTGCTTCGGCAACCGGCCCACGAAGTCAAAGCGTAGTATGGCACATTCATCAGTCAATCTTCGTGAAGGTTTGGATATCGCCGCCGAAGGCCGTGGACTGCACGCCTTTGTATCACGACTTTTTCCGTGGTGCCGCAGCATCACCGGCAACGGTTTGCGCGATAGTTTGAACGCTCTGAAACAATTTATCCCCGTCGAACTCCATGAAGTGCCTACCGGCACCAAAGTATTGGATTGGGTCGTTCCGCCCGAATGGAACATTCAGGACGCCTGGATCGCTGACCCGTCAGGCCGCCGCGTTGTGGATTTTCGGCAGAATAATCTCCACGTCGTCAATTACAGCGCGCCCGTGCAGGCGAAACTTTCCCTGGCGGAATTGAAACCCCGTCTGCACAGCCTGCCGGAGCATCCCGATTGGATTCCCTATCGCACCTCCTACTATCGAGAAAATTGGGGTTTCTGCCTGAGCCATAACCAGCTTCAATCTTTGCCGGATGCCGAATATGAAGTGCGCATCAATTCGACCCTTCAGCCCGGCCATTTGACCTACGCTGAGTTCAAGCTCCAGGGAGAAAGCCCGGATGAATTTCTTTTCTCCGCCCATTCCTGTCATCCCTCGCTGGCCAATGACAACCTTTCCGGCATGGCCGTCGCCGCGCGCCTCGCGCAACTGCTGGGTGGACGCCGTCTTCGCCACAGCTATCGTTTTCTCTGGGCGCCGGGAACCATCGGGGCCATCACCTGGCTTGCGCAAAACCGTGATGCGCTGAAGCATATTCGCGGCGGACTGGTCTTGTCCTGCCTCGGTGACAGCGGCACATTTCACTACAAACGTTCCCGTCAGGAACACGCCAGCGTGGACACCATCGTTGAACATGTTCTCGCCGATTCTGCCCCAGACCACGTTGTGGAACCGTTTGAACCGATGGGCTACGATGAACGTCAATTTTGTTCCCCCGGCTTCGACCTCCCGGTCGGACGCTTGAGCCGCACGCCTAATGGCCAATACGCCGAATATCACACCTCCGCCGACAACCTTGAATTTGTAAAACCCGGCCCCTTGGGCGGTTCCTTGGATTTGCTGTTGCGGATTGTGGAGACTTGGGAATCCAACCGCCTGTTGCGCAACCTCGCCCCCTATGGCGAACCGCAACTTGGCGCGCGCGGCCTGTACCGCACCACCGGTGGCACCTCTGGCAACACCGACGAAGCCGCCTTGATGTGGGTATTAAATTTAGCCGATGGTGCCCATTCCTTGCTCGATATCACCAAACGCTCCGGGCTGCCCCTGGCCACCATTTCCACCGCCATTGACCGCCTCGAAAAAGCCGGCCTCCTTGCCGAAACCAACCGCAGATCATGAGTTCTCCTCGAGTGAGCATCGGTTTGCCCGTCTATAATGGAGAAAATTTTCTCCGGCTGGCTTTGGATTCTATTTTGCAGCAGGACTACGCTGATTTTGAGTTGATTGTCTCGGACAACGCCTCTCAGGATGCTACTGAAAAAATCTGTCGGGAGTATGCGGCGAAGGACTTGCGGATTCGCTATTATCGGAACGAAAAAAATATTGGCGCCAGCGGCAACTTCAACCGCTTGGTTGAACTCGCGCGCGGTGAATTTTTTAAATGGGCGCCCCATGATGATATCCATTCGCCGGGATTTTTGCGGCAATGCATGGAAATCATGGATCGAGCCCCGGCAACCGTCGCGTTGGTGACGCCCCGTGCCGAAGTGATTGACGAACATGGGCATATTCTAAATATGGTCGTGGAGAGCCTCGATGCCCGTCAACCCCGGCCCCATCAGCGGATTGAGCACGTGGTCCGTTCCGTTCGTTGGGCGACGGCCCTCTTTGGCGTCATCCGCACGGATGTTTTGAGAAAGACCCGCCTGGTCCAGCCCTACTATGCCGCCGATAACGTTTTGCTGGTCGAGATTGCCTTGCTGGGCCAAATCTGGGAATTCCCGGAAACCCTTTTTCAACGAAGATATCATGCAGCCATCTCGACCAACGCCCATAAAAATTGGCGCGCTCTTCAGCATTGGTTTAATCCCTCCCAAAGGGGAATCAAACGTTTCGCTCCGCCTGCGTTTCGTTTGGTTATGGAAAACTTCCATTCGATCATGCGTGCCCCCCTCTCACCGGGGGAGCGCTTCTTGTGCAGTTTGACTTTTATGAAGGCGTGGTTGTCGAGGCTGGGCAGTCAGCTTTACGATAAAAGACCCCGGTTTAATACCGGGATAAGAACTATCATCAAAGCGCTTCTTCGCCGGACTTCAAAAATTCTTTAAAGGAATATGGCCACGTCCATTACCACGCAGCCCGCCGAATTGCCGGAGGCTGGCCGTGGCAAAATCAGCTCCCAACCCGATACTTTCCTTTCCGCGCCGGCTTCGGGGCCAATCAAAATGGAAAAAGATTTGAAAAGTGCCGGAGGACAGGGAAAGACGATTCTTTTTTTTGGGCACTTCGGCTCGCCCAACTTCGGCAATGAGATCACATTCCAGGCCGCCTTTAGTCGTTTTCGCCAGCGGCTGCCCCAGGCCCGGTTTGCTTGTGTCTGCACCGACCCCCAGGCCCTGGTCGCTTCACAGAAAATTGAAGGCATTCCGATCAGCCGCAATTTTGGGGTGCCTCCAAGACGCCGCACCGCCCTGGCGCGGTTGCTAAGAAGGATTTTTATCGGAGTGCCGCAGGAGATACTTCGTTGGGTTGAGGCCTTCAGGACGCTTCGGGGCGTTGATCTGCTCATTGTCCCGGGAACGGGGCTGCTGACGGATGCTTACGGCCTTCGAGGCTGGGGGCCCTACAATCTGTTCAAGTGGTCATTAATGGCGAAAGTGCGCGGCTGCAAAATACTCTTTTTAAGCGTTGGCGCAGGACCGCTCTATGGCTGGCTCGGAAGATTCCTGGCTAAATCATCTTTGGCCATGGCCGATTTCAGGTCCTATCGGGATGATGCCAGTATGAATTCCCTGAAAGAGTGCGGGTTCTCAACCACTAACGACCGGATTTATCCCGACCTGGTCTTCGGTCTGCCGGAAACGTTAATCCCGCGTGATAAAAACAGAAAAAGTTCCCGCCGTGTAGTCGGGCTCGGGTTGATGGTGTATGCGGGGAAATATAGCGTGGCCGAGCCCAGCGATTCAATATACCAGCGATATCTTGAGACCTTGGTTTCTTTTACGCAGTGGCTGCTGCAGCATAATTATGATATCCGGTTGCTCCTCGGTGAAGCGACCGACACGAATGTCCTGGAAGACTTTAAAGCTCTGCTCAAAAAAAAATTGGGTACCTGTGACCTGGAGCGTTTGCTGGAAGAACCCATGCATTCCTTCGAGGATTTACTGCCACAGATCGCGGCTACTGACGTCGTAGTCGCCACCCGTTTTCATAACGTTCTGCTCTCATTGCTTCTCGATAAGCCGGTCCTGGCGATTTCCTTTCATCGCAAATGTGATTCCTTGATGAGCCAGATGGGCATGGCAAAATACTGCCAGGACATCAATCACATGAGCGCCGCCGCGCTTATCGAACAGTTTCAGGACCTCGAGAAGAACGCGGAACATTTAAAACCTGTATTTCGGCAGAAAATCGATGAATCGCGCAAAGCCCTGGACGAGCAGTTTGAACTTGTCTGTGGTCTCTTATGAAATTTAACGGGACAAACCTGGCAGTTGCCCAATATTCCTGGCTTGATATCGCCGGGTGTTCAGGATTGGATTTCAATAAATTGAATCAAGCCGCCGGGTTATTGCGGGACCGCAATTTGTTGCGCCCGGTGGACTGATTAAGGTAATCATGGCCAAAACTGTAGCTATAATAATATAAGCAGACCCTAAGTGCTGTTGAACGAATAAGTGATTCCAAATGACAAGCGTGACCCAAAAACCTAACGACCCCGCCAGCTCTCCGTCGGGCATTGCCGCAGCCGCGTCTTCGCAAACTCCCCAGTGCCTTTTTTGCGCCGGCCCCCTCACCCATACGTTCGTTGACCTGGGGATGTCGCCGCTCTGCGAGAGCTATCTCACGAGCGAACAGTTGAACCAAATGGAAGCGTTTTATCCGCTCCACGTGCGCGTTTGCGACCAGTGTTTTTTAGTCCAGCTCCAGCAATACGTCAGCCCCGAGCACATTTTTACAGAATACGCCTATTTCTCGTCCTTCTCGGACACCTGGCTGGCTCATGCCCGCGATTACGTGGACATGATTGCCGAACGCTTGAAACTTGGTAAAGAAAGCATGGTCATCGAGCTGGCCAGCAACGACGGTTATCTGTTGCAAAATTTTGTGAAGAAAGGCATCCCGGCGCTGGGAGTTGAACCCGCCGCTAATGTTGCCAAAGTTGCCGTTGAAAAAGGTGTGCCCACGCTCGTGATATTCTTTGGACGCCAGACCGCCGAAAAGATGGTTGCCAGTGGAAAAAAAGCCGATCTCATTATCGGTAACAATGTTCTGGCGCAGGTCCCGGATTTGAATGACTTCGTCGGCGGTATCAGCATTTTGCTGAAACCTCAGGGCGTCGCGACTTTGGAATTTCCGCATCTGGTCAAGCTCATGGAGCAAAACCAATTCGACACGATTTATCACGAACACTTTTCTTATTTCTCCCTCCTTGCCGTGGAAAAAATTTTTGCCGCGCATGGTATGGTCCTGTTCGACGTCGAAGAACTTCCCACTCATGGCGGTTCCATTCGGATTTATGCCCGCCACATCAATGACTCTTCCAAACCGGTCAGCGCGCGGCTCGTGGACTTGCGGAACCGCGAGCTTGCCGCCGCGCTGAATCAGATGAATACCTATTCCTCCTTCGCCGAACAGGTGAAGGCGACCAAGCGGAATCTCCTGGAATTTCTGATTCAGGCCCGCCGCGCGGGCAGCAAAGTCGCGGGCTACGGTGCTCCCGGCAAGGGCAACACGCTCTTGAATTACTGCGGTATCCGCAGGGATTTCCTGGATTTCACTGTGGATCGCAATCCCTACAAGCAGGGAAAGTTCCTGCCGGGTACCCATATCCCGATTTACCCTGTGGAAAAAATTGATGAAGCCCGGCCAGATTATCTTCTCATCCTGCCCTGGAATTTCAAGGACGAGATCATCAGGCAAATGGCCCGCATCCGTGACTGGGGAGGCAAGTTCGTAGTCCCCATCCCCAACGTGCAGGTTGTTTCCTGAATGAAAAAACAGCCGGTCAACCAACAGTAACTGAATCTCTATGAAAGTAGTTTTATTTTGCGGTGGCCTGGGAATGCGCTTGCGGGAGTACTCCGAAGCCGTGCCTAAACCAATGGTGCCCATAGGTTACCGCCCCGTCCTCTGGCATGTGATGAAATATTATGCTCACTACGGGCATAAAGATTTTATCCTCTGCCTGGGTTACAAGGCCGATATCATCAAAAAATACTTTCTCGAATACAACGAGTACGTGACGAACGATTTTGTGCTTTCCAAAGGGGGCAAAAACGTTCGCCTGTTGGCCAGTGATATCCACGATTGGAATATCACTTTTGTGGACACCGGCCTGACCTCGAATGTCGGGCAGCGTTTGAAAGCGGTTCAAAAGCATTTGAAAGGAGAGGAAATGTTCCTGGCCAATTACAGCGACGGGCTCTCCGATCTGCCCCTTCCTTCGATGATTGAGTCGTTCCAGCGGTCGAAAAGCATTGCATGCTTTGCCGGCGTTAAACCTCGCGCTACGTTCCATCTCATCACTTCGGACGCCAGCGGAGTGGTCAGAAGTATCAACCATGTCGGAAAATCCGGCTCGCGTATTAACGGGGGGTTCATGGTGTTGCGAAAGCAGATCTTCAACTATCTGCGCGACGGCGAAGAGCTGGTCGAAGAACCGTTTCGGCGGCTCATTACTGAGGGCAAGTTGATGACTTATTTGCACGATGGTTATTGGGCCTGCATGGACACGTTCAAAGAAAAACAGGATCTCGACGATGCCTTCGGGCAGGGGAAAGCACCGTGGGCCGTTTGGTTGAAGCAAAAGTAGGTTGTCCTTCAGTCAGTTCCTTAAACAAAACTATTCTATGGTACAGCTAGGCCTGGATAAAGTTAAGACGGTCCTTTGCCTCGGCGCTCATTCCGACGACATCGAGATCGGTTGTGGCGGCACGCTTCTCGAGCTCACCCGCGCGCGCGCAGGAATCGCGGTGTGGTGGGTCGTCTTTACTGCCGATGGCAAACGCGAAAATGAAGCGAAAAATAGCGCGAAGGCCTTTCTCAAAGACGCCGGCAAATCTCACATCATCATCAAGCAGTTCCGAAATGGTTACTTTCCTCACGAAGGCGTGGCGATTAAAGATTTCTTCGAATCACTGAAATCGCAGGTAAATCCCGATCTCGTCCTGACTCATTATCGCGACGACCGTCATCAGGACCACCGGGTGATTTCTGATCTCACGTGGAACACTTTCCGCAATCATCTCGTTTTGGAATATGAGATTCCCAAGTACGACGGCGATCTCGGTGCGCCCAATACTTTCATTCCCGTGTCGCGTAAGAATGGAGAACGCAAAGTGGCCGCGTTGTTGCGCCATTTTCCCAGTCAGTCGGACAAGCATTGGTTTACGGAAGAAACCTTCTGGTCCCTGCTGCGCCTGCGCGGGCTCGAATGCGCCTCGCCGGCCAAATACGCTGAGGCCTTCTATTCCCGCAAGCTCACCCTGAAAGCAGATTGAATTTCGCCGTCCAAAAGAAAGTTATCGGAGTATTGGGAGATTCGCCTGGCAACCGTTATCGGCTGCTCTTCACTGCGCTCGCCCAATTATATCCGGTTGAATTTCGTGAAATCGTTTCGTTCAAAGATGAAACGCTCGACGGCCTCATTATTCTCGATAGACAGGTTTCTGAAGGAAAAGCCCCCGCTGCCCGCGGCATTCCGGTTTATCTCGTTGCCGCTGGTACTCCCGGGGCACAAGCTGTCGATCCTGAAGTGCGCTTTGGGATGTCCAGCAGCCTGGACATCACTTTGCGTGGCCAGACGATGACCGAGACCGGGACCGGTGAGGCCGTTCCCCTGTTGCCCGTCGAAACCGGCGATGAAGTGCTCGCCTCCCGCGGAGGGCAACCCATCTGGATCAGTCATGTCATGGGAAGCAGCCGGTGCCAGTTTGTTGCCGTACCCCCTCCGGCATTGGCTCTGGGCGAACTGCTATTCAAGCATCTGGGCGGCAAACGGTTCTTGGGACTGCTCCCGTTGATTAATTTTCTGCGCCGGATTGTGCAGGACATCGACTGGCAGGACGCCCCGGTTCAAACCTGTTTTGTTTTTGATGATCCCAGCCTCTATTGGCCGTCCTATGGTTTCGTGGACTACCGTCTCCTCGCGGAACTTGCCGCCAACCAGGGATTGTTTGTCTCCGTGGCCACGATTCCATTGGATACCTGGTGGATCAACCGCAGGGTCGCCGCCACCTTTCGTTCCTCCAGTCCGCACCTCTCGGTCATTATCCACGGCAACAATCACACCAATCACGAAATGCTGGGGGAACGCGGCGGCGAAGACCATCTGCGGGTCGCCGCTCAGGCGATCCGCCGGATTGAACGATTGGAACGCCACGGGCTTTGTGGATTTAAGATCATGGAAGCTCCTCATGGCGCCATCGCCCACGACATGATGGGCCACTTGATGTCCCTCGGCTATGAAGCCGTGCTTTGTACCACAGAATTATTGGTGCACCACAACCCGGACGTCGCCTGGCCCGCCACCCTGGGAATGGACCGCGCCGAATTTCTCGGTGGAGGAATGCCGACCATTTCACGGGTTAAAATGAAGGCCGGTTGGAAAAACGAAGTGATCCTGTCCGCCTTCCTGCGCAAGCCTTTTGTCATCGCCGGTCACCACTGGGATGCCGCGGACCGTTTCCTATTGCTGAAAGAAATCGCCGGATTGATCAACGGCCTCCGTCCTGTGGCTTGGAGCTCGCCGCTGGACATCGTGCGCGGTAATTATAAACGCCTCCAGCGGGGCAGTGAATTAAGGATCAAAATGTATGCCCGCACCATTCGCGTTTCTGTGCCCGAAGGAGTGACTCAACTCTTTGTCCACCGGCCATGGCTTCAATTGGATGCTCAAACCGAAATGCTGGTACTCAACCATTCCAACACGGAGATTTTTCGGGAAACGGGAAGTTCCATCATGGGGCCGATCACGGTCAATTCCGGTGAAGTCATCGAAATCCACAGCTTGCCCGGCCAGCCGGTTGATTTCCGGACCGTCCGGACACCGCGGGCGGATGGCTGGCCGTTCTTTCGCAAGCTTCTGATGGAACTTCGCGACCGCAGCGGCCCCATGCGCTATCGAGCCAGCCGGCTGATCCATGGGACGAAGGCAAAAGTACCCGGTAAAAGAGAAGATTATTAAGTTATGTCTAATCACTCAACCGCCTCTGGCTTTGCGCTTGCGGGAACCTTCCTGGTGACCGGAGGTACGCGTGGCCTCGGCCGCGCCATTTCCCTTCAACTCGCTGGCGCCGGCGCGAAAGTGATTGCCAATTATTTGCGTAACGAAAAGGCCGCGCTTGAACTAAAAACCCTGGCCGGCCAGAAACAGTTGTCCCTTGAACTTTGCCGCGCCGACCTGACTACGCCAAACGGGCTTGCCCAGGTCGAAGCCGCCGTGAAACAACACGGGTCCCAACTCGCCGGGTTGGTCCATTGCGCGGCCAACGGCACGCACAAACCATTTGAGGAATTAACCGCGCGCCATCTGCAATGGACCATGGCGCTTAATGTTTCCTCTTTTTTCGATCTGGTGAAAATGTTCCTGCCGCAATTTGCCAGTGGCTCCAGCATCGTTGCTTTGAGCTCCGCCGGTGGTATGCGCGCCGTCCCCAAATATTCCGTCGTTGGTGCTTCCAAAGGCGCCTTGGAATCTCTTGCCCGTCACTTGGCCGTTGAGTTGGCTCCGCGCGGCATTCGTGTCAATCTCATTGCCCCGGGAGCCGTCGCCACCGAGGTATGGAACGCCATTCCTGACCAGGAAACCCGCTTGGCCGAAGCTATCCGCCGTTCCCCTTCTGGCAGGTTGGTGACCCCGGAGGAAGTTGCCGGTGCCGTGCATTTCCTGTGTTCACCGGCTGCTTCTGGAATTAATGGCCAAACCCTCATTGTGGACGCCGCCGCCGGAACGGTTGGCGGAGCCTGAAGCCAAATACGCCGTTAACGATAATGTTGACCTTTAAGTCTTTGATAATGAACGATGTAGATGTCTGAAAAAGTTTGTTGACCTCTATGTTGACCTTTAACTAATTGACCATCAACGATGTAGATGTTGTTGACCTCTCTACGAGATATATTACATCCGTCTGCTCTCCAGATTGCCAGCTTGCTATTACCTTTCAGATAAGTTAAACAAAAAAGTTCAGTCACCCATATGGAAGATACCCTTGCAAAAATTCAGGCAGCTTTTAAGGTCGCTTTTGGGGTCGAACCTCAAACGATTACCATTGATACCACCCCCAAAGATGTTCCCGCATGGGATTCCATGGGGCATGTCGCCCTGGTCAGCGGCCTGGAACAGGCTTTCAGCCTGAGCTTCGATGTGGATGAAGTCATGGAAATGGAAAATGTCCGCCAGATTGTCAGGATTGTAGATGTCAAATTGGCCAGGAAGTAGTCAATGAGTCCGTCCGTGGAATCGAATTTTGCGGGCCGCCTTCTCCGTCGTTTGGGAGCTGGCTCGCATCTGACCGATGCCGCCACCGGGACAAAAATTTCCGCTTCGGAAATTCCCCCGTTGGTCGCCGGTATGGCCACAGGTTTCCTGTCCGCCGGTCTCCAGCCGGGCGATGCCGTCCTTATCCGGTGCAGCCTCACGCCTCCCAGCACGCTGGCCTACCTTGGCGCGATGTATGCCGGCTTGGTACCT
>DASXFM010000429.1:0-6508 GCA_036489615.1 Verrucomicrobiia bacterium | reverse complement strand
CTGCATTTGAATTCACACACGGGCATCATCACGGGCACGACGCCGAAGGCCGGAGAATATATCGTGACGTTGCGCGCCCGGAACCATCAGGCTCAAGACAGCCACGTTTTCAAAATCGTCAGCGGCGAAACCCTCGCTCTGACCCCGCCCATGGGTTGGAACGATTGGTACGCCCATACCCGACACATTACCGATGCCAAAATGCGCCAGGCCGCGGACATCATCGTCAGCAGCGGCATGGCTGACGTCGGCTATCAATACGTCGATATCGATGATTGCTGGATGAACGCCGAAGGCAAACCTGACCCGTTGCAAAACGGCCCGCTTCGCGACGAGCAGGGGAATATTCTCCCCAATCACCATTTCCCGGACATGAAAGCTCTCACGGATTATATCCACGAAAAAGGACTGAAAGCCGGCATTTATTCGTCGCCCGGTCCGGAGACCTGCGCCGGTTTCGGCGCCAGCTACCAGCATGAAGCGCAGGACGCGCGGCAATTTGCCAACTGGGGTTTTGACCTGTTGAAATACGACTGGTGCACTTACACCGCGGTCGTAGGCAAGAAGCCGTCGCTCGAAGAAAGAAAACGCCCTTATGAACTAATGGGCGGCCTGTTGAAAAAGCAAGACCGGGATATTCTCTTCAATCTTTGTCAATACGGTCAGGGCAAGGTGTGGGAATGGGGCGCGGAAGTGGGCGGCCAATCATGGCGCACAGCCGGTGATCTCGGCTTTTCCCTGAACAAGATTTTTGAGGTGGCGCTGAACAATGCGGAGCACGCCGCCTGGGAAAAGCCAGGCGCATGGAACGACCCGGACTACATCCAAATTGGCTGGATTGGCAGTGCGCGCGCGGATGTCCCGCCCAAAAAATTTCCTCTGACGCCGACGGAGCAATATTCCTTCATGTCGCTATGGTGTCTCATGAGTTCGCCGCTGTTTTACAGTGGCGACCTGACAAAGTTGGACGACTTTACGCTCAATGTTCTATGCAATCCCGAAGTCATTGCTATCAACCAGGACCCGTTGGGCAAATGTGCGCGGGTTAACTTTGTGGGCGCCGACCAATTTCTCATGATTAAGGATCTGGCGAACGGCGATCACGCGCTGGGCCTGTGCAATAACAGCGATGCCGCCGCGGACATGACGGCAACATGGTCCGCATGCGGCCTGTCTGACGGGCAGCATGTCCGCGACCTATGGCGCGAGATGGACCTGGGAGTTTACCCAAACTCATTCACCGCTCGCGTGCCCGCCCATGGGGTCATCCTGGTCAGGCTCAGCAACGGTGGCGAAAGGCGCTGATACCATTCCGGGATGCGGAATTGGTGGGGTGGGGACAGCCTGTCCCCACATGGTTTGCGGCACATGGAAACGGGCAGTCCCGACAAATCCACCAATCCAAAATCTGGTCACCTGGGGGTAACAACCTCCGCCGTCTGCAACGTCACTGGTCCGAGCAGGCCCGATTCCAACAAGGCCGAGCCTTTGGTCCAGTGATGCCACGTCGTGAAGGTGAAGCGTCCAGTCGGGCTGGGCTTTCCATCGAGCAGCCATTGCGGCCAGGCCTTGAGTTGTTTTCCGTTCCATTCGCGGTCCGGCGGCAATTGTTCGTCCCCGATCAGCCGGTTGGGCCACAGGTTGGTGATCTTCACAACGAGTTTGTTCATTCCAGGCCTGGCCGCATCGGTGACGTTCACGCGGAATGGCGGTTTCCAAAGGACGCCAAGATCCTGACCGTTCAGGGATACTTCAGCAAAATTCTTCACTTGGCCGAGATCCAGCCAGAGTTCGCGGCCCGAAGCGAGGGGGTCGGCGGAGATTTCAATATCTTTTTCATAGGTCGCTGTGCCGGAAAAATACCGCACTCCATCATTTGGATCGTCGGTCCAGGAGATCAGTTTATCCAATGTGACCGAAGGCGGGGCGCCCCAGTTCGGTGGAAAACTTAAGTTCCATGACCCGCTGATTTCCTGCGGCGCAGGCACATCCATCGCACCGGCGCGTAGAATTTTTCCGTCGGCAGTGGTCAATTCGATATTGCCATCGTGCCACAAGGTCACAGCCGGCGAATTATCGGTTTGCGCGCGAACCTCGAATTGTGGCGCCGTGCCGATGCTCAAGTCCGCCGGTAATACCATCATGTTGTTTTCGTCGACTTTCGCGTGTTTCACAACGCCATCGAGGAGATAGTCGACGTGCAATTCCTTGGGCACCATCTCTGCCGGGTCGCTTCCCGCCAGAGTATTATCCACCCGCACATTTAGCCGGCCTTGATTGACCAGCGACTCGACTTTTTTCGTCACGTCTGTGACCCGGTTGGTCGTGTCCAATCGTTCGCCGTAAACCGCCTTGATGACCGCGGCAGATTGCGGCAGGATCAAACTCTCGCCTTCGTTGACTTCGGCTGTGTGATTATTGCGGTTCAGGGAATATTCCACGCGCAAATGTTTCGGAACGTTGGGGTCCGGGTCATCGCCGGCGAAATCGTTATTGGCCGGAACCGTGTTTACGCCGCCGGCCAGCAGGGATTTAACCTGTTTCGTGACATCGATCCAGGTTTGAGAGGTCGGCGCAAAATATCCATAGGTCGCGCGCAGGATGTGCAGGTCCGGTTGCCGGGACGGTTCGGCGGATTTTGCTTCCTGAAATTTCGCGGAGACCAAATGGTCGCCAGGCGCCTCATTTCGGAACACGACAAAGACCGAACCCGCCGGATTAAAGTCGAGAGATACGCAAACGCGGCCGGCCTCTTCATGCCAGACTGGCGCGGGACGGATGGCGCCGTTCTCAGGATCCCATAATTCAGGCGTCTTGCCGCTGACCCGGAAGATGCATTCGGCAGAATCAAATTGGTGCCGTTGATTGGATACAAAATAAATGTCCGCGTCATCGGCAATGCGGTGGGTATACGCCAGGCTTGTCCCGGAATTTTCACCGTGAAATTCAAAATCGGGTTTCAGGTTTTGGTCGGCGAAAACGTCCGCCAGGGATTTGCCCCAAACAATCCGGCCTTTGCCGTATTGGTGTTCGCGAATTAATGTGCCGTCGCAATTGCCCCAGAGTTCATGGGCCATTTTCTTAACCTGCTTGTCGCATGCCGGGTAATCGTCGAGGCTCGGCGAGTGTTGCGGGCGCGGGCCGATAACTGTGGCGCCCGCGTGAATAAGCTTGCCGATGCACTCCAGCAATTGCGGCGTCATGTTGATGTCGGTGGGCGGCAAAATCAGGGCGGCATAATTCGCGCCGCTGGCGAGTGTCAATCGGCCGTCCTTCACCGTTGCGCCATGCAACAGGACGTCGGCATCAACGGCGTCAAAGTCGTAGCCGGGGGGCAGGGCGGGGTCGCCGTCGCGGCGCTCGACTGGAGCGCTTTGGCCGTCAAAATAGGCGGCGTCCTGGACGGAACGCCCTTGTTGGAGAAGATATTCGCAACGCGTGATATAGGTGATCCATGGTTTGCCCTGGTTCCACCACGTTTCGGTGCGTTCGAAATGGATGCCCCATGGCCCCATCGTCATGCCTGGCCAGCGATTGGTCCACGGTTGCATGGCGTAGCGATGAAAGGTGTAGCGGTTGACACCCTGGCAAAACATCAGGTCACCCAGCGCCTTGAGCGAATAAGGATCATTTTGCCAGCGGGCACTTTCCGGCGCCCCGGTAAACGATTCCGTGCCGACGATGGTCTTGCCATAAATATGCGCCACCGACGACGCAAGCTTGACTGAAGGCTCGCCCTGGCTGCCGGCCCAAAACTCGCCCATGACGACGCCTAGCGAAGCGCCGCTTTGCAGGGATTCAAACGGGCCGGTATAGGGTTCGACGGCGCTGAACAATCCGTGCTCGCGGCATAGCTCGGTAAAATGGCTGTAATAATTGTCCGCGAACAAATCAGCGATAGTGCGGCGGATGTCCCAGAGGAACCGTTCGGTCACCGCCGGATTGTCCACGACGTGGTTGCCAAAGACGGCCAGATATTTCAGCGGATCGTAGCCGCGCCGCTTCCTGAATTCTTCGCGGAACTCGGGCGTCCAGTTCTGATCGCCGACTTCATAGCTATCGATGAGCGAGCTGTTGAGGGTCTTTCCAGGGCCGGCGAGCGGGCCGACGTTGTCGAGCACCTTTTGCATGAACCCGTTCCAATAATCGTCCAGTGCGGCTTTGCTCAGCTTGTCGCATTCGAGACCAGTGGCTTCAGGGGGGGCCGGATGGTTGTCAACGCCGATGGGCGTATAACCAACCCGCTGGATGATCCATTTGCCCGCCGGCAAGTGCCAATGCAATCGCCCGTTGCTGTCGAGTTTTGACGTAAGATCCACAATCCGGTTCAGTGGAATGCAGCCTTTGGGATTGGCGCCGACTGCCGAAGAAAGTATTTCACGACCATCGTAGCCTGCCTTTGTATCGAAATCGGAAACGCGCGCGACCTTGCCGGCGGGAACGGGGAATGCCAGTACAGCGATGTCTCGATAGAAGCCCAGTTTCGTGGCGGGTTGCGGGAGCACATCGTCAAAATCCGCCGGGCCGGTGACGCGCACATCGCTCGTGGTGATTTTCTGCATGGCGTCCGGGGCGGTCACCCACGGTCCGCCGCTGCTCGACCAGCCGGCGCAGTTTTCCAGGCACAACTTGAGCCCCACTCGATTCGCTTCCTCGACTGCGAACTTGAAATCGTCCTGCCATTCCGGGCTCATGAACTGCACCGGGCCATGCGGGATACCGCAATCTGCGTTCACGACGGTCGCCCCGCCGAGGCCGATTTGTTTCATCGCCTCAAGATCGGCGGTGATGCCGGTCTTTGTGATATTGCCGTTCATCCAGTGCCACCATGTTTGCGGTTTGGCGGTATCCGGCGGATTGTTGAAGCCGTCTTCGAGCGGGCCGGCCAGCGCCATTGGGGCAGCCAGCGCAATTAAAACCGACGACATGACCGTGAGAACAATTTGATTCATTTTCATATTAGAACACCGGACAAACGACGGGATGTTAAAGTCACCGGCAGGCTGGACGCCACTTTTAAAATCCGCAAATCATTTCATTCCGCGGGCTGCGGCCCAAGCGCCTGAAGCTTGTTCCGAACGGTCTGATTGTTCGGTTCCAGTTGCAGCGCTTGCTGGTAGCATTCGGCGGCTGCGGATTTTTTGCCCAGCCGGATAAGAGTATCGCCCAGGTTGACGATAAATTCCGGGTTCGACGGCGCGTTTTGCATCGCGGCGTAAAATGCCTTTGCCGCGTCCACGTATTTTCCCTGCATGAAAAGAGCCGAGCCGAGATTGTTTTGTGCGTCCGCGAAATTAGGGTCCAAGTTGAGAGCAGCTTCGAAACTGGAAATGGCTTCCGCAACCTGTTTGTTTTGCGCGAGCGCGATGCCCAGATTATCCAGGACCTCGGGTTGGTTCGGGAGCAATTGCAGGGCGCGTTGGTAATTGTGGATGGCCTCGGACCAATCGCCGAGCCGGGCGAAAGCGTTGCCGACGTTGTACAGGGCGGTGGGGTCGTCCGGCGCCATTTTGCGGGCGGCGTTATAGTGCTCGAGCGCTTGTTTCAAATCGCCGGTTTGCGAATACCAAAAGCCCATGTCCAGTTCGGCAATATAGTTGTTCCTGGTTACGGCCAGAGTGTGACCAAAGAGGGATTCATCATTTTTCCAGGTTCGGACTTGATCTCCTGCGCGCCAGGCAAGGGCAGCGAACAGGATTACCGACAAGGACAGGAGAATCACGCGCGGAGGCCGGTAGGCCCGGCAAATCTCACCCACACCCCAAACCGCTATGACAAGAATCCCGATCATGGGCAAATAGGCGTACCGGTCGGCCATGGCCTGTTCGCCCACCTGGACCAATCCAATTACCGGAACGAGCATTCCGGCGAACCAAAACCAACCGGTGAGCAGCCAGGGAAATTTATTTCTCTTATCCAACGCCACGATAGAAAGACCGCCAAACAAGAGGAGAGACAAATAAACGATGGAGCCCCGCCAATATCCGGGGTAGGGATAGATCGCCGCCAGCCCGGTCGGATACAAAATCTTGCCGAGATAACGGGCGTAGGAAACCAAAGCATTACCAATTCGCGCATCGAACGGAATGACCGACAACGGAACCACCGCAAAACCGTTTCGCTGGACGACGTAGGTGGCCGCCGATGCGGCGACCGTGACCAGGAAAAAAGGAATCTTCTCGATCGCGACCCGATAAAGCGTCGGACGGCTGAGGCGTTGGAGCGGCCAGAAATCCAGCAAGAGCAGGACACAGGGCAACGTCACAAGCATCGGCTTGGACATGAGGCCGCAGGCGAAGAAGAAGAGGGAGCAGCCGTAGTATGACCAGGGCGATTTCGCGATCGACGCGCGCCAATTTCCGTGCGACCCGGGCAGACGAGGATTTTCCTCTGGCCTGTCGCGCGCCAACTCGACGTAGCGCGCGTAACACAGCAGGGCCAGCAGGCCAAAGAAAGCGCTAAGAACGTCTTTGCGTTCGGAAATCCATGCCACCGATTCCACGTGCAG
>DASXFM010000373.1:0-6062 GCA_036489615.1 Verrucomicrobiia bacterium | reverse complement strand
TGTTAAATATCAGCGTAATGATAAAGGGAGGGCCGTCCGACTGTCTCACGCGATGTCGTCTCTGCTATCCTATTCGTTCAGAGTTTGATTCCAGTAATTTTTGAACTGAATTCTTTTCGCGCTGGAGACAGTTCGAACGGCCACTCTGGTCCGTTCACTTTGCCGAATCCGGATGCACAATCACCATCCAATGCACTCCGAAGCGGTCGTTGAGCATCCCAAAGCGCCTGGCAAAGAAGGTTTTTCCCAACGGCATCATGACCTGGCCGCCATCAGCCAAGGCGGCGAATTTCTGGTCCGCTTCCGCTTCCGTCGCAAGACTCAAGGACAGCGCAAAACCGTCGAAGTTCAGTTTCCCGCTGCAACGTCCATCGGCCATCATCACTGATTTACTGCCAATGCGCAGGCTCGCGTGCATCACCTTGTTTTCGGAACCGGCTGGCACGCATCCCGGCGGCGGCGGTTCCGGGCTGTCTTTGAAACGCATCAGCATGTTCACTTCCGCGCCCAGGGTGCGTTTATAGAATTCGATAGCCTCTTCGCAACGGCCCTCGAAGAACAGATAGGGTTCAATGTTTGAAATATTATTGTTAGCCATATAGAACTCTTTAATTTCTCTTTTTGCTTGTCTGGTCAATCTCCGGCAGGGACGGGTCGCGCGGCACGGGCGCTTAGTGCGCCGTCCTTACCGGTTGTTCATTACGCGGTCGCCTCCGCAAGTTCAATGTCCGGAACGGCCTCTCCGGAGAACGGGCATTTCTCCAGGACCTGGCGGACCTCAACCTTGCCACCATGTGGCAACATCGGACATTCCTGCGCAATCGCCACGGCTTCATCCATCGTGTCCACTTGCAGCATGAAGTAGCCGCCCACGGCTTCCTTGGACTCGGCGAATGGCCCGTCAGCCACGACGCGCCCGCCTTTGCCGGAAACGACCTTGCCTTTGTTATCCAAAGGGCTGCCGCCGAGGACTTTGCCCTGGTCTGCCAGCCGTTTGAACCAGGCCATCATTTGGCCGGCGACTTCCTGCATTTGCTCAGGTGACATGCCCGAGTGCACGTGATTTCCGCGGAATAACAACATGTATTCATTTTTAGCGCTCATAATTCCTTTCAGTTTTTGGTTTCGTTGTTTGCGTCTATTCAAAGCTATGACGAACGGGCAAATGCATTCAGGACATCATGCTTACTTTATTTTCGTTTTCTTCGCACGCCTGGAGCCGCTTCGTCAGGAACGTGTGTTCAGACTTTATTTCCACCAATTCCAATGACCTCCGGAAATGAATGGCGGCGGCCTGGGAATGATTCAGCCGCAGTTCAAGTTCACCGAGCACGGCGTGCAGAAGATAATAAGATTCAAGCGAAGGCAGGTCCGGAATGGCCCGCACGGCGTCAATGCCCGCCTGTGGCCCATCCACTTCAGCAATGGCCACCGAGCGATTCAGGGCCACGACCGGGGATGCGTCGAATTCTCTCAACCGGTCATACAACATCAGAATTCGCCGCCAGTCGGTGTGAGCGTAGTCCCGGGCCATGCTATGACACGCGGCAATACCGGCTTGAAGTTGATATTCGCTGATTTCATCGCCGGCCGCCGATTTCGTGAAATGATACATTCCCCGCGCGATCAAAGATTGGTTCCACAAAGTCCGGTCCTGCTCCTGAAGGCGCAGGAGGTTGCCTTCGCCATCCAGGCGCGCCGGAAGCCGGGCGGTGCTGAAAAGCATCAACGCGAGCAAAGCGTGGGTTTTGGGCTGGTTCCCGGCAGGATGCTCGGCCAACAGGGCCGTCAGGCGGATGGCTTCTGCGCACACGTCTTCCCGAATCAATTTATCGCCGCTGGACGCCTTGTAGCCCTCATTGAAAAGCAAATAGAGCGACTGCAAAACACCATCCAAACGGCGGACTAATTCTTCGCCGGCAGGGATTTCAAAAGGAATCTGCGCCTCGCGAATTTTTTGTTTGGCGCGCGTAAGGCGTTTGGCAATGGCGGCGTCGGTGGTGAGAAACGCGCGGCTGATTTCTGTGACGTTGAAACCGCCGAGCGTCTTGAGTGCCAGCGCGACCTGCGCTTCCGCGGGAATCTGCGCATGACAGCAGACGAACATCATGCGAAGCCGGTCATCCGAAATTTCCTGTTCAGGAAAGATGACGCTGTCGGGACTTGGACCTTCGCGATCCATCAATCGGACGATTTCAGGTTCTTTATCGCGGAAAACCTTCTCGCGGCGGACGACGTCCAGCGCGAGATTTCGCGCAGTCCGCATGATCCAGGCCGACGGGTTGTCGGGCACCCCATAAAACGGCCACGTCTGAAATGCGCGCGCCAGCGCCTCCTGCACCACATCCTCCGCCAGCGAGAGATGGTCCAACCCAAAAATACCGGTCAATATCGCCACCATCTTTCCGGATTCATGCCGGAAAAGATGTTCAACGATGCTTGACACCTGAGGCGCTTCCGGGCCGTTGGTATTGGAATTCTCCACCGTCCCATGACTATACAGTGGAGACGGAATGAATGACAAGTGACGTTTCGGGAACGCTGGCCGGGCAGACCCTGAAATGTCGAAGCCCTCTTAGCCCTCCTCGCCACCCCATCGCACATTTCTTCTGTATATGTAAGTACACGTGTAAACGAGGCTGAAGTTATGCGATAAAGCCCTGTGTTTATTAGGGTTTTAGCGTTTTTTGGGGGTGTAAACGGCGGTTCGCTAATTCGCCAGTTTGACGATGCTCGCGCTGCCAGCCGGCACCATGACGGCCAAAATTCCGGATTTGGCAGGCGGCAACGCTGTCCACGTACCTTTCCAGCTACCATCGCTTCCTATCCCTGCTCCGCCCAGGGTGATGCCGGCCTTGGCCGCAATGTCGCCATTCGGCGCGGTCAATGCAATCACTTGCGGATCGGCTACGGCCGCGTTGATTGTCAGTGAAACGCCAGCGGCCCTCGCCTGGGCGCCGTGCTCTTTGTTGATGATCGTCACGTAAACGTTTTTGTCGTCGCCCAGAACAGAATAGACGCTCACGTTGAGTTTGTCCGGGTTTGAAATTGCG
Organism: Verrucomicrobiia bacterium; assembly: GCA_036489615.1. GTDB lineage: Bacteria > Verrucomicrobiota > Verrucomicrobiia > Limisphaerales > UBA11358 > UBA11358. Next base: position 3,009 of record DASXFM010000373.1, on the reverse strand, counting down.
GCGGCCAAAAACCGGCCGCGCCGGGCGAGATCGAAGGCCTTAATACCGTAGCCGAGCGGACGCACGGCAAAACCATCGGGCATGCTGAAATACGCCGTATATCTGGAAGGCCGCAGTTCGGAGCCCGCGCCCACTTTGTCGCCGGTATGAAAATTAATTCCATCCGCGCCATGCTCGGCCCACCAATACATAAAATCCATGCCCCACAAGGCGGAGGCGAAGGTATCGCTCACATTGGAAGCCCCGCCATTGTAAAAATTGTTCGCTTCTTCCAAACGAAAGGGCAGCCCGTCAGCCAGCGCGGTGGGCCCGAAGCCGTTATAGAGCCTTTCATAAGCCGCCACGAAGCTGTCCGACAACATCTCGTCACGGCCAATTTCCGGGCTGGGTACTTTGTCACCGGCCCGCCCCGGATAAAGATGAGTCGTGATCATCGCCACATGATAGCCGTGGCCAAATGCATCCAAAAACTCCCGAGGCCAGGACGGATCAGCCTCGGTGCTGGGCCCGCAAAACTTCACATCGGGCACGGCTTTGATAATGGTGTTTGCGAACGCTTTCCACTCATTGGAATAGGTCACGAACGCCAGGCGCGGACCTTTTACCGGTACGCCATTGACCCAATTCGTCGTGCGCGGATAAGCGGTCGGTTCCTGGCCAATGGAAAAGCCCACGATTTGGTCCGGGTAATGGTCCATTATGTACCTGGCTGTGCGGGCGTCCTCGTCCGGATTTCCATCGTGCAGGCGCAAACAGTAAATAACCTTTACACCCGCGGCTTTGGCGAAAGCGAACAAGCTGTCAAAGTCTGCAGGATCGGGAGGCCTTCGCCAGTTGCGGTCTGACGTGTTGCCTCCCACTCGCAGATTTTTGATCCCCAGCGTTTGGAAAAGGTTGATGAGACGCCCATTATCCGGCCTGAAGTAATGGAGACCATCCGGTCCTGGAAGTATTTGAGTCAATTCAAAGCTTAGCCCTGTAAAATCCGGTGAAATCGTCTTTCCCGGGCTTTTGGCATCCACGGAAATGGTCAAAGGCGATTGCGCTGAAACGGCCATTGTGATGGCAAGAATCAAAACAAATACCAGGCAGACAGTCCGGAGTCCGCAGTCCACAGGCCACAGTGCGGATTGGTGAATTGGATGGAGGCATTGACTGTGGACCGCGGGCTGTGGACTATCGACTAATAAACCTGAAAGCTTGTTTTTCATCTTAATTTTTAGTTCCAGTTGCAATTGCGTCATTCGGCTGAATCCACAGTATCGGCTCAGTGATTGCGATATTGCGACGGACCTCGCCGTTGACCGGGTCGGCTGAGAGCTTCCGCCATAAATCCAGATACTTTTGTTCGCCGAAGGCCAAACCGGCGAAGAGCAACGAAGGCTGGCGGGCGGGCCAGCCGTCCCATGCCTGAATGTCCTGGCGGCGGTCGTCCGCCAGCCATTTGCTTTTGTCCGCCAGATAGGGATACATAAACTCCATCGCTTTGCGCATGCCGCGGCCATCCGGCAATTGAAACTGCCACAGGTTGTCGTCCGGCGTCGACAACACCTGACAGAGCGTCGCCATATTGTCCAATTGGAAGATGGAATAGCCGTAGGGCTTGGTACGGGCCAGTTCCCGGGGAAAACTTCCGTCAGCAGCCATCTGGTTGGGGACGAATACTTTCTTAAAATGCGCGCGGGCATCGGCCAGGTCACGCGTGTCGTCCGTGAATTGCGCAAACACGGCGATTTGCAGCCAGCAAGCGACGGCATGATTATTGGACGCATTGGATTCTTCGATGCCGTTTTTGCTGGTCCTTATCCACTGGATATAATCTGAAAACCATTTTCTCAGCCCCGCCGCGACGTCCGGCGGAAACGCCGGGGATTTTTCCATGGCCGTAACAGCGGGAGGAATTTCGATCAGGCGCAAGGTATCAATGATCCCATAACTGCGGCCGGGCGAAACGCCGGGGACTGCCTGCGCATATTGCAGGCTGGGATTCATGCGTGTGGCCGGATCGAGAAAAAAGACACGCAGGAGTTGGGCGGCATGGGCGGCGTAACGATCATCACCGGTTATTTTGTAGGCGGCGCCGAGGGCGGCGACAGCGTCGTGCAATTGCCGGAGGCAATCGCGGTGTTTATTGAAATTGTTGGGATTGCTTTTACCGTCAAGCGACACGTAGGGGAGGCCGTCAGGTGTGTTTGTGTTGGGCCACCAGTAATCGCCGTTGGAATAGAAATCGTGCGGGCCACCGTTGCTTAACTTCGCTCTGTATTTGGTGATGGTAATTGGCGGCTGCGCAAGGGCTTCGGCGGCAGCGGCCAAAATCCGGTCGCGATCCACTTCAGCCACATTCAATGACATACCGTGAACGGCCGTGGCTGTAAAAATCAACCAGGCCGATAAAAGCAAGGCCGACACCATTTTCATAAGGATATGGACGAAAATTAAAGGATTTGGACTCGGACGGCCATAGAACAAAGATACGATACGCTTGCGTCTTGAAGCGCGACGGCGACCCCGAACGCTTCCGGGGGACGTTGCCTCGCCTGCGTTTTAGAGTGTAGCAACGATAACACTCAAAACAAAAACCCCTTCCGTTTTTGGCGGAAGGGGTACGAAGCTTCAATTCAATCAGAACTGATAGATCACGTTAAGCGCGAGCAGGAAGTCGTTGTTCCTGTCTGTCGTGCCGGCGGTGTTGGCGCCGAACGCATCGCCATGTTCGACGTGGTCCCAGCGGAATTCGCCACGGGTGATCACGTTCGCCCAAAGATTATACTGGACGGTGGCCGTGATTTCCTCGGCGTTATTAGCCGAATATAGTCCGACAGGGGCCCCTGCGGTGAAGGTGCCGGCAGGAGGCCCAACGATCGCGGTCGAAGTCAATGAAGCCGCGTCTTTGTCGTCCAAATATTCCGCGCGGAGGTTGAAGCTCAACTTGTCCGTGGCCTGGAACGTCGCGTATCCGGCGACGTCCCAAAGGTCCGCGCCGGTTGCGTGGGGCCCCGTTGTGAC
>DASXFM010000368.1:0-13450 GCA_036489615.1 Verrucomicrobiia bacterium | reverse complement strand
ATGGGCGCAAAAACAAGGCAGACGACGTCATTGTTCAGAAACGCCGAAAGGCCGCCGGCTGCAAGCATGAGAATGAGAAGAAAGCGCGCCGGATGAGTCAATTGATTTGCCAGTTTCACCGCGATCACATCGTAAAATCCTGAGAGGCGAAGCTGCGCGGAGATCACAAAAAAGCCAAACAACAGGCAAATCGTTGGCCAGTTAACGTAGGAAACCGCCTGAGCCGTCGACACCCCGCCGAACAGCATCATGGCAATGGCGCCCAGCAGCGCTATGCCCGCGCGATTTAATTTCAATCCCGGAATGCGCCCCATCGCAATTCCAAGATACGTAATCGCGAAGATAATCAGAATGATCGTGTTCCGTTCCATTTCCGATACGAAGCGCACTATTTATGCGCAGATAATCAACGCACGGTCCGGTTTCCACCCTTCAGGGTGTGCGGGCTTACTGATATGTCAACAGTTCCAGTTCCCGCAAGCCTTCGTTGCCCAGTTGCCAGCGGCCGCCACGCCGGGTCACGAGTGCCCGGCACGGATTGGCCAGTTCCTCCGGTCCGTTAACTGAAAGTAATTGAAATTTGGCCCGGCTCTTGATTTCCGAGGCAGCTCGGGGCATCAGGGCAAACGCTACGCCATTGAAATTCAGCGCAATTTCGTACCCGGCCACGCCCTCGCGTTCCGCGACTGGGTTTTTTAGCACCAGCATGGGATAACGCTTTAGATATGGAAAATTTGTCGCCCGCACCAGGACCCGGCAAAGCTCCGTCTGCCCTCGCAGAAAATTGAGCAGGTTGAATTTTCCGGTTTGCTCCTGCAATAGAATTTGACGCACGTCCAGGCCATTGAGGTTTTGGCCATTCCATTCTCCGTGGTCGTTGCGTTCGCCCGGCGACGCCTGCCGCCACCACGAGGCGAAATTGTCGTTCACCAGGACGTTTAATTCAAAATGGACGTGGGCTCGCCATTTGCCAATGGTTTCGGCGTTTGAGGTCCTGCCCATTGTGGCAATGACATCGCCCGCCTTGACCTGCTGACCTGCTTTGAGGCCGGGGCGGACCGCGCTGAGGTGCGCGTAGAGCGAATAGATTTCGATGCCGTCAACCAGGTGCTGAACCACGATATAGTTGCCGTAATTTGAGAGCGAGGGCCGGGTACTGATATACATGACCGTGCCATCGGCGGTGAGCATGACGGGATCCGTGGGCTCTCCCCTCCGGTCGGTTTGCAAATGACGAATGTCCAGGCCCTCGTGCATCCGGTGACCGTAATCCCGGATGCAACCGAAGCTGCCACTGGTCCAGGGCTTGTCCGGTTCCGTAGGAGCGAAGAATTTCAATTCCGCACCCGGCACATAAAGAAAATGGTTTGCGGTAGGAAATTGAAACGGCGACTGCGCCATTGATGAGCAGGCTAATAATAGCGACGGCAAACAACACCCTGAAAACCGTTTTAAAACCCGCGAGACCCTGGAAATCCGGGGTCTGCCGCAGGCGCGGCCTCGGAAAGAAATCATTCGGCAGGGTCGGTTTGAAATTGTTTGGCGACGTTATTCAAACCCTGGACGAACTGCATGGCTTCATCGCGTGTCATGTCCGGGGTAAATGACAGCAGGCCATTGTTGATGCGTTCGGTGATAAGCGGCGCCATAAGCCATCGGGAATTTTTGAGATCTTTGCCCCATTTGCCGAAAATAACCAGGTGGCCGCCGGGATTTGTGGCGGAACATTGTTCGAGGACCACCGTACCCATCGGATCAAACCGAAGTTCGATTCCCGGCGCCTCGGGCGTGTCGATGATTTTGGCGGCGAGAACGTCTCCTTCAGTCAAAACCGGTGTTTTATCAATTGTGATCTGCACCGGATTGGACCGCAACACCGAGACCGTTTCAGTGCCGCTCGTCGATCCGGTTGATCGGCCCGGCGCGACTGCCACATAAACGCAGAGAGCGGAAACGGGTTCATCCTTGTGGCCCAAACCCAATGCACTGCACCCGCCAAGGAGCGGCAATAAGGCCGCAAGAAACAAAAAGAGATTGAATCGAAGCGTATAAACTCTCATAGTGCTAACAACGAAACCGCATTCCGCGAATAAAGTAAAGAATTATGGGCCGACAATACAACAAAGTAGAGAAAAGAAAACGCCGCACGAGCTACCTCAAGCGCAAGAATCTCACCGCGAAACAAAAGAAGGGGAAGAAAACAGCCGCACCTGCGGCACCGTGAGTTTTTGATAGGCTGGGAGGGCGCTTCGCAAATAGCATTGCCACCGCTGTCCGCACCGCATTTAGCGGCCCGACGAGCCTGGTTGGACGTTTACCGCGAAGATTCTGCGCGCTATACGCGGGGTAACGCCCTGGCGCGACGTCCGTGCCAGGAGCACCAAAATGCTTGAACGGGTTTGGATCGCCGTTTAAAGTGGCCCTGAGCGCGGATGAAACCAAAAGACATATTCGGTTTGGCGGTTCGGCTTTTGGGCCTGCTCTTCCTTTATCTCGGCCTCAGAGCGGTGATGCCGATGCTTGATCTCGAAATCATCGAGAACCCCGACAAAAACGATATCATCAACGGGCTCCTGCCAGTGGCGTTTAACCTGGCCGTTGCCTGGTGGCTGCTACGCGGCGGATTGGCGCGCCGCGCGTATCCTGAACCCAAAACTTCCGATCCTGTGCGCCTGCGGGAGCAACCCGAACCGGCTTCGGCGACAGTACAGCCCGCGCCGCTTTCCCCGGAACTGACAGGCATGGACCGCGCGGAACAAAAACTGGCCGCTCTGGTAGACAGACCAGGCGACCATCGCGCTGCTTGACTCTTCATGGACACTTCAACACTGAAACAGGAAATTAAGCGTCTGATGGTCGAGAACCTGATGCTTCAGGTCAGCCCCGAGGATATTAGCGATTCACAGCCATTATTTGGTCCGGGCAGTGTGGGTTTGGACTCCGTGGACGCCCTTCAATTGGTCGTAGCCCTGGACAAGGCGTTCGGGCTTAAGATCGCCGATTCGGACGGCGCCAAACGGATTCTGCACAGCGTGGACACGATGGCGGCAGCCGTGGCCGCGCATCAAAATTCCGCAAGGCCGTAGATCGACACCGCAACGCTTGCGGAGACGTTCGGTGATATAGGTCAGCCCGCGTTCCCCGCGCTTCCCGGATGCAAATCCGATTGTATGATCGAACCGTCTACCGCAGAGATATGAACGGTACCTACGTTGGCGTCTTTGCTCGGGTCGCTAACTTTCGCGGACCATAATTCAACTCTCCATTCCGGACCGTTGTCGCCTTTTTGCAACGCGACCTTGGAGTACCGCAGGTTCAGTCCTTTCAACAATGGCTGGGATGTCGCGATATTGATCGCCCGGTCCGAATCCACTGTAATTTTTGATAAGTCCAGAATTTGCTCCGGCTTGGCCGGGAGCGTAAACGGATGCATCGGATGGGCGATTCCCGCCTGTTGTCCCGCCTCGAATTTCACTTCCACAGTTTTAGAAAAGACGGTCGGATCAAAATAGGCGACATGCCAGATGTTAGGTTCCAGGCTGGCGACAGATTTATCAGAATAAATTTGGACGATTTTATCTTTGGATTGTATTCCCACGTAGTCATCGCCTTTTTTGACCAGGTCCAAAGCAGTGGGTTCGGCCAGCGCCATACGCGAAGTTGCCAGTCCCAAAACCGCTCCCAATATGATTCCTTTTTTCATTTTCATAATTACCTCCGCTCCAATCTCACATTTTTCCCAATAAAGTCAATGTCCTGCATTCGCCGTAACGGAAACAGGCCTGCAAAAATTCTTTTTCTTTGCCGTTCCCCGGCTTAACTTGCGGCACGCAAGATGGGATTAAAACTGTTTAACACGCTATCGCGTTCGCTCCAGGAATTCGCGCCACTGGCACCGCCCCGGGTCGGCATGTATTGCTGCGGACCCACCGTGTACGATTTCGCCCACATCGGCAACTGGCGAACGTTCGTCACGGCCGACCTCGTTCGGCGCTGCCTCGAGTTTCAGAAGTTCCAGGTTACCCACGTCATGAACATTACGGACGTGGAAGACAAAATTATCAAGGCTGTCCGCGAAAACAGGACGACGTTGCGCGACTTCACCGCTAAATACGAATCGGCGTTTTTTGAAGACATGAAAACGCTGAATTGCCTCGAGCCGCACCACAAGCCGCGCGCGACCGGGCATATACCGGCCATCATATCTCTCATCGAAAGTCTTCTTGGCCGGGGCTTTGCCTACAAGGCTGCGGACGGTTCGGTGTATTTTTCCATCGAGAAATACCGGGCCGCCGGTTGCATTTATGGAAAGCTGTTGAAACTGAATTTTGACGAACTCCGCGCCGGCGAACGCGTCAAAAGTGACGAATACGCCAAGGAATCCGTCGCCGATTTTGCCCTGTGGAAATCTCGTTCACCTGAAGACGGGGAAGTTTTTTGGTCCAGTCCGTTTGGCGAGGGACGGCCCGGCTGGCATATCGAGTGCAGCGCCATGAGTATGGAAATTCTCGGCCAGGGCTTCGACCTGCACGTCGGCGGCGAAGATTTGATCTTCCCGCATCATGAGGACGAAATCGCGCAAAGCGAAGGCGCCACCGGGAAACCGTTCGTAAAATACTGGCTGCATGGGGCGCATCTGCTCGTGGAAGGAAAGAAGATGAGCAAATCCCTTGGCAACTTCTTTACCTTGCGCGATTTGCTGGCCAAAGGATTTACCGGCCGCCACATCCGTTTTTTGCTGGTGCAATCGCATTATCGCGAAACATTCAACTTTACGCTGGAAGGGTTGGAAGGCGCACGCACGGCGCTGGCACGGATTGATGAGTGCGTGTCCAGACTCAAAGAACTCGCAGGCCAAATCGCTGCGAGTCCGGACGAATCGCTGATTGGGAAAGTAAGACATGTCATGGACGATGATTTGAACGTGTCGGCCGCCTGGGGCGCCATCTTCGAATGGATTCGCGAATTGAACAGGTCGATGGCGGCCAATCAACTTTCGACGACCCAGGCCGCGGCCGCCTTATCTGCCTGGCAAGGGATCGGCGTAGCTCTTTTTGGATTGGATATGCCGGGTGAACTTGAAGTTTCGCCGGACATTGCGGCCTTATTTGAAGCTCGACAAACCGCGCGCAAAACGAAAGATTTCAAAAAATCCGACGCCATCCGCGACGAATTAAAATCCAAAGGCTGGGCCATCGAAGACACGCCCAAAGGCCCGAAACTTAAGAAACTTTAGTCGCCCGTCCAGGCCAAAAATCTGAAATGCAAAAAGGCCTTTTCATTACATTCGAGGGGACCGAAGGCTGCGGCAAATCCACGCAGGTGGAACTGCTCGGACGGCAATTGCGCACCCTGGGCTATCGCTTCCGCGCGTTGCGCGAACCCGGCGGAACGTCCATCGGCGAGGAAATCCGCCACACCCTCAAGCACAGCAAAAACAACGCGGCGATGACCGCCGAAGCCGAATTGCTCCTGATGAACGCCAGCCGCGCGCAGTTGGTGCGTGAGGTTATCCGCCCCGCCCTCGAGGCCGGCGAGATCGTGTTGTGCGACCGTTTTTATGATTCCACAACCGCTTACCAGGGATATGGCCGCCAGTTGGATTTGAAGATGGTCCAGCACATCGTGGAAGTGGCCGTGGGCGAAACGAAACCGGACCTGACGCTGTTGCTGACCGTCTCCCCGGAAATCAGTGAGATGCGCCGGGCCATGCGCCAGGCGACGCTGCCCTTCATTCGCGACCGGATCGAAGAATCGAACGAGGAGTTCTTCCAGCGCGTAGACGCGGGCTTTCAGGCCATTGCCGCCGCAGAACCCGCGCGCATACACGCGGTGGACGCTTCCGGTTCTGTTGAAAGCGTTTGCATGAAAATTTGGCAACTCGTACAACCCCGCTTGCCAAAGGCCGGACGATGGTGACGTTCCGTTTCAAAGAAGTTTGGAGGAACTAATCCATTCCACGCCCTTGCCGAATGGCCCGGCCTGAATAACATTAAAGCATGATTCAGCAAACTATCAGCGACATTGAGGCTAAAATTCGCGCCGAGCCAGTAAGCGAGCCGGCAAAGGGCGAGCTGCTCCAGTTAATCGCAACCTTAAAGACAGAGATTGCCGTACTCGACGAGACGTCAAACGCCAGCCGCGAAAAACAACAAGTGCTGAAAAGTTCGGTCGAGGAACTTCGGTCATCAGTCGAAGGCTTTGAGAAATCGCATCCCAGATTAATTCAGGCGGTCAATAGCATCAGCAGCACCCTCTCGAACTGGGGAGTCTAAGGTTCGCGCAACGCCGCAATTGCCGCCATAATTTCGTCGGCAATCTGCTGGTAGATTGCCTTGAGCCGTTCCTTGGAGCATTCGCGGGCTTCAGCCCGCAATTTCTCGAATCGCATTGGCTCGCCGTATCGCACCGTAATTCGCTTTGGACGCGGTATTTTTTGGTTGCGGCCCCAGGCTTCATACGACCCAAGCACATGCACTGGTATAACCGGCGCGTCTGATTTGGCCACAACCAGTCCGATACCCGCCTGCGCAGGCTGCAATTTGCCGTCATGGCTCCGCGTGCCTTCGGGAAACAAAATGATTCCCGCGCCGCCCAGCAGCCGGTCCAGGATGTTTTTGAGACCCCGCGCGCCGCCGCCGTCGCGGTCCACCGGCACAGAATTCCAACTCACTAACAACCGGCCAATGAGCGGAAAACGAAACAGGGATTGGCGGGCCAGATAGTTGATGTCGCGGTCCAGGCCCGAGCCCACCACCGGCGGATCCAGGTAACTGGCATGGTTGGCCGCCAGAATCACTCCGCCTTCCTTCGGCACCTGTTCCACGCCAATAAACCGGCAACGAAAGTAAGTCGCAAAAACGAAACGAAAAAAAAGCCAGCCGCAACGGTAGGAAACATTCATTGCACCAGGCGCCCCTTGAGCCGCCGCGTATCGCAGGTTTCCAAACCTGCTGTATCGCCGATTTCCAAATCGGCAAGTCGCACGACGATGTACGACTGGCAGGTTTGGAAACCTGCGGCACGTTTATTGCGCAGCTTGCGGCTTCGCTGGCAATTTCGAATTCTTCGTCCAGTTATTTGAGATGACACAAAAGGAAATCGATTCATCTGCCCCACCATTCGGTTCAAACCCTATTTTAATCTTTTCCTGACGTCCTCGATAATCGTCCCGCTTGTCTGCTCTGACGTCATGTTGGAATTGTTAATAACGCGCGCCCCCAACGGTATCATGAGCGGAGCCACGGCCCGCTGGCTGTCGCGTTGGTCCCGCGCGGCCAGGTTTTCCTCGATGCCGTCCGCGGCGCGGCGGGCCGAGCGCTCGGCCAGGGTCGCATCGAGATAAAATTTAAATTCCGTTTCCGGAAATACATTCGTGCCGATGTCCCGCCCCTCCATCACCAGGTTTCCAAACTGCTCGCATTCGCGCTGCCGCTTGACCATCCATTCGCGGACTTTGCGCACGGCGGCCACATGGGGCACAGCCGCGCTCGTCGCCGCCGTGCGAATTTCTTTTTCCGGATAGTACCCATTTACCAACAAGTGCACCGCCCGCAGCCCATTTTTCTCAACGCATTGGAGATCCGTTTTCCATTTGCGGCACGCAGCGGCAACCGCTTTGGCATCGTGCGGATCGATTTTGTTTTCCAAACAATGCCACGCCAGGGTGCGATACATCGCGCCGGTATCCACATAGACAAAGCCCACCGCGCGCGCGACAAGCTTGGCGTTCGTGCTTTTGCCGCTCGCACTGGTTCCATCGATGGCAATAATGGTATTCTTCATTGTCCTCAAATTGTTATAATTCTCATTCATCAGCTGTCGCGTCTTCCGCAAACAAGTCATCCCATTCCAATTTTCGCCCCGACGCATCTAAAATCGTGGCTCCCAGGCCCCGGGGCGGGGCGGTTGCTAATTTCTGGAAAAAATTCGGGAACGTCTTCTTCACGCACGCAGGATTCTTAATTTTGATGCCCGGTACTTTCAATCCCAAAATTGCAAAACACATCGCCATGCGATGGTCATCGTAAGTTTCAATTTCCGCACCATGAAGCTCTGATGGAAAGACGGTCAGCGTATCCCCTTCCTCGACGACTTTCGCGCCACATTTGGTCAATTCGGTTCGCAAGGCTTGAACCCGTTCGCATTCCTGGACGCGGAGGCGGCCCAGGTCGGTAAATTTTACGATGTTTCCCGCCCCATTAAAAGGCGCGACAACGATCGCGGTCATAATGCTATCGGCAAGGTCATGGGTCCGTGAAATTTCCGCCGGCACTGCGCGGCTGAAAGGCCGGATAAACGCTGTAAAATCCTGATCCATTTGCAGCCGGCTGGAAGGCCACATCGAAACGACGACGTTACTTTGAGCAAACGGCTTTATTTCGATCCGCGACACCTGCCCGGCTTGTTTCAGGGCATCTTCGACCCATTGCGAATCTACTTTTTGCCGGAGCCATCCGGCAGCCCAAAAATAACTCCCGCTGCTCGCATCTGGCTCAACCTGGAAGGTTCCGCCCTGATGTGGAAATACTTCCATCATCTTCGAAGTCATCGCCACGTAGGGTGATTCATCCGCGTTTTCGCCCACCACTTTGACATCCCATTCGCCCGTCTTCGCGCACAGCAGCAGCGCCGACGCAAATTGAGAGCTTTTTTCGATGCTCACCTTGCATGTTCCACCGGGCGAGGGGCCTGATCCTTCAATAGATGCCGGCAGGCGATCATTGCCAAAGACAGTCTCAACGCGATAGCCCAGTTCCCGCAACGCCTTGAACAATGCCGACTGGGGCCGTTCATACATTCGCGGCACGCCGCTCAGATGATAAATTCCCTCTCCCAAACAGACGAACGCCGCGAGAAATCGCGCCGCCGTACCCGCGTTACCCACAAAAAGTTCCATCGGCTTTTGCGTCGTGCCGCCGTTCGGAATTTTCCCGCCCAGACCCTTCACCGTGATCGTGCGGTTGCAAAACTCTCCCGGGTCGGGCTCGATGCGAATTTCAAACCCTAATTTCTTCAAAGCCTCGGCCATGATCTGCGTATCTTCGCTCCACAACGCACCCTTGAGAGTGACTTCTCCCTCCGCCAGCGCCGCGAGGATAAGAGCCCGGTTCGTGATGCTCTTTGATCCGGGTACCGTGATTTCGGCACGCACCGGTCCTTTCAGGGGAACAATTTCAATTAAATCAGGGAGAGCCATTTTAATTAGACAGGCAATCAAGTTGATTAAAATAGACCAAACATCTTCGTGGCCACATTCCGGCGTTTGATATCCAATAATTCAGATATGCCGTGGCGATTGAACCGCTCGTAAAGAGCCTCTGCGCCGCTCTTCAGTTTTAACTCCATCTCTTCTTTGTAAAGCGGGACAACTGCATAAAAGTGGATTTTCATCTCCGGAGAAACCGTCAAGGTGCCAAATTCCTTTGGTGCACGTCGTATCTCCGCAATCAGTGCGCAACAAAACTTCGTGTTAGCTGCAAACGGTTCCGGCGGATTACCGTTGGGAACCGTGTGCCCGTATGTCAGCCAGGTCTCGTACGCATGCGGCATTCGCGCCAGATATTTAAGAAGCCTAACTGGCCAATAATTTCGCGGGTTTTTAAAATCCGGCTTCCTTACCGGCCAATTTGTCGGAAGGCAGATAAGAAGCTCGGCGTATGAAAAGTCCTCGCACCCTCCGGGCGCCTTCATAGCACGCGCGCTCATGCCGCTCGTCACCAAAGTATAAAAATTCCGGGTCGGTGTCGGTGGAACGAAATGGATGTCAATATGAACCAAATCAGACATAATTTCGTGGAAAACACTGGCCGGCCGACCGATATGCTTTGCGATATGGCTCTCAATAAGTTGAATGTGCCCTGGATCACCAATGGCAAGTTCAAATGATTTTTCGCGCGGCTTATGCCGATAAATTGGCTCGCCACTTTCGGAAAACTCGGGCGGTTGATCACTCATAGGTTTGACTACCCGTTTTTCGGCAACTTCGGCGCACTATCTTTCCACGCATCCCTTTGCCGTTTTGCCCTTTCGAAAAACTTCGTAATCGCGCGCGCATCTGCGCCTTTCAAAGCCCTCTGAAATCTTTGCAGTTCGGAAATAAAAGCGCCAACGGCGCTGGCCAGATGCTTCCGATTTGCCAGCGAAATGTCTCGCCACATCTCGGGCGAACCCGAAGCGATGCGTGTCGTATCCCGAAAACCATTGGCGCACAATTGCGCCTGTCCTTTGGGCTGATCCGGACTTAATACCAGGTTTGCCAGCGCGGCCGCGATCACATGCGGCAAATGGCTTGTCCGGCTGACAAACAAATCATGCTGCTCCGGCGGCAACTTCAAGACCTGTGCGCCGATTGATTTCCAGAATCGCTCCAACTTTCTGACAGCCCCGGCATGAGATTTGTACGTGGGCGTCAATACGCAAACTGCGTTTTGAAACAGATCTTCACGCGCCGCCGACACGCCCATCCTTTCGCCACCGGCCATCGGATGGCTGCCGACAAAATATGCTCCGGTCTTGGCTATGAGCGACTCCAGTTCACGAACGACATCCGCCTTGACGCTGCCCACGTCAGTAACGATGGCGCCGCGTTTGAGCGCCGGCTGGAATTGTTCCACCAGCGAACGCATTTGCGCCAGCGGCGTGCAAAGAATCACGAGGTCGGAATTGGAAACCGCCGCTGCAAGGTCTGTTGTGGCATAATCCGTCGCGCCAGCCCGCTCACACTCGACAGCCGTTTTTTCGCGCCGCACATATCCGGCGATCTCACCGGCAATCCGAAATTTCCGCGCCGCCAGCCCGATCGAGCCGCCGAGCAGGCCAACGCCAACGATGGTGATTTTCCGAAATTGCACGGCTTGGAGGATAATTGGTGTGTGATGATTTAAAAAGCTCCAACTGTCACGACCGGGACCTCGGTAAATACTTGCGGAGCGTGTTCCGTATTCCGTGGTCCGTCAAGTACGAGGCTGCGACACCGTCATGCTTGACGTAACACGCAACATGCTCCACGACTTGGACATCGGAAGCTAAATATTAATGGCGGCCCGCACCCAGGCACGCATCCACTACCTGCTGCGTCTTCAGCGCCCAATCCGGCCATTCCTTGTTCAATTTGCCCGAGCGAATTTGCTTGGCAAAATTCCGTATCATGTGCGTCTGTTGCGCAAATTCCAGGCTCTTACTGTGTTTGCCGCGGCAATTGCAGCACTTCACGCGGACTTCTTTTTGATTCAACTCGAAACTCGGTTCGTGATCGTCATTGGCTTTTGTGAAATCCGGGACCACGAGCGAACCTTTGGTTCCGCTCACGTGGACCCAGTTCTGGTAATCGGCGATGAACGAACAATAAAACGCCGCCGACACATTTCCGTCAAAAATAAGTTCAGCGGAAAAATCCGTCGGCACCGGCGCAAGATTTCTCGATGCGCGCCGCTCGGACAAAATCCGCCCGCTCACCGCGTGCGGCATTTTCCAGTTCATCGCGAATAGTGAAATCCGGATGCAATACCAGCCCAGGTCTCCAATGCAACCGGACGGCTCCAGCGCGCTGTTGATGCGGATATCGGTGTCGTAAGCATCGGGATCCATGCGAAAACTGAAACTCGACGAGATGCGCTTGATGTCGCCGATGCTTTTGCCATCATCCAAAATTCTGCGCAGCCGCGCTGTCCTGGGATTGTGCATTAGCATCACGCCGTCCATGAATTGCACGCGATGCTGTGCGCAGGCGGCAATCATTTCTTCGACATCCGCAGCGCTCACTCCGCACGGTTTTTCGCACAGGACGTGTTTGCCGGCCGCTGCGGCCCGCAACACCCATTCCTTCCGCAAGGCGGTTGGCAGTGGAACATAAACCGCGTCCACGTTTGGCGAGGCGATGAGTTCCTCGTAACTGCCCATGGCTGCCGGGGCGATTTCAAACGGCGCCTCGGACTGGAGTCCTGCGATAAATTTTCGACTGCGGTGAATGTCCCGGCTCGCCACGGCAGTGACAGTCGCGTTGCCACTGTCCCGGATTGCCTTCCAGTTCTTGAAGCCAATGCGCGCCGTGCTCAAAAATCCAAATCGAAGTTTTTTCATGGTTGCCGATGATATTATTTTTTCTTTGCCCTTGCTTTTTCTTCTGCCCGTTTGTCGGAAATCATCTGAACTGCTTTTGCGATTCGTGACTGCCTCGTCTCTGGCCGCTTGGCTTCGCCTATCCACTTGAGATATTCGCTTCGATGCGCATCAGTGCAATCAGCAAAAAAATCAGCTAATCCAGCCGCTTCCAGCGCACTTGCAAAGTCTTGAGGTGTCGTTTTCATGATCAATTTTTGCCGCGCGAGCTTTAGGCAGCGCTTCTAAAATTCCAAGGTCATTTCCAAACTATGGACATAACCCTGAAGCTGGCCTATTCGGCTTGTCAACTTAATTTGCCTTTGCAATTGTTTTTGGCGCAGGCGATAACTAAGACGTGAGCAATCGGGAAACTGTTATCGAGTTCGTCAGCAAATTGCCGGAAAAAATGTCACTCGCCGAAATCGCGCGCGAAGTTGAGCTTCTGGCCGGTATTCAAAACGCCCGCGAACAGGCGCGGCGAGGCGAAGGAATATCTGCGGAAGATGCCCGCAAACTCGTAAACAAATGGGCTTAAAAGTAATCCCAATCAACATTAACACTTCGCCGCTTCGCGCACCCTTTCCAGAATCACATCCGCTATCCCTGGCTCTGTGCCCACGGCGGCGGTGTACCAAACCAATTTGCCTTCTCGTTCCATCGGGTTTCGCCAAACAGGCTGGCCCACCGCCAGCCGTTGCGCGACATTTTTTTTCGTTTCACCCAACAACACCGGAATATCTTCCTGCGTGTGCAGGCCGTCGCTGATAAAAAACGGGACAATCACGAGATTCTTTGTTCGTGCCATCGTATAGCAATCCGGAATCCGTGGTGTTTCGTCCAAAAAAATCGCCTGAACATCCGCAAAAACTCCCAGCGTCCGAATCAATTCCACCTGCCGCTCAACCGGCTTGCGCGAATGATCGTTTCTCTCCGTCCCATGCCCGGCAATAAACAAAGTCGTGTCTGACGGGCGGGGCGGGCGTGGAAATGGAAACGCTTTTAGTATCCCTTCCGCTCGCGATAAGATAACGCGCGTCATGCTGTCGTGGGTCCCGACCGGCGCGCAAAAATGAATTTGCGAGCCTTTGATGCTTAATATCCGGCTGCCATTCTCAAATCCCAATTCACGCGGAATGACCTGCCCCGCAAAATAGCCCTCGCTGATAAACAGCGGCGCAATGAATATCCGGGGCACGGCTATCTCGGCCAGAACCGTCTTGATTTGCGGTTCCTGCTTCCAAAACGCCTCACGAACCTCCCGAAAGAGCCGGCGATGGCGCAACTCCGCCGCATGCCGGCGCACCGGTGCGGCTGAATTTTCATTCAGTTCAGTCCCATGCCCCAGCAC
>DASXFM010000348.1:0-3213 GCA_036489615.1 Verrucomicrobiia bacterium | reverse complement strand
AGCCAAACGATGCCCGGCTATCCTCGGTATCATCGACGAGGCCGAAGACTTGATTTCTGAAAACAAAAAGTCCCCCACCATCAATGCAGCTTTGGTGTTGGGCGCCCAAAAGGCCGAGCATTACGAGATCGCCACCTATGGCACATTGCGGGAATGGGCCAGGCAACTGCAGCGCGAGGACGTCGCCAAAGTCATTGACTCAATCCTCGCTGAGGAAAAAGGAGCGGACGTCAAATTGACGAAACTGGGTCAGGAACAATGTAATCCCTCCGCAAAGAGCGGCGAAGATATGCGAATGGCTGCATAAACAATCTCCCCGGCGCAATCAACAAGCGCCAGTTACCCCCAAAAGGGCCGGAATTTGCCTGTATTCCGGCCTATTTTCTTTCTCCGGTAGGGCGGAGCTCCCGCTCCGCCAGTGCTCGGTGTCCACGCTTTAGCGTGCTCAGCGAGAGTCGTACTTATCCGTCCCATAAGTCCCATCCCCCGCATTCCCTGAACGTTGGACATTGCGCTCGCCTTTCTATACGCTTGAACCGCCATATATGAACGAAAACGACGGAGAGAAGAAAGACACCGGCCAAAAGGCGTTGAAAATCAATTTGGACGCCACAAAATACGGCACCTTTGCGGAAATCGGCGCCGGCCAGGAGGTCTGCCGTTGGTTCTTTCACGCCGGTGGCGCGTCCGGCACCGTCGCGAAAACGATCTCCGCCTACGACATGGCCGTGAGCGACGCCATTTATGGCACTTCTGACCGTTACGTGAGCCGCCAGCGGCTGCAAGCTATGCTGGATTACGAATACAATTTGCTCCTCCAGCGGCTTGATAAAAAACGTGGTGATAAAACCGCGTTTTTTGTTTTTGCCGATACCGTGGCCACTCACAGCTTTTCCCGGCAGACCGATGGCCACGGATGGCTCGGCATTAAATTCCAGGCCCGTCCGCGCGAGGAAGCCTCGCAAATTATCATCCATACGCGGCTCCTCGACAAAATCATCGTCCGCGAACAGGAGGCCCTCGGCATGATTGGGGTCAATCTCATCTACGCCGCCTTCTATCATCATGACGAGCCGGAAAAAATCGTTTCCATGCTCATGGATGACCTCAACCGCGAGCGCATCGAAATCGAGATGATCAAGCTTTCCGGTCCCTGCTTCGCCAAGGTGGATAACCGCCTGATGGCGTTGCAACTCGTCCAGCAAAACGTCGCCGACGGCGCGATGTTTACGTCGGACGGTGAAGTGATCATTCCCAGCGACGTCCTGTATAAAAAACCCGTGCTGGTGGAACGCGGCAGCTTCCGGCCCATCACCAAGACCACGCTGGACATCCTGGAACGCGCTCAGGAACAATTCCTGCGCGAGCCGCAAATGCAGGGAGAAGCCCCGGTTGTCCTCATGGAAATGACCCTCCACAGCGTGCTCGAAGACGCCACCCTGGCGCACAAGGACTTTTTGGACCGTGTCGACCTCTTGAGTACCCTCGGCAAGCCCGTGCTCATTTCCAATTTCGGACGCTACTATCGCCTCGTCGAATACCTCTCGCGTTACACTCAAAAGATGAAAGGCATCGCGCTGGGCATTCCCAGCCTGCGCAGCATTTTTGACGAGAAATTCTACACCGATTTGTCGGGCGGCCTCCTCGAGTCCCTGGGCCGGTTGTTCAAGGACATGACCAAACTTTATGTTTATCCGATGCGCGAACCCTCCGCCAACGCCCTGGCCGCCATCAGCCCTTCCGGCAGCGACAGCGGAATCTGGCAGCGCCAATCAACCGGCAACGAAATCGTCACGCCGGACAATCTCAAAGTCGCGCAGAATTTGCGCCATCTCTACGCGCACCTGATCGAAAACGGCTACATCACCACCGTTCAGAATTACAATCCTGACTACCTCGCCCTCTTTCCGCCGTTTGTCCTGTCCAAACTCCAATCCGGAGACATGTCCTGGGAGAACGACGTTCCCGCGCCCATTGTCGAAATCATCAAGAAAAACAAAATGTTTGGCTGGCGCGAAAGACCCAGCATGATCCTGGAAACGACGTAAGCCCCTGAAATACGGTGGGGCAGAGCTGCCGCTCTGCCCAAACTAAATTCCCGCCGTTCGCCGAACAATCTCAACCAACGGCGTTTGCGGACGAAAACTCAAGAAACGCTCCAGCTTTTCCATTCGCGGTTTGCGCCGGCGCATATCGTCAAATCCCGGCGCATATGCCTTTTCATACGGCACGAACTCAATTTTGGATTTTGAATCGAGCGTTTTCAGAACCAACTCAGCCAGTTCCAAGATTGAAACTTCTTCCGTCCCGCCGATATTGAAAATTTCGCCGCCCGCCTTCTGGCAACTTTTCAAACGAACCAGCGCTTCCACCGTGTCACTGACCAGGCAAAAACAGCGGCTTTGCCGGCCGTCGCCAAAAACGCGCAACGGTTTGTTTTCCCGGGCGGCGGCGATAAAGCGCGGCAGCACCATTCCGTAACGGCCCGTTTGGCGCGGTCCCACCGTGTTGAACAGACGGGAAATAATCACCGGCAAATTCTGTTCCCGGGCGCACGCAAGCGCAAAAAATTCGTCCGAAAGCTTCGAACAAGCGTAGCTCCAGCGCGATTGGTTCGGGGGTCCAATGAGCAGATCATCATCTTCGCCAAATTCGGACTTGGCGCTCTTGCCATAAACTTCAGAAGTCGAGGTCAACAGGACCGGCGTGGAGCTTTTCACCGCGGCGCGAAGCAACGTGTGTGTCTCCGTGAAATTAGATTCCAAAACCCGCAACGCGGATTTGACCACCAATTCGACACCCACCGTCGCTGCCAGGTGAAAGACAAACGCTGATTTCTCGACCAGCTTCGGCAGTGCTTTGCATTCAGAAATTTTGGACTCGATGATTTTCAGGCGCGGATTTTTTTTCACCGGCCGCAAATTCTCCACCCGCCCGGTCGAAAAATCATCGATGACCGTGACGCTATGCCCGTCATTCAGCAAACGCTCAACCAAATGCGAGCCAATAAAGCCCGCCCCACCGGTGACCAGGACCGACGAGGATGGAGAATGGAGAGTAGTGGATGGCATTTGGCGTCTGATCTAGTTCACTGATTTCGGGCAAAAGTCGTCGGCGCACAATTCCGAGTTCACGGCGAAGCCGCAAATTGAAAGCCCTGTAAGGGCGGCCGATAATAGCCCAGGGCAGGCGAGTCTGCGAGCGCCGCCCTGG
>DASXFM010000310.1:0-10950 GCA_036489615.1 Verrucomicrobiia bacterium | reverse complement strand
CGGCGGGAATGCGAAAGAATTTTCTCAAAAATCTCATCCGCGCCCGCGGCGATGGCCTTGTCGAGAACACGCACCACAAGTTCGTAGTTCAATCTGAGGCTCCGGATGTCGAGGTTTGCCGAACCGATATACGTGACGGGGCCGGCACAAATCAATTTGGCATGAAGAATCTGCGGTTCGTATTCATAAATTTCCACCCCCGCCTGCATCAAGCGCTTGTAAAAGTTTCGGGCTGCCAATCGGGAAAGCGGCACGTCGGTTTTGCCCGGCAGGATCAAGCGCACGCGACCACCCCGACGAGCGGCATGCATCAGCGCGCGGCGCAAGCGGTAGGTCGGCAAAAAATAGGCGCTGACAATCCGGACTTCGCGCGCCCTGGCGAGATCACGTCTCAACAATTTTGTAAACGAGGCCGGCAGCAAATCCGGATGGCGCGAGGGCAATTCGTCCCATTCAAAGACACTCCGGCGGCGAATAAAGAACCGGCGCAACGGCCGGTGATGGCGCAGTCCGGTGAACGAAAAAAGTTCGTCGAATGACGCGGACAATTCTTCAACCAATTTTCGGTTTTCCAAGCGGGCGCCAACATCGCACCAACCGCTAGCGACGCCGTCGCCGTCGTATTCGTCTGAGATATTGAAGCCGCCCACAAAGGCAACCTGGTTATCGCAAACGAGCAATTTTCGGTGATCGCGCACGGCGAATCGCCAGAAGCTAACGCGATTGAAACGGCGGACACGGGCTCCGGCGGCGATCAGAGCGTCGAAATAATTTGGCGGCAACGACCAGGAACCAAAGTCATCCACCAGGACAGAAACCTGGACACCGCGATTGGCGGCGGCGAGAAGGGCGTCCGCGAATAGTCGCCCGATACGGCCATTGGAATAAATATAGGTTTCCAGGCGCACCGAGTCGCGGGCGGCGGCAATGGCATCCAGCATCGCCGGAAATACTTTTCCACCAACGCTAATCCATTCAAACGGAACGGGCATGATACCAACGTGTTGCGTGTTGCGTGTTCCGTCAAGTATCGGATTGCGATTTCCGGTCATACTTGACGCACGGGATACGTGACACGGACCTCCAAGCGCCTATGGCGCTCACTCCATCGCAAAAGTTTAAGCCTCCTTACGGCCCGGGCGAAACCGAAGGTGACGGCATTCCCGGCATGCCACCCGGATGGTTCATCAGCGCCGACTGCATCAAATCCTGAATGGTTCCGTATTTCGTAAAATGGGACGGAGGCTGGAAGAGACCGGCAACCGGCTTATCAAAGACGACATTTTGAAAGGTGATGCTCACAGACATGCCCTGGTCGGTCATTGCGATTTTGACCGGGAAATTGTTCAGATCCGTCGCGTTCCAAACCGTAAACTCATGAGACTGGACGCTGTTGGTAACGACGACATCGTTTTTGACACAAGAATGGCCGTCGATCGTTTCCTGGCCCAATTTGGTCGTTTGGACGCTGAAATTGTTATTTGTCGCGTCGGATGACGGAATGGCCATGGCGACATAGGAATGGATATGGGGATAGATCATGTAGACGTTCAATTTGTCCGCGGGCGTGATCGTCACCACTTCATCCATGCCGATGGATTTCATTTGCGCGACGGCCTGGGGCGGCAGATTGGGGCCCTGGACGTCGGTCATGTTCATGTCCGTCCACGAGTTATCGTGGTCAAATACCATTTTAGATCGGACGGTCATGGGGCCCTGGGCGCCCGAGATCGAGGTCAGCATGGTTGCCGAAAACATCTGGTTGGCGCCGAAGAGTTTTTCCATGCCGTTATCAAAATTGCCGCCGGGTCCCTGACCGGGACCGCCCCCCATCTGGGCAAACACTGGCGCGCCGCAAACCATGGCCGCGAAAAATGTGGAGAGGATTTTTCTCATGGGAAAACGATGCCGCAAGCGCCACTTTAGTCAATTAAAAATAGAGAATTAAAAGGACACACGTTCAATCCAGTAAAATCATTTTACCTGGCAGCGCGCCGATGGCATTTTGTTTCTCGTATGCTGACGCAGGAAGCAATTTTGGACGCGCTTAAGACCGTGAAATATCCCGGCTATTCACGGGACATCGTTTCGTTCGGCCTCGTGAAGGAGGTTTCCGTAACGGACGGCGACGTCGGAGTTCTAATTCAACTGAGTTCAGCAAGCGCCGGGCTGGCGGAACAGATAAAGAACGAAACCGAACGTGCCCTAAAGGGCGTCCCGGACGTTCATCGCGTGTCCGTGGAAATCCAGTTGCCCGCCCCGGGACAAACCCCCGGCGTACCCAATCCCTTCGCGAACCAGGCGCGCGTTCCGGGAATCAAACGAATCATCGCCATCGCCAGCGGCAAGGGTGGCGTGGGCAAATCCACCTGCGCTGTCAACCTTGCCTGCGCGTTGCAGCACGGCGGCTCCCGTACTGGGTTGTTGGATTGCGACATTTACGGCCCCAGCGTTCCGCTGATGATGGGTGTTCATGAAAAGCCCACGGTCAGCCCGGCAGAAAAGCTCGTCCCCCCGGTTGCACACGACGTCAAAGTGATGAGCATCGGTCTGCTGCTTACGGATGATCAACCTGTGATTTGGCGCGGGCCCATGATTACCAAAACCATTCAACAATTCCTGCATTCAGTTGAGTGGGGTGAATTGGATTTTTTACTCGTGGATTTGCCTCCGGGCACCGGGGATGCGCAGCTTTCCCTTTGCCAGGCCGTCCCGCTGCACGGCGGGGTCATCGTGACCACGCCACAGGAAGCCTCGCTGGGCGTGGTACGCAAGGGCGTCGCGATGTTTCAAAAAGTGAACGTACCGATTTTGGGCATTGTGGAAAACATGAGCTTTTTCACCACACCAAACGGCGAACGGGTTGAGATATTCGGCCATGGCGGTGGCAAACAGGAATCTGCGCGCCAACACGTTCCGTTTTTGGGTGAGGTGCCCATCTTCACCGAAATCCGCGAAGGCGGAGACGCCGGAATGCCGATCGTCGTTTCCGCACCGAACCATCCGGCCGGAAAAGCGTTCGTCGAGATTGCCGAAGCGTTACGGAAACAGTTTGGGTAAGACGCCCGTCCTTTTTCGTCCACGTACTCCTCCAGCCTGCCGCCGTAACACGCTTCGGCGCCGCGTTCGGCCAAATTCAGATTTCGCGATCCACCCCCCTTCGAAAATCTCGCAAATGGCCCGTTATCCGCTACACTCCCGCCCGTGGGCAATCCCTTTATTCATTGGATCGAAGCCAGAGGCATTTGGGCGCCGTGGTTGTTTGTGGCGATGTTTCTGGTGACGTCATTTGGAATGCTGTGGCGGCTGGAAGCGATGAGCGCGCAGGGGTTTGAAAACACCGCCCTGGGCACACTCATCATGCCGTACTGTTCGGGCATGGGAAACCTGATCTTCGCTTTCATTCTTGGGCGCAATGGCGGCAGCGGCGCGGATGTGATGACCAATTCATTGGTAAACAATGTCACCGATATGACGCTGGTGCTGGGGTTGCCCGCCGTTATTTGGGGAATCCGGATTCTGCCTTCGAAGAAAAAAGATTCAAACGGCAAAAAATCAAAAGGCGCGGGCAAAACCCATGAATTGAACCGGCTCTCGCTGCTTCTTACCCTGGCGGCCGTCCTGTTTTTTACCGGGTTTGTTTGGGTGCTGGGCCGCAAAGGCAGCTTGAATCAAAATGACAGCCTGGTATTGATCGGGCTTTTCCTGTTCTGGCAATGCTTTCACGTGGTGGAAGTCCTCAAATCAAACGTGCGACAGGGCAAATCACCCGGCTGGATGCTGCCGTTTGATTTGATTGTACTGGGAATTTGCGCCTACGGGATTTACGTCAGCACAGACTGGCTCGTGACCTGGATCCAAAACCGGCACATCGGCTTTGTCAGTGCAAAATACCTGGGCTGGTTGAGCGGCTGGCTGATGGTATTGCCGAACGCGGTGCTGGCGTTCTATTACGGCTGGCGCGGCCAGCCTGAAACCGTCTACGCCTCACAGGTCGGTGATTGCCACGTTTCCATTCCCCTGGCCCTGGGCATTTATACGATGTTTCACTCAATGGCAATGCCTCCGTTCTTCTACGTCGGCATGTGGATTCTCCTGGTGTCGACGCTGTTGCACTTTCTCTTCGTGGCGCTCTTTGGACAGCTGCCCAAATTCTTTGGCTGGATCCTCATAGCCGCATATGGATTCTTTCTTTGGAAGGGCTTGTTGGGGTGAGCGAATCGGAAAGAACGGATTGATGGATTATTGGATTGGTGGATGAATGCATTGAGCGTCGCCGGGCGTTCCGGACAAATCCCGAAGGGCTATTTCCAGTTGTCCCGGCGGGACAACCCCACAAAATCCCCAATTAAATCAGCGGCTTTTTGAGAAACCTGGTGTTGTCGCCCGAAACAGTCAATGGATTGGACCGGATACGGTCGCTTAACTCGGCAAACGACACCTGCGCGTTGAGCCAGCGGGGGTTTTTGGCAATCGAATCCATGCTTTCATGGGTATTGTTACAGATGAGGTAAAGGCCAGAACCCAAGACCATAAATACTTCGTGCCCCGTCCCCACGCCATGCCGGTTAAACTCGAAATCGCCCACGCTGTATTTATCAGCGCGCAATTCGGCCCGGAGCACGCCGAGATCTTTGACGAAATTTTGCAGAAACTCATCGTTCCGGGGCCCGACATAAGCCAGGACCCGTGCCTTGTTTTCCACAAGTGAGACAATCGCCCACTCATCAAAGACAGTGTTGCCATAGCGCGAATCCATGTGGCTGGTGCAGGCTTTGATTTCTTCAAATGTTTGGTCCAGGGTCATAAAACTCCGGCAAAGTAAGCAGATTTGCTGCCGAATGACAAGTCCACGCCTATTGCGAAATTTGAAGCCGATAGAAGCGCGTCGAATTTGTGGCGCCGCCATCCGGAACACTGATCGAATTAGTCGTTGGATTATTGGTCGTGAAAATAGGAACCCAATTGGCGGACGCCAGATTGGTGCTCATGAGCACAGTGTAATTAAACTCATTCGTCAGGCCACTTAGCCGCATTTGGAAAGTATTGGACGATTGCAACTGACCGGCCTGGACGGCTGACGGCCCTGCGATGCCCGTTGCTGGAAAGACAAACAGGGAGAGAGGCTGAACAGTGATGTTGGAAGACGTGTCCTCCGCCAGGATGGTGAAATTAAATGTGCCACCATTCGTGCCGACACCAATAGGCATTCCAGAGAGCGTCGCGGCAGACGTGCCATCGGGATACAAGTTGAGGCCATCCAGATTGGTGGATTGAGGACCGTAGGCGGAAATCAAATATTGGCCCATGTTAGTGCCAACCCAAACGACCGAATTGTCCAGGTTCGTATAGGGAATGGACGATGCCGCAATGACCGAATCTCCAAAAACAGGCATGGAATGGAAACCGCCAAGGACGGAAGCCACTCTGTTCGAAATTCCCGGCGAAGTCGTCGTTGTCATCATCTGCCGGAGCGGGTTGCCCGCCTTTGATACGTAGTCTTCACCGGCATAAAGTCCATCGCCATCGGAGGGGTATTCGCCAAGCGTCAACGTGGTGGAATAACTTGAGCCGTTTTGGACCGTCGGCGATGCCGTCCACGGCTGCGCCCCCAGGTAAACCGTAATGCTCTTCGAGTTGGTGATGGGACCGGTCACATTTACAGTCGCCGACAGATTTTCAAATTCCCAGGAACTGCCTACAGGCGAAGTAGTCGCGGTACAGTTTGTGAACCATGGGGTGTTTGGAAAGGTCGACGTAACACCAAAGTCAAAGTAGGTCTCTATGAACCCGATAAACTTCGATTCGGAATAAATCGCCGTTCCCGCAGGATAAAAGACGTTCGTATGGTCGTACAACGACGTCAGCATAATGCCGTAAGCAGTCGACCAATTGCCAATATTCTGGCAGCTCTCGGCTGCGATGCTCGCATTGTAAAATTCGCCGACCATGGCATTGGGCAGGTTCGTCGTGAGAATGTCAATTTCTCCGCAGACCTCGATGGAAAAATTCACGCCGGCTGCGTCAGAATCCGAAATAACCACCGTTTGGCTGGGTGGAATGTTGGTGTAACCCAGAGATTCCAGGCTCGCAGGGTCGATGCCGACCGTCCATGTCCCCGGGCTGACGTTCAATATATACGAGCCGTCAGACGTCCAGACTCTGAACGCCTGGTCGTTGGCATTGGTGGCAAACATCTCAACTCCGCTGATGGGATTGCCGTCCAAATCGGCGACCGTACCGCTAATGGTGTAAGGAGCAAAGAGCAGGCTGAAGTTTTGCTGGACGGCCTGGCCGGGTTGAAGACCGTTGGTTTGAATCTCACCGGGGCCGACGACATAGGCATTGGTGAGGCCGGGATTATTGGTTGAAAGAATGGACAACTGCCATTGGTTGGTTCCAGCCAAAACGCCGACCACATACTTCCCGTGGATGTCCGTCATGCCAACGGATTGATGGCCTGCATTATCCGAGGCGTAAAGATAAACGCCAGGCATGGGAACGGCTGAACTGTTCGAGACAACGCCATAAAAAATGGCCGTCGCCGCGGGAAGCGCGTTGGTAAAACTGACGACTTTATTGCTGACATTGAAAAACGGGTTATCCTGCCAGGTCAAAGTGCCCTGAAACGCGGCGGCAAATCCGTCCACGGGCGCTTCCCATAAATTAGTCACCACCGGGGCGTAGAAATATCCGTTGGTATCGGTAAAGTAGAACGAGAGCAGATTGTTTGTAGAAATCACCATTCCCGATACACCGGCCAATCCGTTTGAGTTGGCGGCATCGATAATCCGCCCGGTAATGTTCGTTGTGGCGGGATTCAGACCGATGTTATAGTCATAAGTTGAATTGGCCTGCATCGCGATGCCATAGTTCGTGACTTCTTCAACGAAATTACTTTTGGCCACGGCGAAAAAGTAGTTACCCGGCGGAGCGCGCAGTGAAAAGATGCCCGAATTGTTGGCGACGGCCCCGGCCTGAACATTGATGGCGCCGTTCTGGTTGAGGCACAGCAAAACAATGGCGTTGGGAATATTGGTGTAATCGGGCGACGTGGCGACGTTGACCACCGCGCCGGTCACGTACGAGGAAAAGAACGTATTGGTCACGACGAACAGGTTCGTCACAGACGCAAAGCCACCAGACGGACTCGACACCTTGTAAAGATAACTCCCAACCAGGGATTGCGCGAAATCGCCGTTCTGGAAGTTCAAAGGAACGGTAATCTGGTTGGTGGCCGAACTCGTGTCGCCGGGCATGAAATTCGTCACGGTTACGGGGGTCATGGTGGACAGGTTGGTGAAGATGTTTGCCTGTCCCACCGCCAGCCGAAATTGCTGGACCAGCAAGTCGCCCGAATCAATGACGCCGTTCGTGTTGACATCGAGATATTTTTGGACCACGACATTGGTCACGCCGTTGGTCAGTCCATTGATTTGCAGAGTAATAACACCGTTGTAGGTGTTGCTGACAACGTTCGGGAAATTGGTAATAGTCACCACGGAATTGTAAGCGCTCGCCCTGACAGGAGTCATGGCGAGGCACAAAGCCAGAAGGAAAAAGGAATAAGGAAAAAGGAAAAAGTGGACTGCGCGCGGCAGGCCGGTGTGCGCCGCAGCCATCGCGGGTTGCGGATTGGCGTTTCTATTGGTCATTCAACTCTCGGATTGGCCGTTCAAATTGGATCGAAATCGATTGCCGACAGGGAGTTAAACAACAAGAATCGCCGAAAGTTGCGCTAAAAACCGGTTTTCAACATTTTATGACTGGCCGCGCATCCTCGCGGTTTCCTCCAGGACGCCGGCTTTGCCGTGGGCGCCCTCGCCGCCAGCCGAAGGGGAGATGCCGAACAGTTCGCGGATAAACTTTCCCAGGGTTTCGTTCGTTGGACCGTAACCGCTGTGATAGATGTAATATTCCAGGTCGTGCATCAACTGGTCGGCGCTGGCGTATCGCTTGCTCAAATCCCGCGTCAGGCAGGAGTGCAGAATCTTGTTCAGACCGGCGTCGATGCGAGAATCCATGGCGCTGAAATCGGGAATATCCATTTTAAGGATGCGCTGGCGGGATTCATCGGGAGTCTCGCCTTTGAAGATATTTTTACCCAATAACAAATGCGCCAGGACAACGCCGGCGGAAAATAAATCCGAACGGCGGTCGGTGACCTGAAAGTCAGCCTGCTCCGGGCTCATATAGTCAGCCTTGCCGGCCACAACCTCGCCCTCCTGGTCGCTCAAAAATCCGCGCGCTTTGGCAATGCCGAAATCGGTGAGTTTTACGTCCCCCTCATAGGCGATCATGATGTTTTTGAAACTGACATCGCGATGGACGATACCCAAAGCCCGCCCGTCTCTGTCGGTCTTCGCATGCGCATAAGCGAGGCCGCGAGCCACACGACTGGTGATAAAGACGGCCAATTCACGCGGTAACGGGCGCTTTTTAAGGACGAGTTGACGGATGAATTGCTCCAAATTGACGCCCCGGATCAATTCCATGCAAATAAAGTAAACGTTATTGGCTTCGCCCAGGTGATAGGTCTGGACAATATTTGTATGGATCAAATCCGCCACCAGCTTGGCTTCGCCGATGAAATTCTCAATGAACATTTTCTGGCTGGCAAAGTTGGGACGAATGATCTTGATGGCGACGCGTTTGACGAAGTCACGCGCGCCGTGCTGTTCAGCCTCGTAGACCACACCCATGCCGCCTTCAAATATCTTGCCGGTGATGTCGTATCGGAACTCGCTTTGGATCGAGAACAAAGCCATGAATGGATATTGGGAAATTGGCCAACGAAGTCAAGCTCAGGAAGAAAAAACGTTGAAGCGTTGAAGATTTAAAACGTTGAAACGACTAAGGATACCGATCCGAATGCGAAATGAACGGGGCAAATGATTCTGCAATTCAAAATCCACAACTCCGCAGCCGGCGCGCCTGGCATTAAATCAATTAAGAACGAGACCGAGTGGATCGGCCTAAAATGTCAGGCCCGCCGGGCAAAATACAGAATTTTTCTATATTTTTTGCTTGCGTGACGTGTCCGAAACAATTTAATTCGAACCAAGTCGAACGACTTTTGAATTAATATAACAACTAAACCACGAACAGGAAGGACACCGATATTATGGCAAAAGCACTCTCGAAATCACAATTAGCTGCCGCAATCGCTGAAAAGGCTGAATTACCCAAGAAAAAAGCCGGGGAAATCCTGGAACACATCGCCGCCCTTGCCTACAAGCACGCTAAGGACACTTTCACACTGCCGGGCATCGGCAAACTGGTGTTGCGCAACCGCGCCGCACGCGTGGGCCGCAATCCCAAGACCGGGGAAGCCATCCAGATTCCGGCGAAACGCGTTGTGAAATTCCGCGTAGCCAAGGCCGCCAAAGACGCGATCCTGGGCGGCAAGTAAGATCGTATTCATTTTCCAAGCCAGGCGTCCCGTATCGCGGGACGCCTTTTTTATTGCGGGATGCCGAGTGCGGATTGTGGATTAGGGCATCAAGAACCATCTCATCGTCTTTGACATCCCCGGCTAATCCCCTACCCTCACATCTCATCAAAAGGCTCCCATGAAAAAAGCATCTTCCCTTTTTCCGCCTGCCACCAGAAAATATGCAGCCTTGGTTCTATTGTCCGGTGTGGCGGCATTGCTATTGTCGCCGTCTTGGTTACCGGGGAAGAACTGGTTGACAGGCCAGAATTTGCTGCCCGGGAAGGACGAAAACGTGGAAACGTATTACGAGTCAGGCCTTCGGGATTTTCAGTCCGGGGCTCGTCAGGTTGCCATCGAAGAATTTGCAAAGGCAATTGAATTGGACCCGTCATTCGCGCCCGCGTACGAGGCCCGGGCTGGCGCCCGGCTTCAGATGAAGGAATATGCCGGCGCTATTGCCGATTGTGACAAGGTCATCGGACTTGCTCACAACGACGAGCACATCTACCTCATCAAGGGCGTCTGCCGATTTTATCTCCATGACATGAAGGGCGCCCGCAATGTTATGGCTACAGCCATCGCGCTAAATCCGGACGACCCTGTGGCCCACGAGGTTCACGGACTTGCGCTGCTCGAATTGCGGGATTGGGACGATGCGGTCGTGGATTTTAACAAGGCCATTCAAATCAACCCAAACGACGCCAAGGCCTACTATGGCCGCGCGGTCTCTGAATTCTTCCTGAAGGAATATGAGAAATCACTCGCCGACGACTCGGATGCCATCGAGATGTTGGACGACGCCATTACTCCGGACGCTTACACCCTGCGGGCTCACATTCGATGCCGCCTCAAAGACTACGCGGGAGCAATGGCCGATGCCAATTCCAGAATAGAATTAAACCAATCAGATTATCCAGGATATCTCAGCCGTGGAACCATCGAGGTATTGCAGAACGATTTTTTGGCGGCCAGCAACGATCTCCAAACCGCTGTTAACCTCGATCCAACTAATTCAGAAATCTATCTATATCGCGGCATGGTGGAACAGAAGCTCGGAAAATTCGACGTGGCCCTCGCTGATTATAGTCAGGGACTGGCGTGCGACACCGAAGCCACGGATGCGTTTCGCACTGCTGAGATTGACGAGGCCATTGGTTACGCCCACGCGGAAATGGGCCAATGGCAGCCGGCATTGGGAGCGTTTCGCAAAGTGCTGGGATTCGACTCACCGTCGGTCGATGTCCGCTTCGAGGTGTTTCTGATTGAGTGCCGCCTGGGGCAGACCGCGCAGGCGAAGGAAGAGCTAACGGCCTACCTCCAGTCTGTTCCGGCTGCCAAAGCTGGTGATTGGTCGACCTGCATTGGACATTTTTTGGCTGGAACGTTGAATGAATCCAATTTCCTTGCCCAGGCCACCAGCACGGCCAGGCGACCCACGGACGTCGCAATGCAAACTGGCGACGCCTATTATTTCGCCGGCATGGAGCATTGGCTGTCCGGGGACAAGACCGGCG
>DASXFM010000303.1:0-12898 GCA_036489615.1 Verrucomicrobiia bacterium | reverse complement strand
AACCGGCGAAAGCCGGCCAAAGCGGAGAGTTCCTGTAACTCCGCACCACGTTTGTGGCCGTTCATGCAAACCCATCCCCGCAGGCTTATTCCCGATGTAAGTCGAGAATGAGCTGTGCTGGAAGCTGGAGTGCAAAGGCAGCCGAGGCCAACGGTTTAAGCTGCTGCTAACGGTCGCGCCGAGCACGGCACTCATGCCAAACAGCGACAGTGAAGGGACAAGGGCAGTCCGCCGGTTCGAGCCTTGCAAGCAAGGGCCGGCAGGCAGAACCCGAGGTGACGGGACAGCGTCAGGCTGATGTCGAAGGACTTGGCCGGGCGTTGCGCCTGAAGTCTTGGAGTTCCGTGCGACTCCGCAGGAGGAGCACAAGAGGCGTGTGGCATATCGTGGTCCAAAAGATCACGACACCACCGGACGCGCACGTCTCACAGGCAGCTAGCTCAATGGTAGAGCAGCCGATTGATAATCGGCCGGTTGCGGGTTCAATGCCCGCGCTGGAACGCAAAGACGCGTCCGCGATTGAGTCCGAAAGTGGCCTAATCCCTGAGTGCTTCGGCACAATCAGGGCGTCCGCCGCCCCGCGAGGGTGACGGATGTCGGTTGGATTCGCACGGTGGGGTAATACTCCTTTGCTGCCCGCAAGGCAGACGGAAGATGAATGCCGAGGGGACCGATCGCAAACTGGAACCGCCTCCAGTATAAAAAGGCAGCCACGCCGGTTTACGCGACTGCGGCTTCGGCCGGGCCGCGTGGAAACGTCGGGAAGCTGTGTCCGGCAGGGCACGGCGAATCCGATCAAAGGACCGGCACAGGAACTGTATTCTCAGGTTCCACAATTTTTCCCGAGCGTCTGGGACTGAATATCTGGTAAGCGCCAAAGGCGCATCTCCACACCAGCCCGGAACAACGTCCCAGGGAAATCGCGTCCAGAATCTTCAAGGGCTGAAAGCCTGTGCGATAAACCGCGCCGTTGGCGCTTATTCTGTGGTGTCATGGACATGGGGCGTTTGCCCCATGCTGGTATGAAATGGGCCGTTGGCCCAATAATCTGCAAAGTCAGAGTGCGACGTTTCGAACTTGATTTCAGAATTATGGAATGTCCACCGGACGAGCGAGCCGGGCCTGTTTGCTAAACAGTGCGTGCCTTCGGGCAAGTGGCGCAAGTCCACGACATTCCGCCAGGTTTTCGGCGACGATAGAAGATTGATGGCAAATCGACCGCCTTGCATCCTCGATTTTTCATCATCCATTTTCGTTTCAAAATGCCGGCGCAAATCCTTCACGCGCTGCCAATTGCGGAATGTTTCCGTTTGACACGGCTGGCGCACTTCAGTTTACTGCGAGCGTGAAAGCCCTTCGAAGATTGCGCCGCTCCCCGCGCGCTGCCGAGATTCAGGATGTTCCTGTGCCCGCTCCCGGTCCCGGCGAAGTTTTGTTGGCGGTAAGTCATTGCGGCGTTTGTGGTTCGGACCTGCACGCTTTTTTGAATCATCGCGGTTATGAAGGTTTTCCGGAACAATTTACTTTCGGCCATGAATTTTCGGGTGTGATCCAAAACATCGGCTCAGGAGTCAGCGACTGGGGGACGGGAGATCGCGCGGTGGTCGTCTCAGTGCAAGGTTGCCTCGAAAAGGACTGTCCTTATTGCAGCATCGGATTTTCACAGCTTTGTCGCAGCCGAAAAATTATTGGCATTCACCTGGACGGCGGCATGGCTGAATATTCGGTCGTAAACCAGAAATATCTGATTCGATTGCCGGAAGGAATGGACATGATGGCTGCCGCCCTGGCCGAACCGCTTTCAGTGGCGGACCATTGCGTGAGCGATTGCGCCAAGACAGAAAAAGGCGAACTGGTTGTCGTTTCCGGTCCCGGGATTATTGGAATACTTTGCGCCCTGGTAGCGCGTCTCAGCGGTGCGGAAGTGGTCGTGGCCGGCACAACATCCGATGATCAATTGCGTCTGCCGGTGGCGCGTAAAATCGGATTCAAGACAGTCGTGGTCGGACCTGATAAACCCACGCTGGCCGAACAATTGAAGGAACGTTTTGGACGCCTGGCGGATCAACATATCGAAGCCTCAGGCGCTCCGGCAGCCTTGATCAGCGCCACCGACGCCGTTCGACCGTTGGGAACTATCACGGTGGTGGGGCTTTACGCTGATGACGTGCCTTTAAACCTGACCAAGCTGGTTCGCAATCAGATCAATCTCAAAACCAGTTATGTCTCCGATATTCCCAATTATCAGCGAGCCATTCAAATGCTGCATCAAGGAGACATTCCCATCGCCGAACTGGTCCGTACTTACTCGTTGAAAGAGGGTCTGACGGCGTTTGCAGATGCAGAGAAACAAGCCGTGTTAAAACCAATTTTGATATGCCGGGAAATTAACGGCCAATAAATATATAATAATGAGCAAACCATTTCGCAATACCGTTGTCGGAAGTTATCCTCGCCCGCAGCAAGTCGCCGATACCATGAAGCGGCCCAGTTGGACCCAGGGGGAAGTGGATGAATATATCCGCTGGGCAGCCAAAGACCAGGCCAGTCTCGGACTCGAGGTCGTCACCGATGGCGAAGGCTATCGTGAAAACATGTTCTATTTTTATCAACGGCGCGTCGATGGCGTGACTTTCGACGGCATGGTGAAGCAAAACTTCGGCGATACCGGCTTCGGTATCGAATGTCCGCGCCTGATCGGTGAACTGAAAAATCCGCGCTTGAATCTGGCGCATAACTGGAAGCTCGCTCGTGAAGCGGCACCGGCCTCGGCGCGCGTCAAACAGACCGTGACCGGGCCGCACGTTCTGACGCGTTTCACTGTCAATGAACGTCCCGATTTGTATCCGGATGACCAGGCGGTATGTCGGGCGTGGGCAAAAATATTGATGATTGAATTGAAACAGGTCGTCGCCGCCGGCTGCGATTTCATTCAATTTGACGAGCCCATGTGGACGGAGTCGCCGGAGCACAGCGAATGGGCGGCGGGCATTCTGAACGAAATGATCGATGAACTGGGGCCCAAAGTGCGCATTGGTCTACATGTCTGCGGGGGTAATCCGCGCCGTAAACGGGTTTATTTCACCAAATACACCGACCTCGCGCCGGCCTTTCGACGGGCAAAAATTCAAGAGGTCTCGCTGGAACACTGCACGTTAAGTTATAACCTGATGGATCTGTGGCGGCTTTGGCCTTTTCAGGGCGATCTTGCGCTCGGAGTCATTGATCAACGCAGTGATGAATTGGAATCGGTTGAAAAAATCTGGAGCCGGGTGAAACCAGCGCTGGAATTCTTTCCGCCCGAACGGCTGATTCTGACCAGCGAATGCGGCTTTGGCCATGTGCCGTTGGAGATCACACACGCAAAGCTCAGCCGTCTTGTGGAAGCGTGTCAGGCGTTCCGGGCGCGTTTGTAGTACCGGAGAAAAGGTGATTTCCGACCCGACGTTTTTTATCCGCAGATCCTCCTTCGCGCGAGGCTCCCAAGGAACCTCCGACCCTGTTTGAAACGCCGTGCCTTTTTAGTGCATTCGGTCGTCCTTCCCGTTCCCTCACCAACCTTCGCCGAGGCTACGGCGGGCAGGCAGTCGCGGCTCTGTTCCTTGGCACAATGCACCACATGTTGTGGTTGGGGTCTATGGCGGACAAGACGCCGGACAAGAGCGAGAGCGTGTGAGCGTGAGCATGGAGGTCTTACACATTATTTGTGTGTATGTCAGTAACGGTGTAAACGAGGTGAGGATTATGAGAGAAAGGCCCGTCTTTATTAGGGATTTGGGCGTTTTAGGGGGTGTAAACGGCGCGGCCTTTAGTTGCGGCAGAAACTTCGAACCCTCCTACGCTCGGAGTCTACGGAGGACCCAACTTCGCCGAGGCTACGCTGGGCAGGCAGATTGCAGATTAAACAATGAGGAAAACAGGAACTCAGGAAAAATCCGTTTGCAGAAACTCCAGCCCCTGATTTTGAATTCGCGCGCCTGTACGTCCCACCGATCGGCGAATATTAGCGAAAATCGTTATGCTATGGTTTTGCGGGCTAATACTCGCTAAAGAAAACCCTAAATTTGAATATTAGGGGTTGAGAATGACATGGTTTTGCTGGGAAATTCGCAGATTCGAGCTAATATTCAAAAATGGGATTTTTCGGAAAAAAGCTAATATTCGGTGACTCGAATATTAGGGGTAAATAAATTTTGAACTGCTTTTGCAATTTTCATTAATCGATTCACGGGAAACGTGGAAAGGCCGCAGATTAGATGCGCACTATCGTGCGATTTCGCAATCAGCGGCAGGGGTTTTTACGGCGTTACCCAGGGCAGCGCTCACCAATTCGCTCGCCCTGGGCTACAAATAGGTCACCCCTACGGGGTTTCAGCCGCTTGCACCGTGGCCACCCTCTTCGCAGACGGGTTGGAACTGCCAAACACCGGGTGACGGAATGCGTTTCCAAATTCGTCCCGGTGCGCGACCAAAGCGTAATTGCACGGCCTGTGAAACATGTTATACTTGAACCATGAAAACGATCTCGATTCGTGATTTGCGCCAGCGATGGCCCGAGGCTGAGGCGGCGTTGAAAATTGAAAGCGAAATCCTCATCACCCGCGATTCGGTGCCGGTCGCAAAATTGGTTCGCGTGGCACCGGCCAAAGCGACACGCAAACGCTGGAATGCAGAGAAGCACATGAAATGGCTTGAGAAGATCTGGGGCGGAAAGCAGGTTCGTCTGGTGGATAAGTACCTCCAGGCTGACCGGGAAGATCGCACATTGGTTTCCAAACGCTCCAAACGATGATTTATCTGGATTCCAGTTCATTGCTAAAGCTTCTGTGGAACGAACCCGAAAGCCCGTCCGTCATTAAGGCAATCGTGGATGAAAGTTCCGTTGTCCTCTCTGCATTGGCGGAAATAGAGACGTTGGTTCAGCTTAAGGCCGCGTATCTTGGCGGCGACTACGGTTTGCCGCATTTGCGACGATTCGAAACGCAACTTGCGGTCCTCCGCAACGAACCTCCGTATGAATTTCGAAATTTATCGGGCGCTGTTTTTCAAACCGCGTTGCGCCAGCACAAGAGATCTGGAGTCAAACATTGCCGCTCGGTGGACCGTTTGCACCTTGCGGCGATGGAGGAATTGGGTGTTTCGCGCCTGATGACCCACGATATAAAGCAAGGTCAAGCGGCGGCCGAAGCCGGGTTTGAAGTGCTCCATCCGGGCCGTGACTAATTCCTGGACCTGAATTTTCGTTTTTCATTCTGATTTTCATTCTCGAATTTGAACACCAAAAACTTTATTCACCTTCCGTCTTCGCACCCGCCGTCGCTTCGCTATGGCGCGGCGTGCTGCTACGGCGCGACAAACGGCTTATTTAAACTATGAACACTAAAGATTTTTTGCGGATGGGAATTCCATTGGGAGAAACCACGCGCCGGGCGACGGATTTCGTTTCCAAATTCGTCCTGGGCGGCGGGGACAAATCACGCCTGCGCGAGGAGGTCGCCGCCGTTGTGGCCGATCCGGCATCGTTCGTAAACGACCCGTTGCGCGGCGAGTTCGCCAAAGCATTGCTGACCGCACCCCCTCCCCCGCGCGCTGAACCGGTCAAATATCGTCAGTGGGGCACGGGCCTCGAAGACGAAGCGGTGATGCAAATGGAGAAGGCGTGCCTGTTGCCGATTTCGGTTGCGGGGGCGCTCATGCCGGACGCGCACGTCGGTTACGGCCTGCCCATCGGCGGCGTGCTCGCCACGGAGAATACCGTGATTCCCTATGCCGTAGGTGTAGACATCGCCTGCCGCATGAAGATGACGGTGCTTGATCTCCCCGTGCGTGACCTGGAACAAAAACAGGATCGGCTCACGCGCGCAATCGAAGCGGAGACACGTTTTGGCGTCGGATCAACGTTCAAGGAACGGCGGGAGCATGACGTGATGGACGCTGATTGGTCGGTCAGCGGCGTGACGAAACAAAACAAAGATCGCGCCTGGTCGCAGCTCGGCAGCAGCGGCAGCGGCAACCATTTTGTCGAGTTCGGGATCTTCACAACGCACGGGCCCATCACCACCGCTGGACAAAATGAATTGCCGGCGGGCACTTACGTTGCCCTGTTGTCCCACAGCGGCAGCCGCGGCACAGGCGCGGCGGTTTGCGAC
Source organism: Verrucomicrobiia bacterium (assembly GCA_036489615.1). Lineage (GTDB taxonomy): Bacteria > Verrucomicrobiota > Verrucomicrobiia > Limisphaerales > UBA11358 > UBA11358. The sequence goes on along the minus strand of DASXFM010000303.1, from coordinate 6,749 downwards.
TATTACAGCAAACTCGCATTCGCCAAACATCGCGATTCCCTGCCCAGTGAATTGCTGCGGCTCGCATGGCTGTCCCTGGATTCTCAGGAAGGCCAGGAATATTGGAACGCCATGGAATTGATGGGCCGCTATGCCGCAGCCAATCACGCGTGCATTCACCAGCACATCGCACAGAATCTCGGGGCAAGCGTGCTCCTGGATTTAGAGAATCACCATAACTTTGCGTGGAAAGAGAAGCACGTCATTGACGGCGTGGAACGCGAATTGGTCGTGCATCGCAAAGGCGCGACGCCTGCCGGCGAAGGCGTTTTGGGGATCATTCCCGGCTCCATGGCAACGCCGGGATATGTCGTGAGCGGCAAAGGCCATCCGGAATCACTAAAATCCGCTTCACATGGCGCGGGCCGGACGATGAGCCGAAAAGCGGCCAATGAAAAGTTCAATTGGAAAGACGTGAACCGCTTTTTGAAACAGCAAGGCGTCACACTGATTTCCGCCGGCCTGGACGAAGTGCCGATGGCTTATAAAAATATTCGCGAGGTCATGGCAGCGCAGAATGATCTGGTGACCGTACTCGGCGAATTCATGCCACGGCTGGTGAAGATGGCGCCGAGCGGGGAACGACCGGAGGATTGAGCACGTATCGCAGGTTTCCAAATCGGCAAGCGAACCGGCAGGTTCGCCCTACCTATTCGGCATTCGGAGTTCGAGTGAGTTGGGTGGGGAACCAGATCGCACGATTATTCCGCGAAAGAGTTAGAGCGAACTGACGTTCGCTGCTACGCCAGCTACGCCAGGAGGTATGGTGGGTTGAATGATTGTATCGCGGTTTACGAGATTATCGGACGCGCTTTTCATGAACCGAAGAGAATGAGCCTCGCACCTCGGCTGCAAAGAGCCCTCCCTCATCGCCGCCGTCGCTGAAGCTATGGCGCGACAGAAGCTACCGAAACATCGAACGCTGAACCCATCCTTCGCTCGGAAGCTTCCGTCTTCGCCAAGGCTACGCCGGACAAGACGGAGGGCAGGCAGCTCAACGTCGAACTTCGAAATTTGAATGGCGCGCGCCGATGGCGCGTGCCTGGCGAACCCGCAGGTTCGCCCTACCAATTCGGCGTTCGGGGTTCGAGTGAGTTGGGCGAGGAACCAGATCGTATGATTGTTCCGCGAAAGAGTTAGAGCGAACTGACGTTCGCTGCTACGCCTGCTATGCCAAGAGGTATAGTGGGCTGAAAGATTGTATCGCGGTTTACGAGATTATCGGACGCGCTTTTCATGAACCGAAGAGGATGTTTTGAAACGCGAGCGCCGGGGGGCGCTCGCCTGGCGAACCGGGAGGTTTGCCCTACCAATTCGGCGTTCGGGGTTCGAGCGAGTTGGGTGGGGAACCAGATCGTATGATTGTTCCGAGAAAGAGTTAGAGCGAACTGACGTTCGCTGCTACGCCAGCTACGCCAGGAGGTACAGTGGGTTGAATGATTGTATCGCGGTTTACGAGATTATCGGACGCGCTTTTCATGAACCGAAGAGAACGTTTTGAAACGCGAGCGCCGGGGGGCGCTCGCATGGCGAACCGGCAGGTTCGCCCTACCAATTCGGCGTTCGGGGTTCGAGCGAGTTGGGCGGGGAACCAGATCGTATGATTGTTCCGCGAAAGAGTTAGAGCGAACTGACGTTCGCTGCTACGCCTGCCACGCGCGGCGACGGCGCAGCGCGCCATCCCTACCGTAAAAAATAGAGAGGCCCGTCATCGCAAACGGGCCTCTCACGGTTCGCGCGAGCCACTCACTCGCAAGAGCAGTTCGCGCAGTCTCCGGCGCACGGTTTAATTGCGCCGCCATCCATTATAGCACAAAACCTACCAAAGTTGTATTTAGCTGCTAAATTCTAGAGTCAAGCTAACGCCTATTCTGCAAGCCAAGCATTTCTCCTACCTTTTGTGGCCGGGACTAAACCGCTTCGGGCAGTCCAGTTACCGAAAGTGGGAGGAACCAGTCGAAGAAAAGTTCCCGGCGGTTTTGCATCGCAGTCACCAAGGGAGGATTTTCGTCCGTTGTTTCGAAGTCCCCGCGACGGAACGGGCCGAAATGTCACATGATAACGTGACATTTACTATCGGGCGTTGTCAGATAGAATAAAAGCGTGAGGGCCGATACATGAGAAAACCGCGCATTTTGACAAAAGCATTCACGCTGCCTGAATTGCTGGTGGTCATTGCCGTCATTGCCATTCTCGCGGCGTTGCTGCTGCCCGTCATGAATGCCGCCAAAGCCAAGGCGCAGCGGGCGGAGTGCCTGAACAATCTGCGGCAAATCGGTTTCGGTGTGTGGATGTATTCAAACGATTCCGATGACTCGGCGCCCGCCGCAGCCAAAGCAAAATCGGTGGACGTTTTTACTGCTTACAAGGAACTCGTAAAGAACTATACGGACTCACGGCACACCTCGTCCGCACGGAATAAACAGTTCGCCTGTCCCGCCGACACTTTCTATTACGATTACGCCTTCACGCTGAAGCCCCGCGGATATGTACAGCAAAGCCTTTGCACCCAATCCAACAACAACTATTCCAGTTACTCCTTTAACGCGGGAAACTTAAATCACGTTCAATTCTACGGCACGAACCTGGCCGAACCCGGCATCGCCGGACTGAAATTAAGTTCCATAAGAAACCCGTCCCGAACGGTTCTCGTGGCTGAAATGTCGGCGTTTATTCCCTGGTCATGGCACCAGCCCAGGCGACCGTTCAATCAAGCCGATTCCATATTTAGTGATTCGCGAAACGTGGTCAGCTTCGTGGACGGCCACGTGAATTACATCAAAATGTATTGGGACAATACCTGGCCATCCGGGACACTTGCGTTGGCGCATGATCCCCCGGCAGAATATGATTATCAGTGGAGCGGGAATTAAGGAGGCTCGCTCGTAGCAGATCCCGCGGGCGCATCCCACGTTTTTGCAAGCAGCGTGCATCTGAAATGTGGGGGAGCGCACGCGCCTCGCGTGCGCCCGACGGCGCCTCGCCTTCGGAACGACGCGCGCCACCGTACCCATTTCCATGCGCGGTGGCGCGCCTGAGCGGTTGACGAGGCGTCAACCGCGGCACGCGTGGGTGCGTGCGCTCCCCGGACCCAAGACCGTTGCTCTTTTATTTTGCTTTCAGCCGGTCGGCGCGGATAATTTGAGCCTTCAGATGAAAAGAAACCCAGTTTCAAAGTGCATCATCACGTCCGCCGGGGAGGGAAGCCGGATGAAGCGCGTGACTTCGGTCGTGCCAAAAGGCCTCCTGCCCCTTTTCAAAACGGAGAACGGTTCCAGAATCGTGGTGCCGATTGCGGACCTGATCATGGAGTCGGTTTCCGCCACGGGCGTCACCGATTTCTGTTTTGTGGTGGGCAGACACAAATCGCTGCTGATGGATTACCTGTTCGACCGGGGCGTCACTTTTGTGTTTCAGAACAAGCCTCTGGGTTTCGGCGATGCCGTGCTTCGGGGCGCTGACTTTGCGCATGACTCGGCGGTCATTGTGCACGCTGACGACGGTTTTCTTACCGGAGGTTATATTGAGGCGACCAGGCTGTTGACCGAGAAAAAGGCCGATGCGGTTCTTTTGCTGAGGCAAGTTGACAACGTAAAGAAGCGATATGGCTGTGCCGAAGTGGCAGACCGGGAAACTTTCATGGATCATCCCGCGTACCGGGTGATCGGCGTGGAAGAGAAACCAGAGCGTCCGAAGTCAAATTTTATGATCTCGGCGGCCTACGTTTTCTCCAGCCGAATATTCGACGGGCTTCGCAAAGCACGGGGTGGATCCGGTGAATTGGAATTAACGAACGGCATTCAGGAAGTGATCAACGCAGGCGGCAAAGTTTTCGGCATTCTCCTGGAAAAGGAAAAATGGCTCAATGTCGGCAACACCGACAGCTATCACCGCGCGCTTAATTATTCCTTCGAGAATCTGTGAGCGGATTTTTGCCATCCCGGAGTTCGAGCGAGTTGGGCGGTGAACCAAATCGTACGATTGTTCCGCGAAGGAGTTAGAGCGAACTGACGTTCGCTGCTACGCCTGTTACGCCGGGAGGTATAGCGGGTTGAAAGATTGTATATCGGACGCGCCTTCCATGAACCGAAGGGAATGTTTTTGAATCGCAAGCGCCGGGGGGGCGCTCGCCTGGCGGACGGGCACGTCCGCCCTACCAAATCGACGTTCGGAGTTCGAGCGAGCTGGGCGGTGAACCAGATCGTACGATTGTTCCGCGAAGGAGTTAGAGCGAACTGATGTTCGCTGCTACGCCTGTTACGCCAGGAGGTATAGCGGGTTGAAAGATTGTATATCAGACGCGCCTTCCATGAACCGAAGGGAATGTTTTTGAATCGCAAGCGCCGGGGGGCGCTTGCCTGGCGAACCGGCAGGTTCGCCCTACCAATTCGGCGTTCGGGGTTCGAGCGAGTTGGGCGGTGAACCAGATCGTACGATTGTTCCGCGAAAGAGTTAGAGCGAACTGACGTTCGCTGCTACGCCAGCTACGCCAGAAGGTACAGTGGGTTGAAAGATTGTATCGCGGTTTACGCGATTATCGGACGCGCTTTCCATGAACCGAAGAAAATGTGTCGCCGCCTCTGGAGTTGTCCACGCTCTTCCACTTTGTGTGCGGCATGATTCTGTTCCTGAATTTCTCGATATGAGATTTATGAGGAACCAGGTCGCCGATCAATTGCCCGGCCAGATCCGTCATCTTGAGGCGCGGATGAAACCCGAGCGCAGGAAGGAGCTTCCGTTCCGGGTTGTAGTAATGGGAGTCCGCTTCGACCCGAGGATTTTCGACGTGGGACACCTCAACTTCGATGCCCAACTGTTTGGCCGATGATTTCACGATCTCGGCGATCTGATTGATGCTGAGTAATTCCACGAACTGGTTCACCGCCCGATATTGCCCCTGCTCCGGGGGATGATTGACCAGGAGGCTCAAGGCGGTAATGCTGTCCTCGAGCGAAAGATATCCCCTCACCTGATGGCCTTTCCCGTACGCGGTGAGCGGCATGCCCAACACACTTTGCACGCAGAACCGGTTGACGACCGTGCCCCAGACCTCATCAAAGTCGAACCGGGTGTGAAGCCGTTCGTCCGTTATCTCGCGGGTGCGGGTGCCATAGACGGGCCCCTGCATGATGTCGGTCGCGGTAATTCCCCAGACCTTGTTGGCGTAAAGGATGTTGTTGGTGTCATGCACTTTGGTCCAGTGATACCAGGACCCGGCGAATTTCGGCGTGGTGATCCGGTCCTTTTTGCCGTTTATTTCCGTTTCGACGAAGGCGGATTCCGGGATATCAAAGTTTGGCGTGCCGAACTCGCCCATGGTTCCCATTTTGACCATAGTAATCCGGGGATTCACTTCCATGATCGAGTAAATCAGGTTGATCGTGCCAACGATATTGTTGGACATGGTGTAGGAAGCGTGTTCGGCGTTGATCATGGAAAACGGTGCGCTCCTTTGTTCCGCAAAATGCACCACTGAATCGGGTTTTTCTTCCTTCAGGACGTTTCTCAGAAATTGGTAGTCGGTGATGTCACCCTCGTGGAAACCGATCTTGAACCCATGGATGTCTTTGGCCGCTTTTACTCTTTGATTCACATCCAGGATCGGGATGGCGGAATCGGACCCGACGCTCCCGACAAATTTCCGCGTTGCCAGATTGTCAACGCCGACGGCCTCGTGTCCTTCGGCCGCAAGCCTGAGCAAAAGCGGCCAGCCGAGATAACCATCCGCGCCAAGAATTAATATTTTCATGACATTTGACTTTCTTTAAACCAATCGATGAATAATTTGATCCCCTGCTCAAACGGCACCCTGGGATTATAACCGAGTTTTGCGCGCGCTTTCGAGATATCAGCAAAGGTCCCGGGCATGTCGCCCGGCTGCATCGGCTGACGGTCGATGATCGCTTTTTTGCCGAGCGCCTTTTCAAGCGATTCAATCAGGCGATTGAGCGAAATCGGTTCCGATTCGCCAAGATTGAATACTTCAAAACCCAATTCTTTTTTCGTGCAGGCGACAACGCCGTCAATGATATCGCCGATATACGTGTAATCGCGGATGACGGAGCCATCTCCGTAAACAGGTATTGGCTTTCCCTCGGAGATCAATTTGGCAAATTTGTAAATGACCAGTTCCGGTCGCTGACGCGGCCCGTAGGCGGTAAAGAAACGCAACATGGCCACGTCCATCTGGTAAATGTGATGGTAAACGTGACCGAGCGCTTCGCAGGCCAGCTTGCTGGCGGCATACGGCGAAATGGCGGAAAATATCGGGTCGCTTTCCGAAAACGGCGATTTGGAATTGGCGCCGTACACGGCGGCCGAGGAGGCGACGATGATTTTCTTTGTGCCGTTCAGTCGCGCGGCTTCCAGGAGGTTCACCGTGCCTTCCACGTTGACACGCTGGTACAGGGCGGGTTGTTCGAGACTGGGCCGAACACCGACTTCCCCGGCCAGATGGATGACCTGATCGATTTTGACGGAGGAAAAAACCTCATCGAGCGCGGCACGATCCGTGATATTGCCCTGAATAAATTCAAATGGTTTGGCCAAGGCCTGAAGTTCGCGGAGATTGCGCCGCTTCAGCCGCGGATCATAGGAAGCCGTCAGAGCGTCGAAAACCCATACGCTGTGGCCTGCGCGCAGCAATCGTTCGCACAGGTGCGAACCGATGAAACCGGCGCCCCCAGTGATCAGGAAATTCATTTGGGCAA
>DASXFM010000264.1:0-4805 GCA_036489615.1 Verrucomicrobiia bacterium | reverse complement strand
GCGCCAACTTTCTTCCCCTGGCAAATCGAGAACCTGGAACTCATTTGCTTAAAAACTTTTAGAATCGTTAGCATCATCCCCGTGGTCACCGTAAAAGTCAAATCACAAAATGGCTTCAATTGAATTATTAGCTGGAAGAATAGCAGCAGAGGCAATAAGCCCGCAGCCTTTTTGCGGATCCAGGGCGTTTTAAGTTTTTAACTCAGCAAATTCCTTGAACCACGGTTCCGAGTCGCACGAAAATTCAGTCCCCTGCCCTCGCCATTCGAATCGCACGGCTCGCGCGTGCAGGGCCTGATACGGCAAAATCAGTATTTGCTTTTGTTCCTCGCTTAATCGCCCCTGAACCAGCGCCAAATATAAGTCCTCATCCCCTCCATACATCTTATCTCCGACAATGGGATGGCCGATGTGCGCGAGATGAATGCGAATCTGGTGCTTACGGCCGGTGCGCGGCAGGACGCGTAATAACGAAAACGCCTGCGGCTCGTCGCGTCCGGCAATGTGTTTCGAAAACGTGCGTTCCCGAAAAAATATCGTCTGCGACGGCAACCCGTCCGCACGGACACAGTCCTTAATCGCCACATGGCTGCTTTCGTCCTTGCCCAATGGCGCGTCAATCGTCACCTGCTCCACGCCAACTATTCCATGGACGATGGCCAGATATTCTTTTTCCACCACGCGGATTTCCCATAGCCGGCGCAATTCCAGCGCGGCGGCATCGGTTTTGGCCACGAACGTGACGCCACTGGTTTCGCGGTCCAGGCGATTAACCAGGTGCGGGCGCGAATCTTCGCCCAGATAAAGCCGCACCCGTCCAATGAGACTCGACATCGGGCCATCCTTGCTTGGATGACAAACCAGCCCGGCCGGCTTATTGATCACCAGCAATTCGGCATCTTCATGGATGATGTTTAACATTGGCAATTGGCTTGCTCCGTGCCATCGATAAAACGCATAATTCACTCAACAGAGCGGCGTAATCGATCAGAAATCAAGCAATTATGGATGACACGATCGCCATTATCATTCTGGCCGTTTTTGGCGTTCCTATCGCTTTTGCCATTTGGGTGATTGTAAAACTCATCCGTAGCGGTGAGAAAATTGACGAATTGTCGCAACGGATCAATACCCTCGAATCGGAAACGTTCCGTCTTCGCCAACTCCACGAGCGCGAAATTGCGCCACTTCCGCAACCACAACCCACTCCAAAGACGGAGAACGTCGTACCCGCCGCCGCTCCTGCTCCAGCGCCGCCGCCAAAACCGATCGTCATCCCACAACCAATTGTCGCGCCTGTATCACAGCCAACGATTCGGCCGCCCATTTCTCCCACCTCAACTCCGCCGCCCATATTCGGGGAACCGAGCCGCGCGCGCGCATTCGCGGAACAGAGCAGCGCAAGCCCACAAGCGGCCTCGTTGGCCGTTCCTCCGCCTCCAATCAGCCCGGGCCCATCCAACCAGCCCGCGCCAAAAATTAATTGGGAGCAATTCATGGGGGTCAAAGGATTTGCGTGGGTCGGCGGCTTTGCTTTGTTCCTCGGCGTCGCATTTTTTATCAAATATTCCTTCGACAACAACCTTATCCCGCCAACCGTTCGTGTGGCGATCGGCTTTCTCGCGGGGCTCGGCCTTTTGGTCGGCGGTGTCGTAATGTCGCGAAGGAATTTTCCGGCCCTGCCTCAAACTTTGTGCGCGACCGGCGTCGTTATTCTCTACGCCGTTACTTTTGCATGCCACTCGATTTATCATTTTCAATCTTTTGGCCTGTTGCCCACGTTTTTAGTCATGGCGCTCATCACGACCACCGCCTTTTTGCTGGCGGCCCGCCTGGACGCCCTCGTTGTGGCCATCCTCGGGATGCTCGGGGGCTTTCTCACGCCGCTTCTGCTGTCCACCGGCCAGGACAATCCCGGAGGACTTTTCGGTTACATCGCCATTCTCGACGCGGGATTGATCGTCGTCGCATTCAACAAACGCTGGCATTTCCTCATCGTTCTGGCCGCGCTCGGCACGGCGGTCATGCAAATCGGCTGGGCCTCTGAATTTTTTGTATCGGGCCAATATTTTGCGGGTAACAACATTTTAATCGCCTTCGCCGTGCTATTGGGTTTCAACGTGCTTTGGCTCGCCGCCCATTTTTGGTCGAAACGCGCGGGACAAATCAATCCCTGGCTTTCCGGTTCGGCGCTTGGCCTCGTCGCCGTCACTTTAGTTTTTACCTGGTGGTTTTTATCCTTTCCATCCCTCGCCGCCAGGCCCTGGCTCGTCTTCAGTTTTATTTTCATCGTCGATCTCGTCGCGATTGCGCTCACACTCATGGATGAAAAAATCTCCATCGCGCAAACGGTTTCCGGTTTCGCCGTTTTTGCGTTGCTCGGGATTTGGACCCAGACGTCCTTGTCCGACGTTTTGCTAAACCCGGCGCTCGTATTTTATTTCATCTTTGCGGTCCTCCATTCCGCGCTCCCGGCGTTGCTTCAAAGGCGACACAGTGGCGTCCCAGTTCAAAAATTGAGTGCGCATCTGTTTCCCATTTTCGCACTCGCGCTGGTGCTCGTGCCGGTTTTCAAATTCCAGGAATTGTCCTTCATTGTCTGGCCTTTTATTTTGCTCGTGGATTTGCTCGCCGTCGTGCTGGCAGCGTTAACGGCCACGCTTCTGCCGGTGCTCGCCGTACTTTTGCTAACGCTCGCCGCCGTCGGTGCGTTGCTCTTCAAGATCCCCGAAGACGTAACCGGTTTACCTATTTCCTTTTATCTGTTCGGGGCCTTCATCCTCTTCTTTGTGGCCGTGAGCGTCTGGCTGGTGAAAAAATTCGCGCCTGACGCTACAAAAACCGGTATCCGATTCGGCGAAAATCCAACCGCTCCCGCTGATGTGGCGGCCATCCTTCCGGCGTGTTCCATTGTCCTGCCGTTTCTGCTGCTCATCATGGCCACGCTACGGTTGCACTTGATCAATCCGTCGCCGGTCTTTGGCCTTGCCCTCCTGTTGGTGGTCCTGCTTCTGGGGGTGACAAAGCTATTTTCCCTCGACTGGATGCCGGCGGTCGGCCTTATTTCTTTGACGGCGCTCGAATGCGCGTGGCACTTCAAAGACTTCAACCCGGCGCTCCCGGGCCAGCCGTTGAATTTGATCCTTGCGTGGTATTTGATCTTTTTCGCGGTGTTCGCGGTGTTTCCGTTTCTTTTTCTGCGGCAATTTGAAAACAAAATTGTGCCCTGGGCCGTGTCGGCGATGGTCGCGTTGCCGCAATTCTTTTTGGTCTACCGTTTCGTCAAACTGGTCTGGCCAAATTCATTCATGGGATTGCTGCCGGCGGCGTTTGCGATTCCCGGATTGCTGGGACTTGCCATCGTATTGAAAAAGATTTCCGCCGAAAATAAATCGCGTATGGCGCAACTCGCATGGTTCGGAGGCGCCGCCTTGTTTTTCATCACGCTCATTTTTCCCATCCAATTCGACAAAGAATGGATCACGATTGGCTGGGCGCTCGAAGGCGCGGCGTTGCTTTGGCTTTTTCATCGGGTCCCGCATCCGGGCTTGCGGCTTGTGGGATTCGGCCTGCTCCTTGCCGCCTTTGTGCGATTGGCGGTCAATCCGGCCGTGCTGGACTATCATTCGCGCTCCGCCACGCCGATCTTCAATTGGTATCTCTACGCCTACGGGATCGTCACTGTTGCTCTGTTCGCCGGCGCTCATCTGCTGGCTCCGCCGCGAAATATGATTTTGAAGTCAAACGCGCAGGCTATCCTTGCCGCCGTTGGAACCGTACTGGCGTTCCTCCTCTTGAACATTGAGATTGCAGATTATTTTAGCGCGCCGGGCTCAACGCTCACCTTCCAATTCAGCGGCAATTTCGCCCGCGACATGTCCTATTCCATCGCCTGGGCCCTGTTTGCGCTCACTCTGCTCATCGTGGGCATTTTCAAAAACAGCCCTGCCACGCGCTATTCAGCCATGGGCCTGCTGTGCGTCACGCTTCTCAAACTCTTTCTCCATGACCTGGCGCAACTTGGCCAGCTTTATCGAATCGCGGCGTTCATCTGCGTCGCCGTCATCGCTATGCTCGCATCCTTCGCCTATCAAAAATTCTTCTCGGCCACGGCGAAGAAAACCGAATCGAAAAATGAAGCGGCTTCCTAATTTTTTCTGCGCGTTCTTTCTCGCTTTAGGCGCCGGCGCCGCGACCCTGCCGTCTGATTGGCAGTTCGAGCAAACGTTTGACGTCCCGGCAACCGGCCTGACCAAAATCAGTTTGCCGGCCGCGACCCTCGGTTCCGCCCGGCCGACCCTTCAGGATTTGCGACTCTACGACGACGCCGGCAATGAAATCCCGTACCTCATCGAATCGCCGACGCCCTCGTTGCCAATCGTCCAGGCCCCGAAATCGTTTCATGCGTCGATCAACGAAAACAAGACGGTCATCACGATGGAAACCGGCCTGGCCCAGCCAATCGAAGCCGTTCAACTCGAAACCCCTGCCGGCGATTTCATCAAAGCCGTTCGTGTCGAAAGTTCTGGCGACGGCAAAACCTGGGACACACTCGCGCGCGGCCAGCCGGTTTTCCGGCAAAACGACGGCGTTGCCAGTCTAAAAATCGAATTGGCCCAAAAAGCTGCGGCAAAGTGGTTGCGGCTCACTGTGGACGACGTGCGCTCGACGCCTCTCCCCTGGACCGGCGCCCGGCTTTTTTCGGCCGCCAAAGAATCACCATCATCCGTCGAAACGTTTCCAGTCTCCATTTCCGAACGTGACGAAAATGCCGGTGAAACACGCCTGGCGCTGGACCTCGGCAC
>DASXFM010000291.1:0-9873 GCA_036489615.1 Verrucomicrobiia bacterium | reverse complement strand
CCGATGTACGGGACGCTGGGCGACTTCAAAATCTTCCTGCGCGAGGCCCATCATCGCGGGCTGCGGGTGATCACGGAATTGGTTCTGAACCACACTTCCGACAAGCACCCGTGGTTCCAACGCGCCCGGCACGCCCCGGCCGGCAGCCGCTGGCGTGACTATTACGTTTGGACTGACTCGCCCGAGAAATACGCCGGCACACGCGTGATTTTCAAGGACACGGAGCTTTCAAACTGGACCTGGGACGCCGTGGCCAACGCCTATTATTGGCACCGCTTCTATTCGCACCAGCCGGATTTAAATTTCGACAATCCCGTCGTCCACCGCGAAATGTTTAAGGTGCTGGATTTTTGGTTTGGCATGGGCGTGGATGGCGTCCGGCTCGATGCCGTGCCCTATCTCTATGAGCGCGAGGGCACCAGTTGCGAAAACCTGGCTGAAACGCATGGCTACCTAAAAAAACTGCGCAAGCACGTGGACGAAAAATACGGCGACCGCATGCTGCTCGCGGAAGCCAACCAATGGCCCGACGACGCCGTTGCCTATTTTGGCGAAGGCAAAGGCGATGAATGCCACATGGCCTTCCATTTTCCGCTCATGCCCCGGCTATTCATGGCGTTGCGAATGGAAGATCGCATTCCCATCGTAGACATAATGCAACAGACGCCGCCGATTCCGGAAACCGCGCAGTGGGCGTTGTTCCTGCGTAATCACGATGAATTGACCCTGGAAATGGTGACCGACGAGGAACGCGATTACATGTACCGCATGTACGCCCACATCTACCAGGCGCGTCTGAACCTCGGCATCCGCCGCCGGCTCGCGCCGCTTTTGGGCAATGACCGCCGGAGAATCGAGTTGCTCAACGCCCTGCTCTTTTCCTTGCCCGGCACGCCCGTCATCTATTACGGCGACGAAATCGGCATTGGTGAAAATATCTATCTGGGCGACCGTAACGGCGTACGTACGCCGATGCAATGGAGCGCGGACCGAAACGCCGGGTTCTCTCGCGCCAATCCGCAAAGCCTCTATCTGCCGATTAATTTGGACCCGGAAAACCACTATGAAGCCGTGAACGTGGACGTGCAACAGCGCAATCCGCATTCGCTGCTGTGGTGGATGCGGCGCCTCATCACCCTGCGAAAACGCTGGCGCGCCTTCGGCCTGGGTACCATGGAATTTATCCAGCCGGAAAATCGCAAGATTCTCGCCTGTATCAGGCGCTGGCAGGATGAAACCATCCTGGTGGTTGCCAACTTGTCGCGCTTTGTCCAGCCGGTCGAATTGGACCTCGCCGCGTATCAATCACGCGTGCCGGTTGAGCTCTTTGGACTCACGGAATTTCCCGTGATTACCGATAAACCGTATGTCCTCACGCTGGGGCCGCACGCTTTTTATTGGTTTTCCCTCGAGACGCGTGTCGCGGCACAGGTCCAGGCCGTAGGAGCGCCGGTCGGCCCGGGTGCGCGCCCGCTGTTCAATGTCGGCGCGGACTGGGAGGAAATTTTAAGTGATTACCATCAATTGCAGTTCGAGCGCGCGCTCAAGACGTGGCTGGTTTCGCGCCGCTGGTTTGCCGGCAAAGCCCGCACCATCAAAGGCGTCCATCTCCGCGAATTGATTCCGGTTCCGCTCGAAAGCGGGGCCCGGGCCTTTTTTGCGTTTCTTCAGGTGGAATACACGCAGAACGAGCCGGAAACGTATGTGCTCCCCATGGCGTGTGCATTCGGGGAACAAATGGACATGGTTTGCCGTGATTGGGCGCCGCTGGTCATCGCCCGCGTCGGCGTCAAAACGCCTCAAGCGGACGGCGTGCTCTACGATGCAATCGCCAGCAAGGAATTCTGCCGGGCGTTGCTGGAGATGATCACCAGCCGCCGCGGTTTGCAGGGCAGTCACGGCACGACGACATCCATGCACACGAGCTTTTTGCGCCAATTGCGAATCGCCAACTCACTGAACCTCGAGCCGTCAGTCAGCAAGGCCGAGCAAAGCAATTCATCCGTCCTGTTCGGTGATAAACTCGTTCTCAAATTGTTCCGCCGGCTGGACGAGGGAGAAAATCCCGAATTCGAGATCAGCCAGCTTCTCACGGCTCGGCGGTTTCCCTTTTCGCCGCCGCTGGCCGGCGCGCTGGAATATCACGCGGGACGCGATGAACCCATGACGGTGGCAGTGCTAAGTTCTTTCCTCCCCAAATGCCGGGACGCCTGGGAATTTACGCTCGATACACTGGGCCGATTTTATGAACGCGTCGAAAGCCTGCCGCACGAGCAGCGCCTGGCGAGGGTTCCATCCATTCCGCTCGACAAATTGGCCTCAAGCGGACCGCCGCCCGAGGCGGTCGATCTGATCGGCGCCTACATCGAAAGCGCGCGCATGCTCGGCCAGCGCACGGCTGCCATGCACGTGGCCCTGACCGCCGACTCCATGGATAAACGGTTCGCGCCTGAACCATTCACTCCCCATTTCCAGCGCGGCCTGTTCCAATCTCTGCGCAATCTCACGCGCCAGAATTTCCAGTTGCTCGTGAAAAGGATGAAAACGCTTCCGCCCGACACCCAGGCCCTCGCCGACAAAGTCATCGCCCTGGAATCGGACATTTTGAAACGGTTCAGCGATGTTTACTCACGCAAGATCGACGCCTGGCGGACGCGGCTGCACGGCGATTATCATTTGGGCCAGGTGCTCTACGACGGCAAGGATTTCTGGATCATTGATTTCGAGGGCGAACCGGCCTTATCCATCAGCGAACGCCGTCTCAAGCGCCCTCCCGTGGCTGACGTCGCCGGGATGATCCGCTCATTTCATTACGCCGCCCAGGCCGCCATGCTCAAACAAATCGAAAGCGGCGGCGCCCTCCCGGCGCAAACCGAAATGCTCACCGGCTGGGCGCAATTCTGGGCCCGGCACGTCTCCGCCATCTATTACCGCACTTACCTCGATGCGACTAAAACATCCTCGTTCCTGCCGCGCAAAGACGAGGACATACATTTGCTCACCAATATTTTCCTCCTTCGCAAAGCCATCTACGAATTGGGTTACGAACTCAATGCCCGGCCCACCTGGGTCAAAATTCCATTGATGGGAATTTTGGAGCTGATGAACTCCACCGGATGAACTACTCAAACAAACCCTGAATTTCTTCCCACGTCAGGTTGTCCGCCAGCGTTTCCTCGCCGCCGAGGGTGGCTTTGATAATCGCGCGCTTCTTTTCCTGCAAGGCCAGGATCTTTTCCTCCACCGTGCCGCGTGTGATGAGCTTGTAGCTGGTGACCACGCGGGTCTGCCCAATGCGGTGGGCGCGATCCGTAGCCTGGTCTTCCACTGCCGGATTCCACCACGGGTCGAAATGAACCACCGTGTCCGCGCCGGTGAGCGTGAGACCGACGCCGCCGGCCTTGAGGCTAATGAGGAAGACAGGAATCTTCGCGTTACCCTGGAATTTCTCCACCACGGCGCCGCGATTGGTCGTCGCGCCATCCAGGTAACAAAATTCGATGTTCTCCGCCGTGAGCTTGTCCTTAAGCAGCCCAAGCATCGTCGTGAACTGGCTGAAGACCAGCACGCGGTGGCCCCCGTCCATGGCTTCCTCCAGTAACTCGCCAAACATGGCCAGCTTTCCGGAACTTTCGTCGTTGAATTCGGTGTTGTCCAGCTTGAGCAGCCGCAGATCGCAGCAGATCTGGCGCAGACGCAGCAGCGCGTTGAGCACGACCATCTTGCTCTTCGCCACGCCCTGCGCGCCAACGGCATCCATCACTTCCTTTCGACTCACCGCCAGCACCTGCTTGTAAATCTCCGCCTGGTCATCCGTGAGTTCGCAGGAGGAAACCTGTTGTATCTTCGCGGGCAGGTCTTTGGCTACCTCGGTCTTGAGCCGGCGCAGGATAAAGGGCCTCAACCGCCTCCCCAGCCGCGCCTGCACGGTTTCATCCTTGTCGCGCGCGATTGGCTGCTCATAACGTTCGCGAAAGTCCGCCGCCGAGCCGAGGTAACCGGGCATCAAAAAGTCAAAGATGCTCCAAAGATCGAGCACCGAGTTCTCCATCGGCGTGCCCGTGAGCACAATCCGATAACCGGCACGCACGGCCTTCACGGCCTGCGCGTTTTGGGTTTGCCGATTCTTGATGTGCTGGGCCTCGTCGAGCACCAGCGTGTCGAACTCCAACTCGCGATATCGCTCCGCATCCCGCCGGAGGAGCGCGTAGCTGGTAATCACGAGGTCACTGCCGGCAATGTCGGCAAAACGTTCGTGCCGGCCGGCGCCATGCAGCGCGACGACCTTCAGCCCGGGTGTGAATTTTTTTGCCTCAACCAGCCAGTTGAAAACCAGGGAGGTCGGGCAGACGATGAGCACGGGACCGGACAACTGCCGGTTCGCGTGGTTCGCGTGAATGAACGCCAGCGTTTGGAGCGTTTTGCCGAGGCCCATCTCGTCCGCGAGGATGCCGCCGAATTTATTCTCACGTAGAAATTTTAGCCACGCCACGCCCTGCCGCTGGTAGGGACGCAACACCTCTTCAAGCGGGCCAAGCGGCGGGCACGTGAGCTTCGCCTGGCCGCTCTGCTGGGCCGCGCGTTCGCGCCAGCCCGTCGCCGCAGCCACCTGCCAGCCGGGTTGCTGGCGCAACGTGGCGTCGAGGAAGCCTGCCTGCACATCCCTGAAGCGATAGCCCCTGGCGTGTTGCTGCGGCTCGCAGTCACGCAGCACTTCGGTGAATTCCTCCAGCGCTCCCGTGTCAATCAGCGCGATACGGCCGTTCTTCAACCGTGTCGAGCCGTTGCCGGACAGGATGAGCCGCTGGATGTCCGCCGCCGAAAATTTCTCGCCGTCCGCCGAAGACAGCGACATTTCGAGATCGAACCATCGTTCACCGGAAGGCCGGATTTCAAAGCGCGGCTCGAGCCGTTCAAAGTTCTTTGCGGTGGAGTGCTTGAGCCGTTCCTCCAGTGATACGTCCCACTCCTTCTGCCAGCGCGGGTAATCGCGCGCGAAGAACCGCACGACCGCGCTCTCACCGTGCAGGTTCCAGCGCCCTTGCCCATCCGGGCCGTTAAAGCCCGCCCGACGCATCCGCTCCCCGGCGGCGACCTCCGCTCCGAAGTCGCGCGTCGAGTAACGCGTGGTGCTCTTCGGGTCCGGCAACCAGAGCGATTCCGCTTCCGCCGTCACACCCACCGTCATGATGCGCGAGCCATAGGCGCATTGGAGTTGGGCCTGCAATTGGACCAGCCCGCCATTGAGCGCCAGAATGAAGCGCGGCGATTGCGGTTCCAGCGTGAATTCGTCAATGGTGAAATTCGCATCCACTTCGCTTTCCGCTTCCAGCACCGCCAATTCCCGGCTCAGAAACAACGGAATGCGCGACCGCGGCACTTTCACAGGTCCGCGGAACAGCTCCCTCCATTGCACCGGCAGCCCCATCGGTTCGAGCGAATCTCCCCGAAAAACCCACAACGACTCGCCGGCAATCAGCGTCGGCGGCTTGAAATTCGCAGGCAGGTTCAGCCGGATTTCACCGGTGGTTTCGAGCGTGGCCTCCACTGGCACGCGCCACGCGGTCGCGCTCACCAGGAGTGGAGGATTACGGCCCAGCGCCACGCGTGGATGCCCTGCGAGCACGTCGAGCAGTTGGGTCAATTCGGCAGGATTCAACAGCAAACCACCGGGCGTTTCGTTGCGGGCGAGTTCCTCGGCCTTGTCGAGCAGGCGCGCATCCTCCGGCGACATGGAAAATGGCTGGTTCATCGGCAGCGCGCTGAGCGGCACACGGCCCCGGCTCCATTTTCCTTCAAAGGTGGCCATGACTTTCCCGCGCTCGATCCCAGCCACGAAGGTTGGCGGCAGGATGACGGAGATTTCCAGAGGTTCGCCGTCCGCGGCGCGCTTGAGTTTTGGTCCCGCTTGTGGCGTTGGCTCCGGGGCGATGACCTTGCCTCCGATTCGCCCGGGCAACGGTGTGGCCGTATCACGGCCTCGAGGCGGCGGCTTTGCGGCCAGCAAATGATGCAGCCCCACCGCTACCGAGTGCGCGCAAATGATGCCTGCATCACGCGAAACACGGCAGGTGCAAAGGTTATCAATATCCACCGCTCCCTTGATGACCAGGCCTGCGCGATACGAGGACGAGCCCTCCTGCACAACGCCCTTGAGCAAAGGCGGCGTCCAGTTCGAAGAAATGACCTTGCCGTCTGCCAGGATTGCGCGAGCCTTCTTGACCGCCTCCCAGCCGGCGGACTTCATAAAAAAGGCGTCTGATAATTCGGTGAAGCTCACGAAGCTGTGACTAATTAATCCGCCGTCGGATTCCGCAATCCACCATGGTCGCGGGCAAACCGTCTAAACCCCTTTAATCCACTTCCGGTCCTCCCAGACGGCCTTGAGAGAAGTCAAATTGCGGGAATCGAAAACGTGCTTTGCAGCGCCCGCGAGATTACCCTTTTTCAAATCGTTCCAGGCGTCGCTTGCACTGATGGCCACGAACTGCAACACGCTCGGGTCGCGGTAACAATCAATCATGCAACGCGTGCAGCCGTCGCGAATCAGTTTCGAATCGTCCCATTCCCACACTTTGCACATCGGTTTTTCCCAGAAATGGCAGCGATACAGATCGAGATTCCAATCCAGGTAAAAATATTTCAACCCGCCCAGACAGCCGAACTTTTCCTTTTCACCGCGCAAATGCCGCTGCATTTCATCCAGCGATTCCGAGGGATTAACCACCGGGAACCCGCTGCGCGCCTTCATCGTTTTGATTTTATCGAAGAGCCCGATGAGTTCGTCATTGGAAAAGTTCACCAGACCGCTGTCGCTAAAGCTCAGATAGCTGCTGGCCAGCGACGTGAGCGGATAACTGAAGGTGCAGCTTGTAAACCCAACCGATTGGAGAAACTCGGGTAATTTTTCGTAGTCGTCGATCAGCCGGCTGGCCGTGATACTCGCCGTGGTTTGAATGCCCACGGAATGGAAGTACTCATTGGCCCGTTTGATTTTTTTGCAGACGTCGGGCAGGCCGCGGTTCTTTTCGTGCTTCGTGATGTCATGGGCGTCGATGGACATGATCACGCTGGTGAGACCGTCGCTCGCCAGGTTGCGCATGTTTTCATCGTTCCACAGGCCACCGTTGGTGCAGATCATCGGGCGAATGCCGCGTTCGGCGGCGTATCGCGTCATCGCGCGCAGATCGCGATGGACCATCGGCTCGCCGCCCACGAACAGGAGATAACCGATGTGATTTTTGACCGCCGTATCGATGGCGAGTTTAGCTTCGTCGAAAGTAACGCTACGGCGCGCGCGAGGATCAAACTTGGACCGGGCGAACCCGCAGAAACCGCAGTCGGCATTGCAAATATTGGTGATGGCAAACTGCAAATAGCCGGGGCCGCCGTGGTTCAGGACCTCGCGCAGGAGTTGGAACGCGCCTTTTTTGGGCCGCGACACGGGACTGGAAAAATCGCGTGCCGCCGACGGCGAATACGATTTCGCCGGGGTCGCGACTGTGGACGTGTCATTCATGCAAAGATAGACATTGTGACTGGGGAAAATGTTCCGGGCAATCTTCTTTTGACCTTCTCTTTGTTGTGTCAGGCATCGAACCCATTCGTCCCCATCACGGGAGCACGTAACATTACCGTGATTTCACCTTTCCGCAAATGAATTAAAGGGGACGTTTATCCGCAGATGACGCATCCACACATTGTTCTTACGTTGGTGGTGGTAGGGACGGCGCGCTGCGCCGTCACCGCCCGCAGAGCGGGCGGAATCCCGCAATGCGGGACGATCCAACGTCCCACCACATTCGTTGCGCCGCTAAACGCGGCGCGGACAGCGCCGCGCGCCGTCCCTACCAAAAACGGTGCTAAGACGCGCCCGTTTATCCGCAGATGACGCAGATTTCCGCAGATTAGACAATGAGGAAGGCAGGAACCGAGGAATGAAAAGCACCGTCCCGGATGCCCGCCGAGGACCCACCTTCGCTGAAACTACGGCGCGGCGAGCGAGAAGAATTCCCCTGGCCAAGGACCCAAGTTAAGCCAAAACATGTGTACCGGGTTTGCAAAGCTTAACATGCCGCCGAAACCCTTAACGAAATCGTTAAGGGGGTAAAATGGCCGCTTTTTGTTGGGAAATTCGAGTGTCGGGCTTAACTTCGCGGAAGGGCATTTTTTAAAATAAATTTGCGAAATTCAGTCGAAGTTAAGTCTTTTGGAGTTGGATTTTATCTAAAAATTCGGCTCCGAACACGCTCCCCTTGACATTCTAGGCGAGAGGGCCTATTTTTCCCCTAGAACATCTATTAGAGTATGCCCGCCAACAAAACTGAATTGCTCCAGGGCACCCTGGATTTGCTGATCTTGAAGACCATCGCCGCCGGGCCGATGCATGGGTATGCGATCGCGCAGCGCATCCAAATCCGCTCAGGGGACATGTTGGTGGTGGAAGAGGGTTCGCTTTACCCGGCCCTTTACCGGATGGAAGCGAAGGGCTGGATTCGGGCCGATTGGGGGAAATCCGAGAACAATCGCCGCGCCAAGTATTATGAATTGACGCGGACCGGACGGCGGCAACTGGACGAAGAGCTGGCCCTTTGGGAAAGGATTCACCGCGCGATTAACCTGGTGCTGCAACCGTCCTAG
The DNA here is from genome assembly GCA_036489615.1 of Verrucomicrobiia bacterium. Lineage (GTDB taxonomy): Bacteria > Verrucomicrobiota > Verrucomicrobiia > Limisphaerales > UBA11358 > UBA11358. The sequence goes on along the minus strand of DASXFM010000291.1, from coordinate 1,233 downwards.
GCAACCCATGAATCCATTCCGCGCCATTTGGATTCGATTTCGCTCGCTGTGGCAGAATCGGGCGGCGAAGCAGGAGATTGACGACGAATTACAGTTCCACCTGGAACAGCGCACGGCTGCCAATATGGCCGAGGGCATGTCTCCACAGGACGCCGCGCGGGAAGCGCGCAAGCGTTTTGGCAATCTCCAGTCCGTCCGTGAAGAATGCCGCCAAATGCGAGGTGTGAGTTTTGGCGAAGGTTTGCTGCAGGACATTCGCTTCGGTTTGCGGACTCTTCGAAAAGATCCGGGCTTCACTACGGTCGTGGTGCTGGCTTTGGCGCTGGGCATTGGCGCGACTGCCGCTGTTTACAGTGTCGTGAACTCGAGTTTGCTCAATCCCATTCCAGGACCCAACCCCGGGCGATTGATTCAAATCGCTGAGCGCTTGTATACCCATGGAGAATTTCGCGACCAAAACGACAAGCCATTCTTCGACGGTCTCACCCCGCCGGCGCTGGAAGCGGTAATCGCGCATCAGGATTTGTTTGCACAGCTCACCTGGACCGAAGGGGTTAGTTTAGAAAGAAAGACGGACGATTTCATCGAAGAGGACGGCGGATTCGGTGTCTCGCCAAACTTCTTTGAGCTCTGGAACGTTCCGCCGCTTTTGGGCAGGACATTCGCCGCGGACGAGGCAGTGCCTCTCGGCACGGACAATGTGCCCACGCGCGACACGGTGATCATCCTCTCCTCGTCCTGGTGGCAAACCCTGTTTAATGGAGACCCGCAAATCATCGGGAAGACCGTTACCCTGAGTGGACGACATTTCACGGTCATTGGCGTGATGCCGGGTCAGTTTCAATTTCCCGAGGGCGGGGCAAAATTCTGGTTCCCAGCCGAACCGCTTCGTTTGCCGCCCGGTTGGGCGACGGGCCCCAACACTCGAGTGTTTGCGCGCTTGAAGCCGGATGCCAGCGTCCCGCAAGTGGAAGCGATGCTCGGCACGCTGGCGCATCAACTCGCAACCGACCCCGGGACGGGTAAAATGTATCGCGACGATTGGAAATCCAGGCCGGGCGGATTGGGCTTTTGGGTGCGCCCGGCGCGTTATGAATTTAGCGACGGACGCGACGATTTGGAAAGGACGCTGTTCGGATTGCTTGCGGCGATTGGATGCGTGCTGCTCATCGCGTGCGCGAACGTGGCAAATTTAAGCCTCGCGCGGCTTGAAAAGCGCCAACAGGAGATGGC
>DASXFM010000278.1:0-11531 GCA_036489615.1 Verrucomicrobiia bacterium | reverse complement strand
GGCCAAACGGTTTGAAACTGCAAAAGATTTCCACACCCATTGGCGTTGTTGTCATTATCTACGAATCCCGCCCCAATGTGACCGCCGATGCCGCCAGCCTGTGCTTCAAATCCGGCAATGCGACGATTCTTCGCGGCGGCAAGGAAGCGATGCATTCCAATCAAATTATTGCCCGGACAATGATCGACGCCGGGAAAAAGGTTCTTCCCCGATTTCCTGAACACGCCATCCAGGTCGTGTCCGTTCCCGACCGTGAGGCCATTCCCCTCCTGCTCGGCCTCACCCAGTATATCGATCTCTGCATGCCGCGCGGCGGCGAAGGCCTCATTCGCGCCGTCACTGAATGCTCCAAAGTGCCCGTCATCAAACATTACAAAGGTGTCTGCCATGTTTTCGTGGATGCCGACGCCGATTTGACGATGGCCGAAAACATCGCCATGAACGCCAAAGTGCAGCGTCCTGCTGTTTGCAACGCAATGGAAACATTGCTCGTGGATAAAAAAATCGCTGCCACGTTTCTTCCCGAAATCGGCAAAAAACTGGCTGAAAAAAAGGTGGAGTTGCGATGCGACCCGGCCGCGATGTCCCAACTTTCCGCGCTCAACGGTAAATTGCGCCTCAAAGCCGCCGCTGAACAGGATTGGTTCACCGAGTATAACGATTACATCTTGAATGTGCGCGTCGTGGACGGCTTGAGGCAGGCGATTGATCACGTGAATTACTACGGCTCCGCGCATTCGGACAGCATCGTCACCCGCAACGAAGCCCATGCGCGCCAATTTCTCAACGAAGTCGATTCCGCCACCGTTTACTGGAATGCCAGCACCCGATTTACTGACGGTGGCGAATTCGGCATGGGCGCGGAAATCGGCATCAGCACCGATAAAATCGGCGCTCGCGGGCCGATGGGCCTGGCCGAACTGACCAGTTACAAATGGATCGGTATTGGTGACGGTCAGGTCCGCTCCTAAAATCCCATGTCGCCCCAGGAAACAGCGACCACAGTTCGCGATTCGCTTCCGTCCGACGGACTATTCGCCGGACTCCAATGGCGCACATCTGTTTCACCCTTTCCTCTCGCTCCGGCTCTGGCGAAAGAACTCGATTCCCTTGGTCGGGTGCTGCTCCAGTTTTATCGCGCGGTCAATTTGCTCTATCGCAAAAGCGTCGAAGGCAAACAGCCGGAATGGATCGCGCGCTGGCTTGATTTGGGCAAACCACTGGAAATGATCGACATGCAACGCGCGCACATCTTTAAGAATGATCTGCCGCGAGTAATTCGTCCGGACATTCTGCTGACGGAAAATGGGGTTTGCATCACCGAATTGGACTCGGTCCCGGGCGGCATCGGCCTGACTGCCTGGCTGAGCCACGTCTATTCCAGCCTGGAGGGAGGCTCTCAAATCGTCGGAGGCAGCAACGGTATGATTAAAGGCTTTGAGTCGATATTCGGAGACGCTAAGAATGTCCACGTCATCGTCTCTGACGAAGCGGCCACCTATCGGCCAGAAATGGAATGGCTGGCCGGGCGAATTTCGAAGCTACAGGTTCGGGATTCCAAATTTGAAGACTTTGCCGCCGGTGACGCCGTTTATCGCTTCTTTGAATTGTTTGACATCGCGAATGTGCCGAACGCGAAAACGATTTTTGCCCTCGCTTCCGAGGGCAAAATCCGGCTCACGCCGCCGCCAAAAACCATTTTCGAGGAGAAGATGCTTTTTGCGCTGTTGTGGAACTGGAATCTGCGCGATTTCTGGCGGCAGGAGCTGGGCGAAAACTTTTTCGCGCGGCTCAAAAACGCCGTTCCATATACGTGGCTGCTGGACCCCGCGCCCTTGCCGCCACATGCGGCGTTTCCGGGGCTGAACCTGACGGACTGGCGACAGTTGAAAACGCTATCGCAGAAGGAGCGCGACCTGATTCTCAAAATCTCCGGTTATTCGGAAAAGGCCTGGGGCGCTCGTGGCGTGTTTCTCGGCAGCGACTTGTCTCATGCCGATTGGGCCGCGGCTGTGGATGAGGCGCTCGCAAGCTTCGAAAAATCGCCATTTGTGCTTCAACGTTACGAACGGCCTAAGCTTGTGGAATCAACCTGGTTCGATTTCGAGAAAAATGAATCTGTCTCTATGCAAGGGCGTGTGCGGCTTTGTCCCTATTATTTCGTGGCCGGTGATGGCGACTCCGCCCGCCCGCAAACCGGCGGCGTTTTGGCCACCATCGTCCCCGCCGACAAAAAGATCATCCACGGAATGACCGAATCCGTCCTGACCCCCTGCTCCATCTCTCTTGATTAAGAGCCCGGGTTTTCATTCGTACCCCGTTCGTACCCCGTTCTTGCCGCATCGAAGCGTAGCGAAGACGGGGCACCGTTTTAGCGATTTAACGGCTCACTTACTGCCCGGCTTAATCGCTGGAATGCCTTTCAAATCCTGCGGCAATTTGTCCGGCTCGAATGCCTCGACCTTCAGGGACAACAAACTCATGAACGGCACCCCGAATTTCACCTCGCCGTTTGAGCGGTCCACGATGGCCGCCACGCCCACGACGTAACCGCCATTGGCGCGAACGATGTCGATTGTCTCCTGCACCCGACCGCCGCGAGTGACCACGTCTTCGATTACCAAAATCTTTTCGCCACGCTCGATTTTAAAACCCCGGCGTAACCCCAGCTTGCCTTCTTCTTTTTCCACGAAAATAAAGCGCGCCCGGCGGTGCCGCGCCACCTCCTGCCCAATAACAAGCCCACCGATGGCCGGCGCAATGACGGTGACGGTTTCAAATTTTTCGACCTTGCGGGCCAGCGCTTCGCCAAGTTTTTCGACCACGGGCATTTGTTGCAGGGCGAGAGCGCATTGGAAGAATTGCCGGCTGTGGAGTCCGCTGCGCAAAACGAAATGGCCGTCGAGCAGGGCTCCGGTGTCCCGGAAAATGTGTAATACCTCTTCTTGTGTCATGCCCAAAGACTACGGGCAAATCCGAAAAGCGGGCAATAAATTTGTTGAAAAGTTAAAGCCCTGTTGACGGACGCATCGGTTGTGGGTGGCGATTTTCGAATTTTCTCTTCATCACCGCGGTCCTGCGTTTAATCTTTGCGTAATGCCGACGTGGCTCAAGTTTTTCATCGCGATTTTGCTACTGCCGGTGTGCGCCGGCATGGCACTCGCTCTCGGCGCCGTATTGCGCGCCTGCGGCAGCGCCGATACCACCTGGGTTCCTTTTTTGGCCGGTGTCGCGTGCTGGTGTGTGATTTTTTTCCTCCTGCCAAAACCCATGTGGATTTACGTCTTTGGCCACGAATTTACTCACGCCCTCTGGACCTGGATTTTCGGTGGACGGGTCAAGAAGATGAAGATCACCGCCAAAGGCGGGCACGTGGTCGTGACCAAAACCAATTTTCTGATCACCCTCGCACCGTATTTTTTCCCTCTTTATGCGGTCATTGTCATCGCCGTTTTCGCCTCGGGCCATTGGATCTGGGGCTGGACAAGGTTCCTGGTCTATTTCCATTTGCTACTGGGCGCCGCCTACGCCTTTCATGTCACGCTGACATTTCAGACGCTGCAAACCCAGCAAAGCGATATCACCTCGCAAGGCTATTTATTTTCTGGCGTCGTGATTTTCCTGGGCAACGCGGGCATCCTGCTGTTTGGCGTCCCGTTGCTCGCCGGCAGTATCACACCTGCCACGGCATTTAAATACTGGGTTAATGGCACCATTACAGTGCTTCATTGGCTGCAAAAGTTGACTTAGCCAAAACCCCGGGGCAAATTGTCAATAATTCAGTCTTGAGTTTCAGCCCGTTTCCGTTCAAAACTTGGAACGCACGATATGGACTTGGCTGATATTTTGACGAAAGCGCAAATCGTCCCCGACTTGCGCGCAACCAACCGCTGGGAGGCCATCGACGAATTGATTGATAATCTCGTCTCCACGGGAAAAATTCAGACCGCTGACCGCGACGCCGTCACGGCCGCCGTCAAAAAGCGAGAAACCTCCATGAGCACCGGTATTGGTTTTGGCATCGGCATCCCCCACGCTTCAACCGATTTGATTTTCGAGGTCGTCGGCTCACTTGGCCGCTCGAACAACGGCGTGAACTTCGACGCTCTCGACAACCAGCCCGTCAAGCTCGTCATGCTGTTTCTCGTGCCTCAGGGACAATTTCAAAAGCACCTTCACACTCTGGCCAACATCGCTAAACTCCTTCACAAACCCGAGTTCCGCCAGGCCCTTGAAAAAGCCCCTGATTCCGACGCCATGCTAACGGCCATTCGGGAATTCGGCAAACGGTAGTCTCCCTGACCTTCACTCCTCCGAAAACAGCCTAAAACCGCTGGCCCGCTTCAACGCGTCTATGTCCGGGCGACGGCCGTTTCTTTCGTGTATTTTACTCATTTTACGGCTATTTTCCCCGTGTGTTGCCTCATAAACAAATTGAATTGCAATTGCAGGCCGCCGTCAGGGAAGTACTGCCGGATGCCGATTCTTCAGTCGTGCTCGTTCGCCCCTGTCCGGACCCTAAGTTTGGCGATTATCAAAGCAACGCCCTGATGTCCCTGGCCAAGGCGCGCAAGATGAATCCGCGCCAGCTCGCCGAAGATGTCCTGAAAAAGCTCGCTGTCACCGGGACGTGCGAAAAAGTGGAAATCGCCGGGGCCGGTTTCCTGAATTTCCGGCTGAAAAATTCCGCTCTCTCTCAAACACTTGAATCGGCGGCAGGTGGCGGCCCTCTGTTTTTTGAAACAGCTTCGCTCCCTAAAACTGTCGTCGTCGATTTCAGCTCGCCGAATGTCGCCAAACCGATGCACGTCGGGCACATTCGCTCGACATTTCTCGGCGATTCACTCGCCCGTGCCCTCCGCCTCCTGGGCCATCGCGTTATCACCGACAATCATATTGGCGATTGGGGGACGCAATTCGGAAAACTGCTCGTCGGCTGGAAAAAATATCTGAACGTAGGGGCGCTCAGTTCGGACCCCATTTCTGAAATGGAACGGCTTTACAAATTCGTCAATGCCGCCGGTGAATCGGACGCCGCAGTCCTGGATGAAGCTCGCCTTGAATTGGTCAAACTTCAGAACGGGGATGCCGAAAATCTTAAAATCTGGCGCGAAATGATTGCTCTGTCCGAAAAGCAATTTGACGAGATTTATTCGCGCCTCGGCGTCAAATTCGACTTCACCTATGGGGAAAGCTTTTACAATGATCGCTTAAAACCCCTAATCGACGAATTGTTTCGGAAGAATATCGCGAGAGAAAGCGAAGGAGCCATTGCCATTTTCTTTGACGAAGATCCTCAACTTAAAGATAAGCCGGCCCTGATTCGAAAGAGCGACGGCGGGTCTAATTATTCAACCACAGATCTGGCAACGCTGGCCTTTCGGCTGGAACAATGGCGTCCGGACGAAATCATCTACGTGACCGATGGTCGGCAACAGTTGCATTTTCAGCAGATCTTTAAGGCGTTCCACAAATGGCAGCCGGATTCGAAAACCCGGCTCGCTCATGTTTGGTTTGGCACAATCCTTGGCGAGGATGGCAAACCGTTCAAAACGCGCAGCGGCGAAACCGTCAAGCTTGCTGACTTGCTGGACGAGGCAGAAGAACGAGCGTTCAAGATCGTGTCAGAGAAAAATCCCGATCTGCCTGAAGCGTCGCGTCGCGAAATCGCCCGGGTGGTTGGCCTTGGCGCTGTGAAATACGCCGATCTCCTGCCTAACCGTCAGAGTGATTATGTCTTCAGTTGGGATAAAATGCTCGCCCTTAACGGCAATACGGCTCCGTACTTGCAATATGCCTATGCGCGTATTCGAAGCATCTTCAGAAAATCAGGTGCTGCTACCGTGGAAGCGAATCAAGCTCTCAAATTAATCGAGCCGGAGGAAATTTCTTTGGCCAAGCATTTGTTAAATTTTGGCCTGACTCTTGAGGCTGTCGCTGAAGAGTATCGCCCGAACTTTTTGTGCATCTTCCTCTATGATCTGGCCGGAAAGTTCAATGTCTTTTTCGAAAACTGCCCCGTGCTTAAGGCGGATCCTGAAACTCGTCATTCCCGCCTGGCGCTTTGCGAGTTGACCGCGCGTGTCTTGAAACAAGGACTGGATGTGTTGGGAATCGAGGCCGTGGAACAGATGTAAATCTGTCTCTCCATCCTTTCGAACAATTAATTTTACTGAAGATTGTTCAGCTTAGCCGCATTGGCATGACGACGTAAAGAAATGGCCCATTGATTTTCAGAACGCCCGGGCTCAATTCATCAATCAATTCAAAAAATACTTCGTCTTCGCTCAAGGCGCCCAACGCGTCAATCAGGTAACGAGGGTTAAAGGCGATGGCCATTTCCTTCCCTTTGTAATTGACCGCGAGCGATTCCCTGGCCTCCCCGACTTCCGGTGTGTTGGCGGTGATTGCCAGATTATTCTTTCCAAATGAGAGCTTGACCGAATTTGCTTTTTCACTCGTCATGATTTCCGCCCGGCGCAACGCCTGCAGAAATTCCTCTCTCACCAGCGGTATGCGTTCTTTCGTTTCCGTCGGTATGACTTGCTTGTAATTTGGATAATTGCCTTCGATTAGCTTTGTAATCAGCAAAACAGAAAAACCTTTTTCATCTTTCAGGGCGAAGGAAGCCTGATTCTCTCCAAACTTAATTTCCGCCTCGCCCTTTTCCTGAAGCAAGCGGTTCAGTTCACTCACGGCCTTGGCTGGAACAATGAATTCGCCGCTGCTTTTCTCTGAGATGTCCGCTTCCTCGTCCGCCAGGGCCAGCCGCCGGCCGTCTGTGGCCACCATGGTCATCTTGTTGTCCTTCAGGCTGAGAAAAATGCCGTTCAGCACGTAGCGCGATTCATCCGTGGAAACTGCAAAAGCGGTTTTCCGCATCATCGCCTTAATGGTTTCCTGCTGAAGTGAAACCTTTTTGTCATCCTTGAACTTGGGCAACGGCGGAAATTCGTCGGCGCTCAACCCATGAATTTTATAATAGGACGGCCCGCAGCTGATCACTGTGACGTTTTTTTCGTCCGTTTCCAGTTCGATCTCGTTGCCGTTCAATTCGCGAACAATTCCAAACAGCTTTTTGACCGGTACCGTCGTCCCACCCGGCTTTTTCACCTTGGCTTCCACGGAGCAGACCACCGACACATCCAGATCCGTGGCGGTAAACTCGACACGATCCTTTTCCGCTCGCAATAAAACGTTCGAAAGTATCGGCAACGTTGTGCGGGAGCCGACCACGTTTTGCACGGCCTGCAGTCCGGTGATAATTTGTTCCTTCGAGATGGTCAGGTTCATGTTCGGTTAATAGTAAATTCTTTTATAAAAAACACTCTTATTATTAAGGGCTGTGAATAAAGCAAACAACCCTGCCTGTCAAGGCTGGCACAGCGTTTCTTGAAACGTCGGCCTCTGTGCAACTCAAGGTAAAGAAACCGAAAAAATATTAAAGTCAAAGTTGTTCGCGAAATTCGCACTTAATTCACAGACAATTAAGAAGTGATTCAGGGAGTTGTTGGAATACCGGCAGAACGCCTGGAGCGAGAGCGTCGGACAATGTCAGGGAGGGCCGAGCAAACGAAATCCACATCTTCAGGCGTCGTGTCGCGGCCTAGCGAAAAACGAACGAGAGAATTGGCCAGGTTGGATTTTCCGATGGCGACAATGACGTGAGAAGGTTCCAGAGAACCAGCCGAGCACGCTGAACCGCTGGAGGCGCAAATCCCTTCCACGTCCAAACCGGCTAAAAGCGCGATGCTGTCCGAACCTTGAACGGTAAAGGAAACAGTATTTGAGAGACAGTTCTCAGAGGGACCGGCCAATTCGCAACCGTCGATAGAAGCGATCGTAGAAGCCAATTTCTCAGCATATGAGCGTAACCGAAGAGCATCAAATACGGGTTTTTTTACAAACTTCTCCAACGCGGCGACCAGGCCAATGATACCGGCGAGGTTTTCAGTACCGGCGCGGCGTTCATTTTCGTGGCTGCCTCCAAGTAAAATAGGGTCAGGGTGGAGCGGCGATTTTATCCAGAGTAAGCCGGCGCCTTTTGGACCGTGAAACTTATGCGCGCAGACCGAAACCAAGTCGGCATTAAACTGGCCGACATCCTCAAAAGACTGCTTGCCAAACCATTGAACAGCATCGGTGTGAAAGGCTACGCCGCGGCGACGACAAATGGCGCCGAGTTCTGAAATGGGTTGAATGGTTCCAATTTCATTGTTGGCCGCCATCACAGAGACCAGGACGGTTTCCGGTCGAATGGCCTGCTCCAAATCTTCCGGCGACACACGGCCGCCTGAATCCACGGCCAGGCGCGAAACCTCGAACCCTTCCCGGGCTTCGAGAAAATCAAAACAATGGAGGACCGCATGATGTTCAACAGTGGAGGTGATCAGGTGTTTTCCCTTTGCTCGCAACAGACGGGCGGTTCCCAGGATGGCTAGATTATTGGATTCAGTCCCGCCGCTGGTAAAAACAATTTCACTGGGTTTCCCTCCCAGAAACCGTGCGGCGCGTTCCCGGGCGTCATCCAACAGAGCCCGGGCGTGTCTGCCAATGTGATGAACGCTCGACGGATTACCCCAGATTTCGCCTAAAAACGGGAGCATGGCGTCACGCACAGCGGGATCCAGCGGCGTGGTCGCGTTATAATCGAGATAAATGGACCGCGGCATAGACTTGGTTTTGAAAAAAGAGTGCCATTGACGGCTGCATTAAATTGTAGCAGTGAACGAGAGTCGGCTCTAATCTAATTTAAGGCCAATTCACGTACTCTGATAACGTAAAAATGGACACGAAAGTAAAAATCTGCGGTATTACAAACCCAGCTGACGCGCAAGCGGCTGTCGCCGCGGGAGCTGATGCGCTGGGTTTTATCTTTTACGAGAAGAGCCCGCGGTACGTCCGGTTGGCAGATGCGGCAGCGATTTCCCGGACGTTGGCGCCCTTTATCATGCGGGTGGGCGTATTTGTGAATGCTCCTGAAGAATTTGTGTTAAGCGCAATCCGGGAATGCGGACTGACACTGTTACAGTTTCACGGTGATGAATCGCCCGAATTTTGCGCACAATTTGGGCTGATGAACATGAAAGCTTTTCGTGTCCACGGCCCCGAAACCCTGGAGCAGATCCCTAAATATGGGACGGATGCCTATTTGCTCGACGCCTATTCGTCTACGACACTTGGCGGCACGGGCGAAAAATTCAATTGGGACCTGGCCGTGGAAGCCCAAAAATTCGGCAAACCAATTATTCTAGCTGGCGGACTGAATGCTGAAAACGTTGCCGACGCCATCCGCAAGGTCCGGCCATTTGGTGTGGATGTCTCAAGCGGCGTGGAAAGCGCGCCGGGAATTAAAGACCACGCAAAAATAAGGGCTTTTATAGCCGCCGCCCGCTCCGTATGAAAGACGATAAAACGAGATGCCCATGGCCGACAGACGACCTGTATGTCCGTTACCACGACGAGGAATGGGGCGTACCCGTCCATGACGACCGGGTCTTATTCGAATTTCTCATCCTCGAAGGCGCGCAGGCCGGCCTTAGCTGGCGGACGGTATTGAACAAACGAGAGAATTATCGGAATGCGTTCGATCATTTCGATGCGGAAAAAATAGTCCGATACAACCGGGCAAAAGTCGAAAAGCTGATGAATAACGAGGGAATCATCCGCAATCGCTTGAAAATCGAGTCAACCATCAAAAACGCCAGGGCCTTCCTGCAAGTACGGGAGGAATTCGGAAGTTTCAACAGCTATCAATGGCGATTTGTCGATGGCACCCCCGTCATTAACCATCGTAAAAGCATGAAAGAAGTCCCGGCGCAGACGAAAATCTCGGACGCCCTAAGCAAGGATTTGCTCAAGCGCGGATTCAAATTTGTTGGTTCGACGATTTGCTACGCTTACATGCAGGCAGTCGGAATGGTGAACGATCACCTGGTGACCTGCTTCAGGCACGGGGAACTGTTATGAAGCCTGTGAAATAAAACTTTGCGCCACCGCCTCTTTGCGAGAAAATGAGATCATGAGTTCAATAGCCGCAGAAGCATTGCCGGATGCCGAGGGCCATTTTGGTCCCTACGGGGGCCGTTTCGTTCCCGAGACCTTGATGCACCCGTTGAAAGAATTGGAGGAGGAATATTTTCGGGCGCAGCAGGACCCGGAATTTCAGCGGGAGTTGAGTTATTACCTGACCGAATTTGTCGGACGTCCCACACCTCTTTATTTGGCCGAGCGCCTCACGCGTGACCTGGGCGGCGCGAAAATTTATCTCAAGCGCGAAGACCTGAACCATACCGGCGCCCACAAAATCAACAACGCGATGGGCCAAATCCTCCTGGCCAAACGCATGGGCAAGACGCGAATTATAGCTGAAACCGGCGCCGGCCAGCACGGCGTGGCCACAGCCACAGTGGCCGCGATGTTTGGCTTAAAATGCGTCATTTACATGGGCGCGGTGGACTGCCGCCGTCAGGAATTGAACGTGTATCGCATGAAAATGCTCGGTGCCGACGTCGTCCCTGTCCAGGCTGGGCAAAAGACGCTCAAGGAGGCCGTGAATGAGGCCATGCGCGATTGGGTCACGAACGTTCGCAGCACCCATTATATTCTCGGCACGGCGTACGGCGCGCATCCGTATCCGGTCATGGTCCGGAATTTTCAGCGTGTAATTGGTGATGAGGCCCGCGCGCAGATGCTCGAAAAGGAAAAACGCCTCCCTGATTTGCTGATCGCCTGCGTCGGCGGCGGTTCCAATGCCATCGGATTGTTTTATCCGTTCCTTGAAGATAAGGCTGTGAAGATGGTCGGTGTGGAGGCGGGCGGCCTGGGCATTAAGCCGGAGCAGCACGCGGCGCGATTTCAAGGCGGTTCACTCGGAGTATTGCAAGGGACTCGCAGTTACATTCTGCAGGACAAATACGGCCAGATTCAACTCACTCATAGCGTCAGCGCCGGGCTGGATTATGCCGCCGTGGGCCCGGAACACGCCTTTCTCCGTGACGAAAGCCGGGTGGAATACACCTACGCGACCGATGACGACGCCCTCGACGCGTTTATGAAATTGGCGCGGCTGGAAGGCATCATCCCGGCGCTTGAAAGCGCCCACGCTGTAGCTGAAGTCATCAAACGCGCGCCAAAGATGAAAAAAAACGCGCTGGTTATCGTGAACCTTTCAGGCCGCGGCGATAAGGACGTGGCGCAGGTTGCAGACAAGGTCCGGTTGCAAATGCCCGAATGACCGCTACAGCGTGAAATCGACATTGGCTTACCGTGTTTCCGCCCTCCTGGGCTTTCTCGCGGTGACCCTCGGCGCGTTCGGTGCGCACAGCATGAAGTCCTTGCTCATCCAGAATGGCACGACTGCAATATGGGAAAAGGCCGCGTTTTATCACTTTATTCACGCGGTCATGCTCTTCGTGATTGCGGGACGGAAGCCATTTCAAGCCGGGCCGTGGTGGTGCTTCCTGGCTGGCATCTTTTTCTTCTCCGGCTCACTGTACCTGTTGGCGGCGACAAACTTTCTTTGGCTCGGC
>DASXFM010000379.1:0-2198 GCA_036489615.1 Verrucomicrobiia bacterium | reverse complement strand
GACGTGCTGTTCCGCTTGTGCGCCAATACCGACCCGCAACGCGATTCGATCTTTACCAAAGGCCCGGCGGACGTCCTGGATCATGCGACCAGTGAAGTGGCCATCGGTACTAAACTCGGAATTGACGCGACGAAAAAATTGCCCGGTGAAGGTTTCAAACGCAACTGGCCGCCGCTGATTGAAATGGAAGAGGCGGTGAGAAAGAAAGTGGATTCGATGTAGGGATTTGCGATTTACAATTTACGATTTACGCGACGAATGCGGCGCGTGACGTTATTTTACAACTCGAAAATCCACGTGCAGCGAATGAACAAAGGAAGTATTACGATTGATGGAGGGAACCGTGATTGACGCGTAAATCGTAAATCAAAAATGGCCATAATACACATGCGTGTCGTATTGAAACGCAACGATCCCGTCCTTTTGATGCAGGTTGAATATCCGCTTGAGTTCGATGAGCATTTCCTCGTATTTCGGCTGGCCTTCGACGGGTGCGTAGGATGAGGAGAGCAACCGGCCTTTGAGTCCTTCGAAATCGAATTGCTGGATGTTGTGAAAACTCTTGAAGCGCGGTTCATTGCCAAAGAACGGGCGAATGACTTCCGGTTTGTCGGATCGGCGATGATGCGCCTGGGCATAATCGGTCCCATATTGTTCCAGGAGATTTTCGTAAGCGGCCAAAAAGGGCGTGGTATCGTCGCGCCGGTCATTCCAAATGATCACGAGCCAGCCGCCGGGCTTGAGGATGCGCGCGAATTCGGGACGGCATCGGTCGAGGTCAAACCAGTGAAACGCCTGGCCGGCAGTGATAAAATCAACGTTCTGCGCGGGCAACGTAGTCGCTTCCGCCGAGCCGTTAACGCTGGTGAAGTTGGGATGATTCATCCGTTCGCCGGCTTCACGCATCTCTTTGTTTGGTTCGACGCCGAAGACGCGGCATTCCGCATTCAGAAAAAGTTCCGAGAGTTTGCCGGTGCCGGAACCGATGTCGGCGATGACGGAATTGGAGGTGAGGCCGCATTCATTGCGGAGCAGGGCGATGATCTCCGCCGGGTAGCCAGGCCGGTAGCGGACGTAATTTTCGACGCGATTGGAGAAGCGGCCTTTTGGATCGAGCGAAGTTTGCATGGGTCCAATATACAGTGTTTGGGGAAAATTCAATTTGATGAGACTGGATGGGGAGGATCTTGCGGCGGTTTGGAAGGCTGGTTGTGGGTTGGACCGTCCAGATTTATCTAAATGTGAACGCAGACTACATCGCCCCTGACGGGGCTTGAGAATCTTTTTTGGTGAGTTTTCTACAGATACGCCAGCCCTACGGGCTTTGGGGAAATGAATGCGGAACATCGAACCCTGAACCCTCCTACGCTTGGAAGCTTCCGTCTTCGCCAAGGCTACGCCGGACAAGACGGAGGGCAGGCAGCCCAACGCTGAACATCGAATGAAGACAAGAGACACGGGCCGGGCCGGCCCTGGAACCGGCAGGCGAGGACGCCTGCCCTACAGACATTGATCGGAACGTCGAGGAGTAACGTAGTCGGTTACTGTGCTGGTTTCATCCGAATTTATTGCTGCCCCAATTTCTTTGATTTTTCAGTTGCGGCGCGGACGGCGCTGATGACTGTGCCGCGCAATTTGCCTTTTTCGAGTTCGTGCAGGCCTTCGATGGTGGTGCCGCCGGGACTGGCCACCTGGTCTTTGAGGGCGCCGGGATGCAAACCTGTTTCCAGAACCATGCGCGCTGCGCCCAAAACAGTTTGGGCCGCCAACCGAGTGGAGGTGTCGCGCGGCAGGCCGGAGGCAACCCCGCCGTCACTCAGGGCTTCGATAAATTGATACACATAGGCAGGACCGCTCCCGCTCAAGCCGGTCACAGCGTCGAGGAGGCTTTCTTTGACCTGGAACGCAATGCCAACGGCGGACAATAATTTTTGCGCAAGGGCTGCATCGTCGGCGTTTGCGCAGGTTCCGGGCGCGAAGGCGGATGCGGATGCGCCCAGCAGGGCGGGCGTATTGGGCATTGCACGGATGACGTGCGCGCCGGATGGCAGGGCGCTTTCCAATTTTGAAATGGTCACGCCAGCGGCGATGGAGATGAGAAAGTAATTGTCTTTCGTTTTTAACTGGTCATGGGCTTGTGAAAGCGCGGCGGCGACGTAATCGGGTTTGGTCGCCAAAATCAGGACATCTGCGAATTT
>DASXFM010000256.1:0-14022 GCA_036489615.1 Verrucomicrobiia bacterium | reverse complement strand
CAAAATCGTAGGCGACCGTGGGGTTGACAGTAATATTCACCACGGCGGAGGTGACGGAGTTTCCCAAAGAGCTAGTAGCTACGGCAGTGAGCGCGTAAGAACCGCTGGGAACATTTGTCCAAGGGAAGCTATACGGTGAGATCGCGGAACTGCCGATGTTAATACCGTTGGCGTAATAAGTGACGCTGGCGAGGTTATTACCAAATTCAGAGACATTGACGGTGATGGGCACACTAGAGTCCGGAGCGAAGTCGGCGTTGTTGAGGGGTGAGGTAATAACAATTGGAGCAGCGGTTTGGAAGGTGAGGCTGTAGGGGGCAAATAACATTTTACCGGTGGCAGCGCTCGCGGCGGTGTTGGTGACGGTGACAGTGATGCTGGCATTGGCGGGCAAGCCCGCGCCAGTGGGCGTAAAGGTCATCGTATCGTTGGGTGCAATCGTGGAGGACCAACTATATGTACCGCTGACGGGGGGAATGGTGTTGAAAGCGGATTGCACGCTGCCGGTATTCATGGAATCGCTAAATTGAAGGGTAATGGAGGTAAAAGCAGAAACATTTGCCGCCCAGTGCGCCGGGGAATTGTTCATGACGACGGGGGCGAGCGGCTGCCATTGTGAGCGGGCGATAAAAATTTTAGCCGTGACGGCAGGGACACTGATAGAAGGCGTTTGCGAACTGGAGGTCAGGCTATAAATTTCATTGGTATTCAGTAGATTTTCGATCACGGTGCCAGCGGGGTAGGTGAGCGTACGCGCGGGCAAGCTCTGGCTGGAACTGGCGGTATTGAGAACAACGAAGATTTCCTGGCCGTTCAGTATGCGTGAATAGGAAAATAAGCCAGGACTGGAGGAATTATACCATTGGTTGACGTAGGATCCGAGGGACATGGCGGGATAGAGGCGGCGGAAATTGTTCAATCGGGCAATCCATTGGAAGAGGGGATGCGTCATGTTGAAATTATCGGGGCCGGGCGAACTCAGCGATGATACGGTGCCATTGGTATCCTTCCATTCTCCCGAAAACATGTCTTCGCGGCAATCAGGGTCGGTGGTGCCATAGAAGCCTTGTTCAGTGCCATAATAAAGGCTGGGAATACCGACGGAGGTGTACAGGAATGCCAAGGCTGTCTCGAGCGCATTGGTGTTACCATTGGATTCGCTGGTGCTGAGAAAGCGCGGATTATCCTGGTTATCCAGGAAGATGACTTGTTGTGCCCAGGTAGTAGGGTCGTAATATGTACGAAGGTTGTTGTAATGATTTTGGATTTGCTCGGTGTTGCCACTCAAGGTGGCGAAGACGCTATTGAGATCATAATAAAGCGGATAGTCCTCGGTGGATTCAAATTCATACGCGCCACCATCTTCAGTGCCGGTATAGGGGCCGACGGTGCTTTCAGAACCATTGTCCACTTCGCCGAAAATGAAAAAATTAGTATCGGCGCTGGTAGCGCCATAAGGGATATTCGTGGCGGTAAAAGAATAAATCGCGGGGCAGAACGTCTGCCAGCAGCCATGGTCCACTTCCAGGACAGTGTCCACACGGAAAGCATCGAGGCCAATCTGATTGATCCAATACTCGTAGATATTGATCATATTGGTGCGGACATAGGGGGCCTCGGTGCGCAGGTCGTTCAACCCATCCAGCCAGCCGAGGGTGACTTCCTGGGCATTATTGAACGAATCGATATTGCCGTAGTTGTGCCAAAGATTGGTCAGGTTGGGATTGGCTGCTGATAAATTGAACGGCGCGGGATAGGTTTTACTGGAATTAACATATTTCAAGTTGTAGCCGGTGGGATAATTATATGCAGGCCAGCCTGAGCCGCTACCGGTCACAAGGTCGCCTCCGTGATTGACGACGATATCATCGATCACTTTAAGTCCGCGCGCATGGGCCGCGCGCACGACGTTTTGCAGGTCAGTAATGGAACCCCAATGGGGGGCCACCTCGTAATAATTCCAGGCGCTGTAGCCGTGGTATTGGCCTTCAGTATTCAGGACGATAGGCGAAATCCAAATGGCCGTGGCGCCAAGGGCTTTGATATAATCGAGTTTTTGCTCAAGGCCCGCGAAATCACCGCCATGCACGCCGGTGGGATTGCCGGGATTGTAGGTGCCTTCGACATTGTCGTTGTTGGTGTTGCCATCGTAGAAACGGTCAGTGACGATTTGGTAGATGCTTTGGGCCTGCCAATAGGTGTTGGAAGATTGAGCGGAAAGATTCACAGCAAAAAGGGCAAGCATGGCCGGAATCAATAGAAACCAAAACCACGCGCGCGCGCGAATGTGCCGGGAATGAACGCTAAAGCCAGTCTTCATTCAGGATGAGGGGAAAAATTAACATTTGTGGAAATAAAAATCATGCCAATGTATTGACATGTTTGTGCGGTAACGGCATTTAGCGCCGCTGGATAATCAAAGCGATTTTTGCCGTTTCGGGTCGCCGGGATTTTCGGGAATCTCGAATCGAGAATAGTCAACAAGCAGTTCAGATATTGATTTGTCCTCCGTGGTGAAATTTGCACGGCAAACGTGCAATGAGCATAACCCTAACTTGAAAAGGCTTTGCCGGCCAATATGGCAAATATGCATAATTGTTTGCGGTTAAACACGTTTCAACTGAAAGCCAGGGCCTTTCTGATGCTGTCAACTAAGCGGCAATGGCATATTTGTTGCTCTTATTCCTTAGATTTAGCCGGAAATTTTAGCAGAAAGATTAAGTATGAGCGATTCCGTGAAGACCATTTTATTTGTGGAAGACAGCGAGGTAGAACTGCTGGCATATCGCACGGCCATGGAACGCGAAGGGTACTGTGTGCATTGGGCCAAAGACGGTCTCGAGGCGATGCGGATGCTGCATAATATCATTCCTGACCTAGTTTTGCTGGATCTGGTATTGCCAAGGTTCGATGGCGTGGATGTGTTGAAATTTATTCAAGCCCAAGCCTCACTCAAAACCGTGCCGGTAATTATCTTTTCGACCAATTCAATTATTGAATCGGAGGACGAGGGTTTGTTGGAAGGGGCCACGAAACGTCTTTTGAAATCACAGTGCACGCCGCCGATAATGCTCAAAACGATCCGGGATATCTTTGCTGGTAGAATCGTCGCCAAACCGATGGCCAAACCTGCCGAGAAATCTGACCAGCATGATGATGGAGATGTGCGGGAGCGCAATACGGCGCAACGTGCGGAAGCTGCTTTGGCTGATTTCCAAGAGCCAAATACGGCACAACGTGCCGATGCCGCACTCGTGGATTAGGCTGGTGTTTAGCGTTCCTTGCCGCAAATCTTGATTGTCCCACTTTTTATTTGTTTCCTTAAGCGGGGGTATGCTTTGTTAAGCTTGGGATTGCCGCACCCGTTCAAATGACGTTCGGCGAGCCTCAAAATCTCTAAATGAAAAATAGGGGTAGTGACGAACTAAGGATTTTGAGAAAGGGGTGAGAGACTGGGCGCATGATTGACGCAAACGGTCTTAAGACCTTTAAAATATCGAACGGCGTCCTCAAGAACGAAACGCTGCCACGGCGGCTCAAGTTCTTCGCATGGGGCGATAACAAATCCACCGACGGCAACTTTCGCGCGGGGGACAAGACGAACGCGGAATTGGCCGTGAATCAAAAAAAATTTGGTTTCGAACGGGTCGCCATTGATTTCAACCACTGTTCGGTGCCGGGCACGGACACGTATAATGATTTGCTAAAGGTGGGGCAACCGCCATTGATTTTCGGCTATGGTCGAGTGCAGGCGGTGCCGGACGACGGGATTTATCTGGAAGATATCATTTGGACGCCATTGGGCGTACAACACGCGCGGAATTTCGAAGACATGTCGCCAGCCATTCAAGACGAAAACGGCGAAGTGACCCTGGTGCATTCGGTGGCGCTGACACCGAATGGAAAGGTAGAGGGTTTGGAATTTTTTAGCGCGGTATTAAAAACACAGGAAAGTAGCACATCGCAACCGAAGGAAGTGATAGAAAGGCCGCTGACATTATTATCGATGGCGAAGATTTTGGATTTACCGGAAACGGCGGAGGAGAAAAGCATTTTGGAACGCCTTGCGGCCAGGCTTTCGCCCCCTGTAAAGGTTGGCGTAGCGGATCAGCCTGCCCTGGCAGAGATGAAAGCGCTTTCGTTGCGTGTGGAAGTGTTGGAGAAAAAGTTGACGGACGAGAAATCGGAACGGGCAGAGGGGGAGCGATTGCGGATCGTGACACTACTGTCAGCGGAAGGAAAATTGCCGCGACGCGTGGATGGAGCGGCGTATTCGCGGGAGGAATTACTTGCGCTTGAAGTGCCGATGTTGAAACTACTGCACGCGAATACCCCGGTGACGGTACCACTAGCCGCGAAAACTCTGACGAGCCAGATCGACGGGCGGTCGCGGTTCACAATGGAGGATGGACATGGGAATGTTAAGGTAGATTTGGCAGGGGTATTCAATGCTGAAAATCGTCAAAATAATCAGGCGATCCCTCCGCTTCATTAATTGCCAGGCGAGTCGCTGGTTTAACATTGACGATTGACTTTAGATTTCAAGCGTGGCTCAACTAAACGCTTGAAATTGCGAAGCGCTGAATTTGACGGGATGAGGCCGGGAGCTGGGCTGGTCGGCGCGCTTTTTGGCCTGTTATTCTTATGTTCATGTGCGGCCGCGCCTCGTTTAACAGGTGCTTCTTCGTTGCCCCCTTTACCTGCGGATGTGCCCATTAATGTGGAGGCCGGGCGTGGCGGCTGGATCGTGGTCACCCTGCATATGAGTAGCGGGGAAGAACTCCCATTTCTATTCGATACGGGGACGTCAGATACATTGTTCGATAAATCATTGGAATCCGAATTGGGAAAGCCGATAGGCATGACCTCGCTCCAAAGTTGGGGAACAAGAAAGGAAGTACACGTCTATGCCATGCCTAAACTTTATCTTGGAGGCGTTGCGCTAAAAACCGGGGGGAGGACTTCAATTTATGACCTGGGGCACATCATGAATGGCGCGGATTCGCACTTCGTAGGCATTCTCGGCTATGACACGTTGCGAAATTATTGCATCCAACTGGATTTTGAAAAAGGCAGGATGCGTTTTCTGGACGATAAAACGGCCGACAAATCGGAGTGGGGCAAGGCATACTCGATGGTCGCACTTAACAGGCATGACGAACGGCCGGCCGTAGCGTTAAATCTTTTAGGTCAACGCGGCCCACATTCGCTGATCGATACCGGCAGCAATAATGACGGCTGGCTGGTGCCCAAACGCTTTCATCAATGGACCAATGACTTACCCGTTAAAGGGCAAGCGTGCTCGCCTTTTGGTTTATTTGATGGGAAAAAATATCCTCTCGTTTCCTTGGGGATGGCGAACGTAGAATCCGATGGAATTGGAATTCGATTCCTGGCCCGCCATTTGGTGACGCTTGATTTTCCTACACGGAAACTTTATCTGCAGTTGCAAACTGTCGCCCCGCTTCCCGACCCAAATTTGAAAACCACGAAAGCGGAAGTTTTAGACGGCTTGATCAACGATGTTCTCATGCAGGATGAGGCTGCCGCAAGTAATGACGTGGCAAAAATCGGGCAGGGCGGCGCGACAGAACTTGAAAAAAACGTGGCAAAGAAATTGGCGGCGACGTTACGAGATGCTCCCAAGCTGTCACCCGACAATGAACCGGAGGAAGTAAAAAACTTGCCATTGGGTGATGCGCAGTATGAAAGCGCCAAAGTGGGATGGCTTGAACCAGCGGAAAATCGCATACCGTTGAACATGGAGATCGCTTCGCCTTTGCTGGATTCCGGCAGAATATACGCAACCGGTTTGTTCGCGCATTCACCGTCGCGATATATTTATGCCCTGGGTGGCAAATGGAAAACATTGGAGGGCGAAGCCGGTTTGCACACGGCCTACCAATATCACGCGGATGGAGTTATTTTTATCATAAAGGCCGATGGCAAAGAAATGTTCCGATCGCCGGTGATACGCGAGGCAACTCACGCCAGGTATAATATTGATGTGACCGGAGTAAAGACGTTGGAGCTTATCGTGGAGAAAGCACAAGCCCAGAACAGCGGGAATTGGGCGTTGTGGCTTGACCCGACACTTTCGCGTTAGCCGTTTACATAGTTTCATTCGTGCTGCAATTACGGGTCAATTGCGGAAACTA
This sequence comes from Verrucomicrobiia bacterium, assembly GCA_036489615.1. GTDB lineage: Bacteria > Verrucomicrobiota > Verrucomicrobiia > Limisphaerales > UBA11358 > UBA11358. Next base: position 7,864 of record DASXFM010000256.1, on the reverse strand, counting down.
CTTTTTCCAAGAATATCTATAACCGTTAGAGCCTGCAGGCGTGCTTTTCTGCTTTTCTCTTTTTTTAAAAATAGGGGTAGTGACGAACTAAGGATTTTTCGCTGGGTGTGAGAAATTACGCACATGACGACAACATGTCGCTACTGAATACGGCGGGTAGACTCGCCGGCAAGGTCGCCGGGTGGCGGACGGCAGTTACATTGAAAAAGTAGTTTAGAAAAAAATAATTAAAATATGAAAACACTCCTCACAATGGCAGATCTCGCGGCACGGCGCGGCACGGACAAGGAAATCGGGCTGGTGCAGCAGATCATCAATTATTCCCCGGAAATCACTACAGTGATGGGCCGGACGGTCCCTGGCACCTTTGCGACAGCGAAGGTGCAAATCGGCATTCCCAAGGGCGGCGCGTTCCGCGCGGTAAACCAGGGCGTGCTCACCAGTGCCGGCTCGTATGAGAAACGACGGTTCAATGCGTTTTTCTTTGATGCCCAACTGCAAGTAGACGAAGCAGAACTGGTGGCCGCAGAACAGGAGGGAGATTCGCTCGGTGATCTGCAAGCCGATGAAGTGGCGGGCGCACTGCAAAACAAGGCGATTCTTTTTTCTCAACAATTCTATGCGGGAACGAATGTAGATCCCCAGGGGTTTCCCGGGCTGTACTCACTATTGCAGGCGTTCAACGGTAGTGATGGCAAAGGCGGAGTGATTGATTCCCGCACGGGCAAAATGATCTCGAACTATATCAATGCCAACCCGGGTTCAACAAATCCGGCATGCGAGGTGGTTTGGTATGTTTGGTGCCATCCGCAGGGAATTCATTTTCTCTTTGGCGGGAACAAAACGATAGACGTGAATCCGTGGGTTTGGCAGTACGTGCCGGATCCAAAAACTTCCGGTGCGCGATTGCGGGCCAGTGTGACGAATATTTCAGGCTGGATCGGATTGGCGGCGGCACATCCCTTCTGTGTGGCGTGCATCAAAAATGTGGACGCGCAACATCCCTGGACGGATGCACTGTCAGCCCAATTGCATGCGCTGCTGCCTATGGGCATCACGCCTACCCATGTTTTTGCCACTAAGCGGGCCATTGCTGGATTGCAACAGTCACGTACGGTGACATTGTTCGGCCAGGGAGCACATCGCCCCAACCAGCCACTCGTGGCACCGACGCCAACTGTAGATGTGATGGGCGTCCCGATCATCGCGACAGACGGAATTCAGTTGGGAGCGGCTTTCTAGCGGCGAATGATGAAACCAAAAATTTAAATCAAAAAAATTAAAACTAATATGAAAAAGCTTATTTTTAAAAAACTATGCGCATTCCGTCTAGCGGTTTGCGCGGCCAGTATTGTCGCAGTCGGCGATGTTTGGGCACAACCGTATTACACGAACACCAGCCAAGGTTATGGGGTGCAGCAATATAATAACACTTGGACGCAGCCGTTGCAGCCGAGCAAAACACTAGCCCAGCAGTACCAGGCGGGGATACTAGCGGGGACGATTGGACCATCCCCATGGTATTTACTGACCAATTCATTCACCACAAACATTTATACAACAGCGCCGGTGATTACGGCAAACCCCAGCACACCATCAGTGGGCAGCAACTTCGTAACGGTTGTGAGCGTGACGACATCGAATTTCGTCCTGCAATCAGCTTTGACCAACCAAATCGTTTATTGGCAGGCGGTGGGGCACTAATCACGCCGGGGCGCACAGTTGCCCGGGAATAAAAAAACTAACTAACTAGAAAAATTATGAAAGACACGCAATTACATCTGGAAATTTACCTGCCGGCTGCCGGCGCAAGCGAAACGATCGGGTCAATGGACATCGGCATAGACAATCCGAATTTTTCGGATCAATGGCGGCAGGGGCGATTGCGCATTGCCTGGCCGGCTTTGCCAAATTTTACATCGAATGCAGACAGTATTTCGGTGACCTTGCAGGACAGCGCAGCATCATCGAACCCACTGGCTTTTGCGAATACGGTGCCGCTCATCCAGGCAAACATCGCAGGCGTGGCAAGTACGGGACCCGCAGCGGGGTTTGTCGATTGCCCGTTGCCCCCGGGGTTGCGTGGGCCAATTCAGTTGCTCATTGCTGCGACAGCGAACGCCGGGAATAACACAGCAGCACTCTTGACGGCAGATTGGCTCCTCGAGTAACGAAGAAGCTTGAGGAAGGGGTGATAGTGGAAACGGCGGCCGGATGAAAATGCATCCCGGCCGCCGCATTTCGTGAGATCAGGAAATCACCAGGGTCATTATGGAATGTGCGGGGCTCACATTGTGTGCGGCTTTGCCGTGCATCCAGATATTAAAGTCTTCCGGCTGGTCGGTCAGATTAAGGACAATGACAGCGATGGTTCCATCCGGATTGATAAAGGCAGTCGTTAAAAGATCGTCGGTAGAGGATGAACTAACGATGCGTTTGGCACCGGGACGAATGAATTTGGAAAAGTGGCCGATATAGTAATAGGAATTCATGTAGAACAATTTGCCAGTTTTCGTATCTGCATGAATGGGCGCGAAGCAATAGTTCTGGACGTGGTTGGGTCCGCCCTTTTCGTCCAGGAGAACGTTCCAATCGGTCCAGCCTTCTACGCCATTATTGAAGTCATGGATCATGGAGTTCGCGTATTTTTCTCCCCATATCCAATTTGTGAGTTGGTTGGTATCGAATGGGCCGTGGCAGCCTTCTGTAAATAAAAGGTGTGTCCCGGGATAAGCTTCTTTCACTAATTTGACGTTTTCAAAGCTGTCATTGACATACCAATGATAGGCGACGCCCCAAACGTATTGTGCGGCAGCCGGGTCGTCCAAAATCGTCGAGGCATAGTTATAAAGGAGGCCACGGTTGTGGTCCCAAATCATGATTTTGGTGTTTAGACCTTCTTTTTGAATTTCGGGGCCAAGATGGTTTTTCACAAAATCGCATTCGTCTTCAGCAGAAAAGACGCAGGATTCCCAGGTTTGGACGGCCAGAGGTTCGTTTTGCACGGTCATTCCCCAAATGTGAATGCCTTGTTGTTCATAGGCTTGAAGGAATTTACAACAATACCGGGCCCAGCAATCGGCATATTGGGGCAGGAGTTTGCCACCATGGAGCATATTAGTATTATCTTTCATCCAGGCTGGCGGGCTCCAAGGACTGGCAAACATGGTAAAATTATCCGGGCTCGCGGTGGCCAACGCGGCTTTGATGAAGGGGACGCGATACTTTAAATCGTGAGAGATGTCAAAGCTATCGAGGTTGGTGTCTCCATCTTTCACATAAGTATAACTCTCGCTGGAAAAGTCGCAGCTATGGATGTGGGTCCGTCCCAAAGAATAGCCGATTCCTTTTTTGGGATCGAAATATGCCCTGAGGATTTCACGCTGTTTGGATTTAGGAAGTTTATAAAAAGTTTCGGCTGAGGCGTCCGTGAGCGCGCCACCAATACCCAGGATGGTTTGAAATGTTTTGGAGGGGTCCACGAAAATGTATTCCTGTTTTTCCGTAATGGGCGGACTATCCACCAGGTCTTCGCCACCCGTTTTGGCCAGGCGCTGGCCGGTATTTTCTGCTGTCACATAAGTTGTCACGTGAGAAGGGTCTGCCAGGGAAAGGTCTGCCGGCAAAAAAGTGAGCCCCATGATAGTGGCGAGAAATAAATATTTCATTTCGGAATATAAATATGTTTCGAGAACATTGGTGAATCTGTGAGGCATATTTATATAAAGAAAGAAGACATGGGGGCAACCCCCTAAAAAGAGGGGGCTGAGCCTAAGCAAAAAGTATGTGAACTGATTGGCCTTGCAGCAAAATCCTTTAGGGCGGTGCCTGTGGAAATTTAAGCCGCTTGTTGAATGAGCGCCTCTTCCTCTGCCGGCCAGGGATAAAAAGCCAGGAAATGACCTTCCGAGAGCGCGCGTTCAAACGGTCTTGGCAAATTCCCATAAGCCTGCCGGGAGACAACCGACCAATTTTCCAATCGTTCAATTTGCCATTGTTCGCTTTGTACGACATTACGGGCAATGCGCTCGGCGGTCAGTTCGTCGGGTTGGTATATCCACGCATCAATGAAAGCTCCCGGGACGTGTAAATAATCAGGGTTGGCCGGCGACGGTCGTGCAAGAAACATAAACCGATAAACTGTGTCCATGGTCACTCCTTGGTTTAGCTTGCATAAAGCTCGCATTAATTGGCGGAATGTCAAATGGCTGCCTTGAAATTAGGTGACAGCCCGCTTCTTTTCTTAAAAACGCTTCACTAAAAATAGGGGTAGTGACGAACTAAGGATTTTATACAAACCGTGAGAGGCTGCTCACGCCTGCGCGGTCAAGGATTCAAATCCAAAAGCCGGGATGGCCGTGAGAAATACAAACGTGCGAAAAAGAATTTAAATTTTGAGCTAATGAATAATCACATTCCAACCTGGATGAAAAAGGAGGTCGCAGAATATGACCTCATGCTGGCACCGGTACCGGTCACGGTACTGGACATCGGCGCAAATATCGGCGCCTTTGCATTGCGCGTCCATGCCCAATGGCCCAAGGCAATGGTGAGGTGCTATGAGCCGGTAGAAGAAAATTATCAAACGCTCGTAAAAAATATCTCCAGCTGTGCAAAAATCCGGGCTTACCGATTCGCTATCAGAGGTTTCAATGGCGCGGACAAAATTTTGATCGGGGACGAGGGAGTAACGTGCGGGTTCCATCAATTGGGCCGGCAGACTAAGGTCACAGAGAAAGTCATGTGTGTGGACGCAGCCAAGATCCCGTCGGCCGAGCTGGTGAAGATTGATACGGAAGGATGTGAGGTGGAAATTTTATCCCGATTGGACCTGGCTAAAACGCGCGCCCTGGTGGTGGAATATCATCAGCCGGAGGACGCGGGGATCCTTAAGGCGCTGGCGACGACGGTGGGTTTTGAGTTGCTCCAGGAGAAGCCGGGTTCGGCGACGCATGGGGTGTTGAAGTTTGCGAGGCTCGGAAGCGGGGTTAGTTTGCCTAAGATTAACTCTCCCTCATCCCTGCCTTCTCCCCAAGGAGAAGGAGAATTGGAGGGCCGAGCAGCCGCGCAGGGCGCATCGCTGTCGGTTCATGTTTCAAAGGTTGAAAGAAAAATCTATTGTGCAGTGGCCTCGCATTTTTCGAATCATGACCTGATTTTTTTGCAAAGCATGATGCAGCTCATCCTGGGCGCGACAGTGAGGATCTCTTTTGGCTGGTCGTGTGACCCGAGCGTGGAACGGGCGCGCAATGTTTTGACGGCAAATTTTTTGGCATCGGATTGCACGCATCTTTTATTTATTGATTCGGACATTGCCTTCACGCCACGAGACGTGCAGCGGATCATTAGCCATGACGAGGACGTGGTGGGAGGGATTTATCCGCTGAAGACGATGGACCGGGTGGTGCAATGGTGCGGAAATGGAGCGGAAATATTTAGTGAGTCTAACTCTCCCTCACCCCGGCCCTCTCCCCCAGGAGAGGGGGAATCGCAGGGCCAATCAACCGCGAGGGGACCGATGCCGGTGCGCCCGGATGGGTTGCAGGAGGTGGGTTGCATCGGGACGGGCTTCATGTGCATTTCAAGGCGGGCCTTTGAAAAAATTGTCAGGATGGATGGCGCTAAAATCCGCTATAACCAGGATTGGCCACCCTATCGCGAAGAATTTGCCTTTTGGCGGCAAACCATCCGCGAGGTGAACGGCAAATGCCGATTCCTCACGGAGGATTGGAATTTTTGTTACCGCTATCGCGAGCTGGGCGGAAGAATTTTTGCAGACACGCAGGTGATTTTGCTTCACGCAGGGCGGGCAGTTTGGCCATTGGACCTTCAGAATGGCAACCCGTTTGTAAACAGTGATCGCAAGCTTAATACCGCTCCCGTAAGGCCTCCCACAATGGGCTGAGCTTTCTCAAACGCCAACTTAAACCAAGGAATAGTATGAGCCAATATGTGACGCCGGAAACAATCGCGGATGAAATCGGTGGATGGGCGCGGCTCAATGACGCGCTGGATGATGATGGAGACGGACAGGTGGAAACCGGCTTGCTGGACAGACTGATCGCTTCGGCGAGCGGGGCGGTGGATGGCTTTCTCCAGGGGAGATATGTGACGCCATTTAACCCGGCACCGGCAATCGTCGCGGAAGCGACCCTGATTTTCGCTATCGAAAAAATCTACAATCGCCGAAAGCAGGGGCCAAATGAAAAAAATCCCTACGAGGAACGCGCCACGGAAATGCGCAGGCGGTTGAAACGCATCGCTGACCGTGAGGAATCGCTCAACGCAGAAGAGCGGGAGGCGTTCAGGCCGGGAGCAATCATCTTCCAGGAATCAAGGCTGAATGGGAGCACCTTATGACGATCGAAGGACAAACGAAACTTCTGCTCAAGGCGCTGGAGCCGTGGGCGGCGGATAATGGCGGCAACATCAAGGTGGCTAGTGACAAGGTCCATTTGTTCCAGATTCTGGGGGCAAGTCCGGGTGCGCCCAGGGCGGCGGTTTATTTTGCGGGGGAAAAGTCCCGATCCAAACATTTTAAAGATATCGCCGGCAAGGTGGACCGGAAGTTTTGGGTATGTATCTCGCGCGGGCGGGGTTTTAGCGCGGAATTGGGGAAATCACTTACGGAGGGTGTCGCCGGAGGCAAGCCGATGTTTGTGCTATTGGAACAGGCGCGCGAAGAGGTGCGCGCCGTCCGGTTGGGCGACCAGGAAGACGATGACAGCCGAGTGGTTTATCGAGGCTCTTATCCCATCGAATTTGAGGCGGCCACGGTGGACGCCTATTACCTCGAGATTTTATTGGCGGCGGATATCCCTGAACAGAAATGAATTAAAAATGAAAAGTAAAAAAATAAAAATAGAATGGTTGAAACGTTTAAACGTTAAAGCGTTGAAATGGCTGGCAGGTGGCGGATCGCTTTTGATCATTATGGCGGCGCTCTTCCGAGCCGCCGCTACGCAGGGGGCGCAGGTGCAGATTTCTTTGCAAACCTGCGGGATTTCGCCGGCGGCAAACCGAAATTTGGTCCTGACGCCGATTCAGGCGGAAGGAAACGGAGAGATCCCGGTGATGGACAAGATCCAAACGAATACCGACCAAAACGGAAATGTTTGGGTGTCTTTGATGCCGGGCGTATACCAAACGGAGGTGCGCCCGGCCTGGGGCCAGGTGGGCGTGACGGAATTTTATTTTTACGTGGACCCCAGCAATGCGATGCAGAGCGCGTTCGCGAATTTGTTAACGGGGACAAACCATACCTATCCGCCCAACCAATACGCTTACAGTGCGCAGGCCAGCGATGCCCGCTACGCCCCGTTGCCAGTCACCAGCAATGACGTGGCCAGCATCAATCCGGCGCAGATTTATCCTCGCATACCAAGCGGCATCACGAATAACCAAGCCGGCGTCACGCTCGGAGGCACGTTTAACGGGTCGTTCAATGGCGGTGGTGCGGGTTTGACGAATGTGAATTCCGCAAAGTTAAATGGAGTTGCCGGGAGTGGATACGTCCAGAACTTTTCGCAAGGGCTGGGGTTATGGCTGAATGCGAAGCAGACGTTACTGAACAGTAACAGCATTATTGATGGCCAAGTCATCCAGCCGCAGGACCTGACGGGAAACTGGACGGTCTTACAAAATGTGAATAGTGCGAGCAATATTTTATTTTCGGCGCAAGGACTCAACAGTAACCCGGCGTTTTACTTGTATAACAGCGAGTTGGAGGTGTCGAATTTTTGGGCGGGAGCGACGAACCATTTCACACTGGCAATTACTTTTCTAGATGCAGCGAGCACAAATAGCGCGACTACCGGGAATTTTTTGCTGCCAGCGGGCGGATGGGCACAAAATTTCCCGTATG
>DASXFM010000238.1:0-10571 GCA_036489615.1 Verrucomicrobiia bacterium | reverse complement strand
GAAAATAAAGGCGAGGTTGTTGTGAAGAACGGTTGATTGAGGGGACAACTTTAAAGCTTCCTGGAAGTCATCAATCGCCGCGGCGGTTTGTCCCGTGCGCAGGAGAGCATCGCCGAGATTATTGCGCGCCTGGAAGTAATCCGGTTGCAACTGGATGGCTTTTTGATATTCGCCGATGGCGGCTTCGAGATCTCCCTTTTGGGCAAAGGTCGCGCCGAGATTGAAATGTACCATAGGAGCTTTGTCGTCAATCGCGATGGCTTTTTGATATTGTTCGATGGCTTGATCCACCTGGCCCTGAGAAAAGTCATTCATGCCGAGATTATTGTGGGCGACCCAACTATCGTACTTACAGGCGAGCGCATGATTCCAGAGGGATGCGCTGTCGCGCCAATAGGTGGTTTGAGTAAAAGAATCGAAGCTGAAAATGCCGATGAGCAGCAGCGCAACCGTTCCCAAAATCTGGCGGTAATGCGACCAGCCGGAACAAAGCTCTGTCACTGCCCACGTCAAAGCGACATACAATCCGACCTGGGGCAGGTAGGTGTAACGGTCTGCGTGGGCCTGGGTGCCTACCTGGACGAGGCCGATCACCGGCACCAGCATTCCCAGATACCACAGCCAGCCGACCAAAAGGTAAGGATGCTTGCGTCGCCAATGGAAAGCTCCGAAGGAAGCTGCCAGCAGGAGCAGCAAAGCCAGCGCCCCTTTCCAAAGAGGTAAATTTGCGGCCAGCGGATAGTACGCGACCAGGTCGGCGGGATAAAACATTTGGCTGAGGTAGGTGAGATAGGAGAGCAGGGCGTTCTCAATCCGCGGAGACACCATGGTTTCCGCAACCGGCGCGAGGGCGTTTTTTTGCGCGAGCAAGGTTCCGATGCAGGCGACAAGTGAGAGGGCGAGCAAAGGAATTTTTTCTAATAAAAATCTTTGCATCACGAAAAATTTCTTTTGGCCGTCAGTCGGCGCGACGAAACGCTTTAGCGGCCAAAAATCCAGCAACAAGAGCACAAATGGAAGCGTGACCAACATGGGTTTGCACATGAGTCCCAGCGCGAAGAAAAGAACAACCAATCCGTAGCGTGCGGGAGAAAAGGTGAGCCGGGCATAACGAAGATAGGCCCAGAGCGTGAGCAGGAAGAATACGCCGCTCAGTTCGTCCTTGCGCTCGGCGATCCAAGCCACCGATTCCACCCTCAAAGGGTGAATGGCAAAAATCGCCGCGACAAACGCGCTCCGCCACAGTGCGCCGGTCGCTTCCCGCAGGACGAGGAACAGCAGCACGACGGCAAGAGCATGTAAAACGACATTGGTGACATGATATCCGCCGGCGTTCAGCCCATAGAACTGGTCATCCAACAGATAGGAGATCATCGTCAGGGGATGCCAAATGTCGGCGGTGGTATGGGTGAAGGCCCAGCCAATCCCGCTGAGGGTCAAGCCCTGCTGGACCACAGGGTTTTGATAGACGTAGGTTTCGTCGTCGTAATTGACAAAGCCGTAATGAAACGTACGGCTAAAAACGGCGAGGGTAAGGAGGGCCAGGAAAAGGCAAAGCCCGATGATTTGGAGGAGGGAAACTTGATCGACCGGATGACGCAAGGCAGCGCCCGAATGATGGCCTTTCGGGCTGATGCCAACGGAACCCGGGCGGGATTTGTTCTTGTTCCTTTTACTCATCGCATCGAATGATTTCTTTGCTCGCCCGCTAATCAGGCATGCTTTTATCCAGCTTCGATAGCTTGCAAGGCTGCCCGCAAATAACCCAGGGCATAAGCCATGCCTGCATGCCAGGGCGCGCTGCAAGTCATTTGCGGCGCGTGATCAGGAATGATGACGCCGGTGAAATTATTTTTTTTCAAAATCCGCAGGACGCGCAAAACATCCACATCGCCGTCGTCAATGAAGGTTTCTTTGTAGTAAGGCGCTTTATCATGAACATTTCGCAAATGGACATAACCCAGTTTTTTCTGGCGGCTGTAGTTTTCAACCGCTTCATAGACATCGCCATCGGCCATTTCCGCGATGGTGCCGACGCAAAATTCGAGCGCGTTGCGCGGGCTGGGATTGAGATCGATCAGCTTTTGATACAGTTGCGGCTGCCAGACCAGGCGTGGTTGGGCGCGCACGGTCGGGAGCGGAGGATCATCGGGATGAGCGGCCAGCGTTACGCCGGCTTCCTCAGCGACGGGAATCATTTCATCCAAAAAATATTTCAGGCGCGACCAAAGCTGTTCGGAAGTGGCTGAGGGGACGACACCCGGCGCGGCATTGGCATCATAGACCATGTTCCAAACCATGCCGTTGGGCAAAGGCTTGTCCAACGGGCCATCCATACCCACGGCTTCGGCTTCGCCGCGGGCGAATTTCCCTTTGACGCGCCCGGCGACGCCAGCGATCGAAAAATTGTAGCCAAAGATAGGAATGCCCGCGCGGCCGACGTTGCGGATGATCTTTTTGAGATTTTCGATTTGCGGCTTTTTCTTCGGACCATCGAGCAGGACATCGTGCCAGTGAGCCGGATCGAAGTTTTCGACGGCCTCGATTTCCAGGCCCATCGCAGCAGCGGTTTTTTTGAGGGCGGCGAGTTCTTCGAATGTCCAAATTTTATCGGGATCACCGGCGAGGCCCCAGCCGGAGTCATCGCCCACGGGCTGGTCGCCGGGGCGATTGCGGGAGGAGCGAAAGTAGTCTACGAGGTGAATGACCAGGTGCGTGCAACCGCATTGTTTGGCGAACTGGAAGTGTTCGCGGTCCAATTGATGCCGATAGAGTCCAAGTCCGAGTTTCATTTTAACGCCGAAGCCGGTGATCTTTTTGGTATGGCCCAGCGTATCATTGGGGGCTCCCTTTTACCAGCAAGTCCGCCGTTAAATGAAAGCGGTAAGGTTAACGGTCCTGCTTTATTAAAGCCCTACCGCTGTGGAGGATATCGCTTTATATCTCATGGCTGAAAAGTAAGTGAGCCGCCATTACCGAGCGAACCCTGGGCATGAAGCACCCCTTGCGGGTCAAATACGGTCACGTGGAAATTCTTGAAAATATTTTTGCCGGCGTAATTTCCATCGACGGTCCAGCTCAATCGTTTCGTGGCGTCGTGCCATTGGAAAACAGTGCGGCGAATTTGGCCGTCCAGATAAGCGGTGGTCGCGCCATCATCTTCAACCAAGGTAAACGTCGCATCTTTACCGGCATAGATTTGCAATTCCAGGGCGCCGCCGGGAAATTCGCTGGTATGCAAGACGGGCGGTGCGAGAGGAAGGATGGTCCCGGCCCGGACGTAGAGAGGAATTTCATTCAAGGCAGCCGTCACTTGAATAGATTGTTTTCCTCTCAGCGGCGTGCTGGTTTCGAAGCGATACCAATGATCGTCCGGTAGATAAACCGAACGCTTGTTCCCGGGCGTCAAAACCGGCGCGGCCAAAAGGGAGGGACCCATCATCCATTCGTCGGAAAGGTTGGCGGCTTTGGGATCGCCGGGAAACTCCATGACCAGAGGGCGCATGAGGGGAAGGCCGGTGGTGAACGTTTCGTGCGCGAGACTGTAATAATACGGGATCAGGCGGTAGCGCAGGTCGATAGCTTTTCGAATGGCCTGCAAGGCGTCGGGGCCAAACATCCACGGGAAATGCGGCCGGACATCAATGGACGAATGGGTACGCATCACCGGAAAAAAGACACCGGCTTCAATCCAGCGCGACAACAATTCCGGGGTGGGCGTGCCGGAAAAACCGCCGATGTCGCAGGCTTCATACGGCATCCCGGCGAGGCTCCAGTTCAACAGGGAAGGTGGGGTGTCGGCGAAGGCCTTCCAGGTGCTTCTGATATCGCCCGTCCATGCGGCGGCCCCGAGCCGTTGTAATCCAGGCGAAAAGGCACGATTCAAAGTCCACAAGCGTTTGCCCGGCTCGTATTCGTTGAACGCCTCTTTTTCCGCCGAGTTCCAATAGTAATAAAGAGTGAAGCGGCTTTCGCCCTCATCGTTCCACCAGCCGTCGACGCCTTCCCGGAGCAGGGGCGCGGAATGCTGGATGTACCATTCACGGAAATCCGGGTTTTCGAACTTCACTTCGCGGGCGGTGACATGATTGTTGTCATCGGAGCCGAAAGCGGTCCATCCATTTGTTCGTGCCATCGCTAATACATTAGCGTTCCCCAGACGGGGTTTGCGAATGCCGACAAAGTGGACGCCCTGGTCCTGATAATTTTTTATTTGGGCGGACGGGTCGGGAAAAAGATTGGTGTTCCAGCTAAAATCCTGGAAGTCGGGCAATCCCTGGGGAGGCAATGCGTAATCCGGCTCGTGCGTGTACCATTCGAAATCATAGATGAAGGCGTCGACCGGAATTTTCAGGTCATTAAATTTCTGGAGAGCGTTTTCGATGTAGGCGCGGTCGGCCCAGCCCCAGCGGCTTTGTAAATAGCCGAATGACCAGAGCGGTGGGACGGGGGCATGGCCGGTCAAGCGGGCGTAACTGGCCGCGGCGTCTTTGAGCGTGGCCGCAGGCATGAGATAAAGGTCGGCGTGGTCGCCGGGAAAAGTCCAGGTAATCGAACGGTGATTTTCTGCCGCCTGCCAGGTGGCGGGACGGTTGTCATCGGCGGAGACGGCGAGAACGGCGTAACCGGCCGGGGACCAATAATAAGGAATGACCGCCACGCCATTACCCAGGCCGGTGGTCGCGGCCTGCTGGCGCAAAGCATTGGTGCCATTGCCGGAACCATAGACGGCGACGGGTTTATGCGCCGGCCAGCCAAGAGCGATTTGGATCGAAGAATTATCCGGTATGGTTTTGAAATCGCCGGCCGGGTGACGGGGAATTAACGTTTTGCCGGCGGCGTCTTCCAGGGTCCATTCGCCATTTTTCGGATCCAGGAGCAATTTGCCGGCAGTGGTCTGAAGGCCAATCATTCCGTGTTCCTTGATTTTTGACCACGGGAGGGAAGGACTGAGGTTTGAGGGATCGAGAAACGTGGAAGCGGCGGGGTGGGGCAGCCCGTTGAACGAAATGCTCAAACGAAAAATGTTAGTATCGACGGTGGCCAGTGCTATATCGGCACGACCGAGGTGAAGCGAAACATCCTCACCGATATTCTCCGGCGCACCATGAGCTATTCCCGCAGCAAGCAGACCAAGGCAAAATATTTTTATCAATTTCATTCTTTGCGTGTATTTTTATCTAAATTTTTCCCGCGCGCAATCAGCCAGCTTCAAAAGTGACGCTGCCGGGTTAAAATATTTTTCCGGTTTTATAAAGATTGAACGCTTTTAGATATTAATAGAAGAACTAAAACGCAACGCAAGGCCGGTTGGCGGTGCGTTGTATGTTGTTGATTTTAAATGACATGTGTTGCAGAGTGGATAATCATGAACTATCCTGTTGAGAATCATTTGTTTTTAAGCGCGGCGAAAATTTTACGCCCCGGGGCAGGGAAATTGTGTGCCATGATGGTCGTGCTGGTTGCGGTGCTTTCTATGGGGCTGGTTACCTCCCGGGCTGGCACAGTGACGCTTCGGACGGATGATGCTGCCAATACGACGAGCTTTACGGGGATGACTAACTGGAATCCTGCCGGCGTGCCTTCGCCCGGAAATAGTTATTTCACGGGCGCGCATGCGATTCGATCGGTCAATAATGTTTCCACCGGCAAGACGAATGTCTTTGGCGGGGATTCCCTTTCGATCGATGCCGGTGGCCGCTTTCTCTGCAAGGTTGGGAATAATGCGGCGGGCAACACGACGATGGCAAACAATACGGCCAATTATATCCTGAACGGCGGCCTGATGGATCAAGCGGGCGCCAATGGTGATTCCTCTGTCTGCGTGATTGGCGGAACGGTTTCGGTCAACACGGCATCTTTTCTGGGTGCGTTTGGGGGAACGAGCAGCGGTAGTGCCAGTTATGAAACGCTTGATATTATCGCGCCGATCAGCGGCAGCGCGGCTTTGCAGGTGTCGGGCGCGAATGTCAACGCGGGGGCGGATACGGGCGTGGTCATCTTGAGTGCGGCCAATTCTTATAGCGGCACGATTACGGTTACCAATGCCAACGGCAGTGTGGTGGCAAGCGCGGTCAATCGCGTCCTGCAACTAAATAATGTGAACGCGCTCAGTAATGCGACGTTGAATCTGGTCGCGGCCGCGGCCAATCCGGTGTCTTTTTCCAACCTGGTGAACAGTGCGGCTTTTAATGTGGGTGGGTTATCCGGCACTTCTTCGCAGGCGCTTTCCGATACCGCAGGCAATGCCGTCACCCTGAGCGTAGGTGGTAATAATAGCAGCAGCACCTACGACGGCGCATTGACGGGTAACGGCAATCTGATCAAGGCAGGTGCGGGCACGCTGACTTTGTCGGGGTACAATACTTTTTCGGGGGTCACGGCGATCAATGAAGGAACGGTGGCGGTGAGTGGCAATGGCCGCCTGGCCAGTTCCATCAATATTGCAGCCGGCGCGACGCTGGACTTGAGTGGATTGAGCGGTTCATCGTTGACCGTGGCGGCCGGCGAGACATTGAGTGGCATCGGCCAGGTCAATGGCAACATCACGATGAGTTCATCCTCGGCGCTATCACCGGGCAACAGCAATATCGGGACTTTGACAGTGTTGGCCAATCTCACACTAGATAATGGTTCGTCCAATCTATTTGCGCTGAGCACCTCGGCAACTGGCGCAAACGACCTGGCACTCGTGAGTGGTGCGTTGACGTGTAACAATAGCATTATTTACGTTAGTGCTGCTGGCGGGGCCGCCAGCCTGGATATGTCTGACTATGTATTGTTTTACGCTACCAATGGAATCAGTGGCGCCTGTGCAGCGACACCGGTGTTTCTGGGGACAGCTCCAGCGAATGCGTCGCATTATACGATTGTTTCGAGCGGTAACACGGTGGTGTTGCATTACAATGTCCATGTGCCACCAACTTCTTTGACTACGGCTTTGCCCGCGTCCCTGGCACCGGGCCAAAGCACGTTCGTCAGCGTAATGACTACCAATGGAGACGCTGCTGTGGCCAACGTTACATTGGATGCCAGCTCGATCGGGGGCGGTTTCGTAACCATGGTATTGAATGGAACGACGATGAATGTATGGACCAATACTTGTATTGTCGGGGGTGACACCAGCACCGGTAGCAGGACATTGACAGCGACGGTTACTGACGACAATGGACTATCTAGTTCCTCGAGTGTTTCGCTGATGATTACGAACCTGACCTTCAGTCGAAATCCCATTCTTCCGGGCGACCATGCCGACCCTTTTATCGGTTACTTTGCCGGGCAATATTGGATCTATCCGACTTCGGAAAATACCCAGACGTTTCACGCTTACTCGTCGACCAATCTGATTGATTGGGTCAATCAAGGGCAGATTTTCACCCTTTCACAGGCCGCCTGGGCCACCAACGGCTACGGTTGGGCGCCGTGCATGGTTTATTTCAATGGCAATTATTATTACTATTACGCCGTGGGCGGAGCGGCGGGATGGCAGTATAGCAAGATTGGCGTGGCGGTCGGCCCTACTCCCATCGGGCCATTTACCGATAGTGGCGCGCCACTGGTCATCAGCCAAACCACGTCTCCGCACATCGAAGCCATTGACCCGATGGTCTTCATTGATACCGATGGAAAAGCTTACCTGTATTACGGCGGGAGCGGGGGAAGCAACCTGGGAATCCAGCAGTTGAACACTAATAATATGACTTCACTCATTGGCTCGCTGAGTGTCGTCACGCCGCCGAACTTCACCGAGGCTTCTTTCATGAGCAAGCGCAACGGCGTTTACTATATTTCTTATTCCAACGGCAGTTGGGAAACCAATACTTACAACGTTCAATACGCGACAGGTAGTTCGCCATTGGGTCCGTGGACTTATAGAGGGAAGATCCTTACTTCGGACAGCCTGCACAAGGGACCCGGCAGCCATGCGTTCCTGCAAGTGCCGAACACGGATATCTGGTATATCTGTTATCATTATTGGGACAGTGTTTATTCGGCGCGGCATGTCGCGCTGGATAGCCTCAACTATAATTCGGATGGGACGATTAAGCCGGTGACGATGACGGGTGGTGGCGTGGTCACCAGATGGGAATCATATAGTGTGCCGGGATATTATCTTTTTCATACGAACGGCGTGGGACAAGTGATTAATAGTAGCTGGACCGATACTACATCGCAGTTTCTCATGGTGCCCGGCCTGGCTAATAAGGCCGCGAATGCCGTTTCGTTTGAATCGATTGACACGCCGAGCGAGTATTTGCGATTAAATACCAGCAGCGGGCAACTGGTGATGGATTTATGGACTGCGGGAGGCACATTCAACGCGGACGCAACTTTTTATGTGCAGCCCGGCCTGGCGAACAGCAACGAGGTGTCTTTTGAATCGTTTGATTATCCGGGAGATTATATTCGGCAAAATAATTTCCTGGTTTACGTGCAAGCCGGCAGCGGATCTACGTTCAACAGTGATGCCACCTGGAAACCCTGGACGGCGAGCACGTTGTTAAATCTGCAAATCGCCCCGACCAATAGCAATCAAGTGGCAGTTACCTGGGACAACACCTGGAATGGTGTAGGGACGCTTCTGCAAGCGACCAACTTAAGTGGGGCGTGGGTGACCAATAGCTCTGCGTTATCGCCGTTCGTGGTGGCTCCGACCAATGCCGCGCGGTTCTATAGAGTTCAACAGTGATTTAAGGCGCTAAGGTGCTGATTGGGGCGTTACGGTAGGTATTACGCGAGGACCTTGTGAGGTCCATTCCAACTTATCCACGCATAGCTGGCGTTCAGTCATGTCCCGGTTCCAGGCATGATAAACCATGTATTGAGTCTTGCCATCGGGACCGGTGATGATAGTAGCGCCGCCGGGTCCACGGACTTTGCCTTCGATCCCGTGAAGAACCCGGGCATGATCACCAGCTCCGGTGTAGGGACCGAGAGGATTATCGGAAACGACATAGTCCACGCCGTAGCGAGAGGTTTGCCAGTTGGCGCCGCTGTAAAAGCAGTAATATTTTCCATCATGTTTCACGACGCACGGAGCTTCGATGGTGTGCCATTCGGCGAAGGTCTGCTGAAACGCATTCATCCAACGATTAGTTTCGTATAAAGTCCACTCAAAGGAGGGACGGACAACGACATGCCGATCGCATCCGAGGTGAGTCATATCGGTCAACCGATCAGCGACGATGCCGGTTCCAGCATGTGCGCCGGGCGAAGTAAAGGGAAAGTCGCAGGCATAGAAAAGATACCATTGGCCGTCGTCGTCACGAAACGGATAAGGATCAATGGTAAAGCGGTTGGTCTCACAATCCTGCAGAATGGAACCGCTGTCCAAGTAAGGGCCTTCCGGATGGTCGCTAATGCCGACGCGAATGACAAAATGTTCGGGGCCAGTATCGCCCACGGCATAATACAAATAGTATTTGCCGTCACGTTCGGTAATTTCCGGCGCCCAGTACTGCTGATTTTTTTTGGAGGGGGGAACCAGCGCCCCTCCCAGCAAGGTCCAATGCATCAGGTCCGGTGAGCGGTAGAGGGAAAAGATGCGGCCATCGGGCATGCGGCTATCTCCGGTCGTCCCAAAAACATAATATTGGCCGGCCAATTTTTTTATCGAGGGATCCGGAACATTCATGGCGCAGACCGGATTGGTATAGGTCCGGGTGGCACAACCGGCGAGAAGCCAGAGAGCAATGGGCAAGATGAAAAAGGGGATCAGTTTTTTATTCATAAATTTTGATAACTAAAGGTGGGGAAATTTTTTAGAAAGGCCGCAGTATTTTTTGTTTCGCGCAAGTTGGACCAGAAAGGCAGTGGCCCGCAAGCAAGAACGTCCAGTCGGGCAGAGAAAGGCGCAGAAGATGGTATCAGCCAAAAAATTCTTGAAGTAAGGGGAAATTATTTTTCCGCTTTGGAAGGGGTTTCACGCATGATTATTTAGATAAGCTCAAATTTAGTTAAATCATAATAATCACAGAACCGTTATGAATACTCCAAAACAACTTGATTCCCAACAACTTCGCATAGTGGCAAGGCGGTTTTTCTCCTGTTCATTGATGGTCCTTAAGCCGGCATTAGTGGCCACATTGCTCTACATAATGAGCACAACCATTTCATCGGCTACCAATGTGTCGCTTCTGGCAAATGACGCGGCGGGCACATCCAGCATTACGGGCACGACCAATTGGAATAACAACCAGCCGCCGGGTCCAGGGAATGCCTATTTCACGGGTGCTGATGTCATCCGCACGACGAACTACGTTAATAATGGGGGAGCGATAACAGTTAACTTTGCCGGAGATTCGCTTTCCATTGATGCGGGCGGCCGGATGCTGGGCAAAATCGGCAACAATGGCACCGCGGGCAGCACCAGCACGGGAACTGTGGCTGGTAATTTAATCCTGAACGGCGGAACTATCGATGAAGCTGCGGGCGTCAATGGCAACGATGTGCTGATCATCTCCGGGACGGTCACGGTCAACGCCGCTTCGTTTCTGGGGGCTTCCGGCGCGACGGCCAACAATAGCGCCAACTTTGAAACGCTGGAATTTACCGCGCCGATCAGCGGCAGC
>DASXFM010000232.1:0-9409 GCA_036489615.1 Verrucomicrobiia bacterium | reverse complement strand
GGGATTGCCGGGAGCGATTGTTGGCGACAGCGACACCGCGGTTGAATTCACGAATGTCAGTCAAAGTTTCATGATTGTGCCTACGACGGACAACCGAGTCTCCACGCGGGCCGGTGGGCCAATAACGGTGGAAGCCTGGGCGTTTCCAACCGCCAACCTGCAATTCGTGTCCCTTGTAAGCCAGACGGGGCCGATAGGCGCCGGCGGCAATAACGCGGGTGCCAACTCTGCGGGTTGGTCACTGAACCAGAACTGGTTGCCGTATAAAGGCAATGGCTCCGGCAATAACAGTTTGTACGGATTCAGTTTCCATGTTTTTAATGGTGTCGGTTCCACCGGCGGCGCTGAGGCGGATGCGGTTTATCCTTTTATAAACGGCAATTGGTATCATGTGGTCGGCGTGTTTGATGGCACCAATTGTTACGTCTATGTCAATGGTGTCAATGCGACAACGTATCAGGTTCCGATGAGCGGCTCATTTGTTCCGGACACCTGGGATCCGATCGAATTTGGCTGCAACCGGGGTCTGGGTAACAATACATATCACGGCGGAATCGATGAAGTGGCCGTATACACCAACGCGCTGACGTTCAATCAGATTTCGAACCATTATAACACCGCGGAAGGGAACATTTCTGGAAATTATTTTTCGACAGTGCAGGGAGATAATCCGCTGATGTATTGGCGGATGGATGCGCCAGTTTATACATTGCCTGCTTCAAACACTTTTCCGGCTGCGGTTAATTGTGGCAGTCTCGCTTCAAGCATAACGAACTTCGGAAGTTCCGGCCATTCCGCGGTTTATCAGCCCGGAACCCTTCCGGGTGTGAACGGCCCGGCATTGCCCGGCTTTGGCAGCTTGACCAACGCCTGCGCATTCAACGGGCTTATCGGAGGAGTGGACGCCGGCTATGAATCGGCGCTCGATCCGACCGGCAACACCAATGCATTCACGGTCGTGGGCTGGTTCAGGGGCAATCCGGCTGACAACAATGGCCGATTTAACACTCTGGCCGGCCACAGCGATAGCTCCTGGCGATTTAAGATTAATAACGGCGCCTCGCAGTGGAACTATGGCGGCGCGTCTTCGCCTCAACAGGCTATCAGCCCGTCTGCATACAACGTGAATGACGGCAACTGGCATATGTTCGCGGGCATTTATGACACGACGAACGTCACGGAAATTATGGACGGCTATATTTCCTCATCGTCGCCGGCCACAAATAATATCGCGGGCAAGCCGACGATGGACGCGTTTTTGGGTGCATCGCCGGATTATCTCGAGCCGGGCAATTATACCTATAATACCGCCCAGCAGTATTTTGCCGGGCGGCTGGCACATGTTGCATTTTTTACGAACGCGTTGACCGGCAGCCAGATTGCCAGTCTTTACGCAACCGCCACGACAACTACCGTGCCCCCTCCGACAATTACAGCGCAACCATTTCCCTATCCGTCTATCCGGTCTGTCAGTGGGGGCGCCGGAACGTTTATCTTTGAAGCAGTGGTGGCCCAGGGGACTCCGAGTTTGTCTTATCAATGGTACTTCAATACCAGTTCAAACTATGCGGGGGCCACGGCCCTGGTGGATGACAATGTCACCTATACTAATTCACGCACTTCCCAGGTGACGATCACCAACCTGACAGCCGCGCAGAGCGGTTACTATTTCTGTGTTGTCACCAACAACTACGGCGCCGTAACCAGCGCCATTGTCGATGTGCAAGTGCAAATGTCTCCGGTCATCACGGCGCAAAGCCCGACCGGGTCGTTCAGCCTTTATCCGAATCAAAATGCTTCGCTTTCGGTGACAGCCCTCGGCGCGTCCCCGTTGGCCTATCAGTGGTACACCAACGGCGTGGCGGATACGACAGCTGGGACGGGGCCAACCTATACTGTGACAGGCGCGCAGACCTCCATGAGCGGATTTACCTATAAATGCGTCGTCTCCAATGGTTCCGGTTCAGCTAACAGTGCGATGGACACATTAACGGTACTCACTTTGCCCGCCAGCATTGCCAATAGCTCCTATTCAACCAATATTCTGGCGCTTAACCCAACGGCGTATTGGCCGATGCATGAAACCGAAGCACAACCATATATTGGAGATCTCGAAACGAACTATGGAACATTGGGCGCGGTTGCGAACGGGTATTACCAGGATTGGAATACTCCAGTGGTCAGCCATGGCGTATCCGGCGCTTTGTCTGGCAACTCCGACACCGCTGTCGAGTTTTACAATGTGGCCAATGACGCTCTGGTAGTTCCTCACACATCACCCAGGACGACCATCACATATCCTTACACATTGGAAGCGTGGATTAAACCGGAAGCAGACAATTCCGGCGGCGTAGGCTCCTATATGGTTATCCTGGGCCAGGGTGGCGGCGCTGGATTGAATAACGGAGGCGGGCGCGCGGGTTTCGCATTGCAGTACTCGGGAACTCCGGAAACATTCAGTCTGGTCATCTGGACAAACGCAAATTCGACAGCTAACTACGAGCAGAAAACCCTCGCCGCTTATCCGCCGGGTGTGTGGTATGACCTTGTGGTGACCTATGATGGCACCAATGTAACTTATTATGTGAACAACCAGGTGGCCGGGAACGGGACTGCGACCGGTTTTCCTTCGCAGATGCTTCCGGATAGCTGGTCGCCGTTCACCATTGGGGCAGGGCGTTGGGGCGGCAGCGGTGATTCACAGCAGTTCATCGGGTCGATAGACGAAGTGGCTGTTTATACCAATTTATTGACAACAACCCAGATCCAAAATCATTACCTTGCGGGAACCAGCGGCAGTTCCAATTATTTCCAAACAGTCGAAAACGACAGTCCACTGCTCTATTACCGGATGAACGCTCCCACGTACGTGCCGCCGCCCACTACCGGCTGGCCGGTGCTTACGAACTATGGCTCGTCGGCCGTCAACGGGGTATACGTTCCCAGCACCGTTCCTGGCAGTGCGTACGGACCGGGCGTTGCGGGTCTGGGCAGCACCAATGCCATGCCTGGAAACCAGGTTAGTGCTTATGCGGATGCCGGAATTTATCCAAGCATCAATCCCGTGAACGTTGATGCCTTCAGTTGCACATTTTGGTTTAAAGGCAATCCTGCAGATCCCCGCTGGAACGGACTCATGTCCGGCAATGATGGCACCTGGCGCTGCCTGCTTAACCAGTCCGGTCAGGTTCAGGGGCATGGGAACAGTGACACTGCCAGCCCCACTGTAAACAATGATGGCTTCTGGCACCAATTCACTCTGACTTTCCAGCCCTCAAACGGTATCGTGCTCGGTACGACTCCGAGCAGCCAATTGTTTGGCACCAATAATGTTTACGTGGACGGCGTTTTGGTCAAATCGTCCGTGGCTGCCGGTACCAACACTCCCACCTCGAAACCCGGGCCGGACGTTTTACTCGGTAATGAGTATGGAAATACCGACCCGGTGACCAACACTGCCGGCCGGTCTTTGGCCGGTGCCATGTGCGAAGCTGCGTTCTTTTATCAAAAAGTGCTGACCCCCGTACAGGTCCGGTCTATGTATGACGCAGCCGAGGTCCAGGCCTTTATCGTCACTCAACCTAAGTCGTTGAGTGTCAATCAAAGCAGCGCATTTACCAATACCGTGGTTGGGGGCGGTGATGACCCGCTGGTCTATCAGTGGTATTACAACACAACCTCAAGTTATAGCGGCGCCACGAAGATGACAGACAACGGGCGTATCATCGGCACGGCTACTGCCTCGCTGGCCGATAGCAGCGCAGCAATTTCAGACGCCGGCTATTACTATGTCATTGTGACTAATAATTTTGGTTACGCCACCAGCTCAATCGTGACTCTGACTGTCAATTCAAGTGTTGTGATTACAAACGCGGCCCCAACCCCATATACAAACATCTTTGCCTTGTATGCCGGGGTTAGCCCGACTTTTTCTGTGGCAGCAGCCGGCGCCTCGCCAATTTTCTACCATTGGTTCACCAACGGCACGATCGTTGTTGGTGACAATAGCAACAGCTATACCTGGAACGGTGTTTGGGGCACCAATGTGTTTTGCGTGGTGTCCAACGTTTTCAATACCGCGACGAACTCCTGGACCTGGAATCGTCTTTCCACCAACGGCCTTCCGCTGTACCCACAGATGGCACTCGCGCTCCATCCCTCGGGCTACTGGCGATTAAATGAAGGCCCCGATGACGATAGCGGCGATTCGGGAGTTGTGTGCCATGATTATGCCGGCGGCAATGACGGTCTCTACACAAACGCTTATCTCGGACAGCCGGGCTACAATCCCACACAAGACCCTTCCGATACATCGTGCTATTTTAGCGCCTTTGCCAATCCCGATAGCATGGTCGGCGGCATTCAGAACGTGGACTTTTCTGAACCAGTCGGATCCAACGCCGAGTTCACAGTTGAGGCCTGGGTTTTTCCCACATTTACACCGACCGTAAATACACCCTGCATCGCGGCCAAAGGCTATTATTTTCAGGAGCAATTTGATTTGGACTGCGGTGGTGGAGGCGCCGGCAAAGCCTTTCGGTTTGAATGCCGTCCCGTCAACGGCGCGGAAATCGATGCCGCTGCGTCCTGGGGCTTGACCAACTCCAGCGCGTTGAACCAGTGGTATCATCTCGTTGGGGTCTGTGATGAAGCCAATGGCCAGACGTTTCTTTACATCAATGGCGCGCTTGCGGGCAGTTCAACGATACCTGTTGCTGGCGGCCTCACTAATGCCCTGGGCACAGTGATGAGAATTGGCAGTCGGTCGACGGCCGCCGGCACCGCCAATGACCAGCAGTTCCTCGGGTACATCAACGACGTGGCGGTCTATCCATTTGCCATGACGGCAAACCAGGTAGTCAATGAATATGAATGGCCGCCGTCTATCACTCAACAGCCGGTCTCCAACACCAATGCGGACCAGGGCGGCATTTTGACTGTGGCTGCGGCCGCCTCCGGGTCATCGCCGTTGTCCTATGAATGGTTCGACTTCAATGCTGGTCACTATATACCGGGACAGACAAACGCAACGCTGGTTATCAGTAATATCCAGGCGAACGACAACTATTATCTTACGGTCAACAATCCGTATGGAACAACCAACTCCCAGACGGTTGCTGTGAGTGTGGTGAGCGGACTGACGGTAAATCCTTTGGTTCCGTCTTCCCGTTCTCTCTATGCGGGACAAACGGCGACCTATTCTGTTTCGGCCAGTGGCTCAGTTCCAATCTATTATCAGTGGATAACCAACGGCACAGCAGTTGCCGGCGCGACTAATTCCAACGTTGGCTTCATTGTGCCTTCGGGCAGCAGCTCGGTCAGTTGCGTCGTCAGCAACGACTACAACGGCTATACCGCGATTACCGCCGGACCAGTGACCTTAATTGGCCTGGTGCCACCGACGAATGCTTATCCTCATGCCGTATTGGGTGACCATCCGATTGCATTCTGGCAGTTGAATGAAGCCGACAACGGTTTGAATGACGGGAATCTCGATGTGCCTGCCAACGACTACGTCGGGGGCCATGACGGCGACTACACAAATGTTATTTTGGGCGTGTCCGGTTACAACCCGACATTGGATCCATCAACGGCGGCGGAATTTGGAACGTTCGCAACAGCCAACAGCGCGATGACCGAGAACGATAATACCGCAAATGGAGTCGCCAACCTGGACTTCACGGCGCCAAATGGCAGTAACGCGGAATTCTCCGTCGAAGCCTGGGTCAACGGTCCTTCGAGCGAGCAGACCAATTCAGGCATCGTCTCCATTGGCACGTGGGGCAATGAGCAGTTCACCCTCGATACCGGTGGCGCCCCCGCAAACTCCTACCGCTTGTCTCTGCGCGATGCGGGCAATAACATTCATAACGCAGCTTCCGGCCTCCTCCCGGATGGAAATTGGCATCACCTCGTCGGTGTGTGCGATGAAGCGAGCAGTAACGTCCTGATCTATGTGGACGGCGCTTTGGCGGGTACCAGCGGCAATGACATCCCTCCTGGAAGCGGTTTGCGGACGCGCTTAACGCCACTGATGATCGGCCAGCGGCCCGGTCCGGCGGCGCAGCCCAGCGAACAATTTCTGGGGACGATCGCTGATGTGGCGCTTTATAATTACGCCTTGAGCGCGTCTCAAGTGGCCGCGCACTTTCAATTGGGGCTCACCGGCACGCTCGTCAATTCCAATCCGACGAATATTGTGTTCTCAGTCTCCAATAACCAATTGAGATTGAGTTGGCCCTCCGATCACATTGGTTGGCAACTGCAGGCACAGACCAATAAGGTTTCAGTGGGAATAAGTACAAACTGGGCCAATGTCACCGGGTCTACCTCAACAGACACAATGGTTTTCCCGCTTAATGCGACCAATGGCACCGTTTTCTACCGTTTGATTTACCGGTAGAAGAAATTGAACAACGAAAAAATTAGACATACTAAAATTGTGAAGCAACCGTTAAATTCTGAGAAAGAGGTATCAGGTTTGAACTTTCCGCCGCGCCTGAAGCAGCGGCGGAAAGCATTTACCCTGATTGAATTGCTCGTCGTGATTGCCATTATTGCGATCCTGGCGTCGGTTCTCCTGCCCGTTCTGCACCAGGCCCAACTCCGTGGCGAAACGGCCGCATGTATTGACCATCAAAAACAACTCGCGACGGCATGGGTGATGTATGCCAGCGATAATAACGACGGATGTGCCGGCAACGCCTGGGGAGCAGCGGGAGGTGAGCAGGGTTGGACAATGTATCGTGGCAGATTCTCACCCAGCGCAATGCTTACTTATCCGACGAATTGGATTTCGGGCTGGATGGACCCTTCCGGGACGTCTGGAAACGGAACAATTCCAAATGGAGAAGCGGATAACACAAACGACGATCTGTTAGTGGATCCAAATTACGCTTCCATGGGTGATTATATAAAAAACAGGCAAATCTTCATATGCCCGGCCTGCATTGTTAAAGTGTACGGGTCGTTATCGGGCGGCTCTGGCCGAATATATAATCAAGTTCGGTCTGTTTCGATGAATTGCTGGGTTGGCTATATTTCGGCTCCGCCGAATGAGCCGGCTTATAAAGAGTTCAAGAAAACGACTCAGATTACGGCCGGCATTGGCCCCTCGGATCTCTTTGTCTTTATGGAAGAGCGCGGCGAAAGTATCGACGATGGCTCATTTGAGACGCAAATGGGCGATAATACTATCGCCAATTGGCCGACAGATTACCATAACAATGCCGCGACAGTTGGGTTTGCGGACGGTCACGTTGATGTCCACCGATGGGTGGGTGAGACGACCTCCCAGCCAGGTTGGAGTTGCACTGCTCCTCAGTCTCCTGAACCGCCAATAAAATGGGGATCCGTTTCGGTACCTTCCAGGTGGCTCACAGATTATGACTGGCTGGAAAACCACGCGTCCTGTCTAAGTCACTGACGCTCGTATCTGCGTTCACTTTTCTTGAATGCGCGGACTATGGGTATATCGAAGTGGCGCTGAACAAATACCTATCGGTTTGGTGTAGGAACATCGCATCTATCCGCTAATTGGCGGATAGACCCCGCGTGTCCAGCCAGGGGCCCTAATTGTTCGCATGCTTCCGGCGCGATTGGATTGCGCCGTCGATTCTTCTTCATTTCCTCATTCTCTTATTGTTTAATGGCTTGCGTCGGGCGGTTCGGCGATTCATTCCAAATGAAAAATATTTGCGCCATAACAGGAGGCAACGGTTACGTGGGTGGATGCCTGAAGAATTTCTTTGTCTCCAGTGATTGGGACATCTTTGAATTGACACGTCGTCCGAAACCCGGCACGCGTTCGTTTCAATTTCAATTGGGCGACGACATTTCCCTGGATCTGCTTTCCGGAGTGAGCGCGTTTGTGCATTGCGCCTATGATTTCGCACCCTTGCAATGGGACGAAATCGCGGCGGTGAATGTCGAGGGATCGCGCAAATTGTTCCAGGCGGCGCGCGCGGCGAACGTGCCCAAAATTATCTTCATTTCAAGTATCAGCGCGTATGACGGATGCCGTTCGCTCTATGGCCGCGCGAAGCTGGAGATTGAAAAAATGGCCATCGCCGCCGGCGCGCTCGTGGTCCGGCCCGGGCTGGTTTATGGTGGAGTTGCCGGCGGGATGTTCGGAAAACTGGCGGGGAAGATCCGGAAATCCGCGATTGTCCCGATGATTGGCGGCGGTTCGCAAATTCAATATCTTATCCACCACGAGGACTTGAGCGCGTTTATCGAAAAATTCGCTTCGGGCGGCATGGAGACAGCGCCTTGCGTCGTGACAGCAGCGCATGAACAGCCCTGGCAGTTCAAGGAGTTGATTCGTGAGATTGCCCGGCCCGAGGGCAGGAATCCGACATTTATTCCATTGCCCTGGCGCGCCGTGTGGCTGGCGCTCAGGTCGGCCGAACTTGGCGGGCTGAAGCTGAATTTCCGAAGCGACAGCCTTGTGAGTTTGATGTATCAAAACCCGGCGCCGGATTTCTCGGCCAACAGCAGATTACGCCTCAATTGCCGCGCATTCGATGCCAACCAGTTAAAGCAGGAAATGAAGCCATGAGTTTCTGACTTATTCGCGCTTAAATCGTCCGAGCGTTTCTCATTCGTCCAACAATCCCTGCCATCGGCATGACGTTGCCGTTTCAACGTTTCAATATTTTAAGGTCTTAAACCGCCGGAGGCTTGCGCGCTTTTGTCTTCAATCCGAGGGCGCTCATGAAAAAGCTGGAAAATATTCCCTGGATTCCAATGACTACGAGCGCTGCCGCAGGTATCAGGCGTCTGAGATTATCCTCCATGGACGGCAGCTGGCCAAAATGCACATTGCCCCAAAGCCACATGGCCCGCGCCAGCAACGCAATGCCAATAAGAAAAACCGCCAGGCTGAGGACGATGCCTTTCTCCAACGTGAAGATTTTCAGCACGCGGGTCAGTTTTGGGTCATCGGGCAGAAGCCCTTCCGCGATCGCAAATACCTTTGTGAAAAATGCAAATGCAACCAGTTGGAAACCGACGATTGCGGTCATACAACTCATTGCCAGAGTGCCGACATTAAACGTGACCGTCCCAATTTGAATATCGCACGTGGACAACGCAACGGACATACAGGTTCCGATGATAAAGAGCGCGAAACCAGGGACCAGAAACAGCCAGCGTGGCGAAAACAAAAGCATGAAACGCAAGTGCCTCCAGCCATCGCGCCAGGGTTTCAAATGCGGCGGACGGGAGCGCCCGTCCTTGTTCAAAGTCACCGGTACTTCGGTGATCTTTTGCTTTCTGAGCGTGGCCTTAATCACCATCTCGGAGGCAAATTCCATTCCCGTGGTTTGGAGATCCAGCGCTTCAAAGGCGTCTTTGGTATATCCCCGGAGGCCGCAGTGAAAATCATGGGCGGGACAGGTAAAGAAAA
>DASXFM010000366.1:0-4923 GCA_036489615.1 Verrucomicrobiia bacterium | reverse complement strand
CGAAGGACTACTTTCAGCTAAGCACCCAGGCGCGCAAGGCATTGAGCCGAATGCGTAAACGCAAAACCCTGATCGCAGCCTTCTGGAAACAAGCGGAATTATGGTGAAAATGTCACTATATTATACGATTATCAATAGGTCAGGGAGGCGGTGTAAACGAGCCTCTTGCCCATTGGCGAAATTTGCATGAGGCGAAGGATCTGGATTCCACGCTTTCAGGGTAGAGAATCCGTTTTGGACGTTGACCCGGCGTGGTTCGATGTCAGCGTACTACATAGATTGCGGTCCTACGGACCTTAGCGCAGCATCGTTCAAACACTATCTGTGCACTCTCATCTCCTCGCCCCGTCTCTGCCTCCGATAATTGCCCCGTGCCTCCGCGCGCCGCTTCCTCCGCCTTTTCCCAATTTAAGATCAATCCTTCGCCTCAGCCAATCGGTAGCTCGTATTGCGGCCGCCGCCCTCCTCTTGGATGAGGATTCCGCGATCAACCAGGATTTTGATGTCTCTCAATGCCGTGTCCGCGGAGCATTTGGCGAGCCTGGCGTATTTTGAGGTCGAGAGCTTGCCTTCAAAACCATCCAGCAACCGGTTGATGATGTCGCGCTGCCGTTCATTGACCGGCAACTGGCTGTTGATTTGTTCCCAAACTTTTGCCTTTCGCAAAACGCCGGCCAGCCCGACTTCCGCTCCGGCGATGGCACGACCAAGACATCCCAGAAACCAATCGAGCCAGGACGTAATGTTCACCTCGCCTTTTTGGCTTTGCTCCAGTTGCAAATAATAATCCTTTTTCTCGGCTTCAATCTGTGTGGACATGCTGTAAAACCGTTCCGCCATGCCTTCGGCCCATGCCAGCGCCATGTCCGCGATCGCCCGACTGATTCGCCCATTGCCGTCCTCAAACGGATGGATCGTCACAAACCAAAAATGAGCAACGCCTGCTTTCAGCACCGGATCAATTTCCTTCGACGCTTCAAACCAATCAAGGAAGACTGAGACCTCATGCTCAAGCCGGGCTGTCGCCGGCGCTTCAAAATGGACCCGTTCGCGTCCGATCGGGCCAGACACCACCTGCATCGCGCCAATGTCTGCCGGGCGCCATGCTCCCACTGTCATTTTCCTCATACCGCTGCGCCCCGTCGGAAACAATGAAGCGTGCCAGGCAAACAATCGTTCCCTGGTGAGCGGTTCGGAAAACTTTTGAGTAGCATCCAGCATCATCTCGACTACGCCTTCCACGTCGCGACTGGCCTTTATTTCACCGCCAATATCGAAACCCAGCCGCCGGGCAATGGAAGATCGCACCTGTCCGGCGTCCAAATACGAACCTTCAATGGCACTGGATTTGACGATATCGGAAGTCAGCGTGATTAGATTGGCCTCCACTCGCAATGGAAAGCCAAGTGCCCCCATCCGCCCAAGCAGACGCCCTTGCCGATGTCGCACGTCGGCCAGCAACGGCAACAGTTTGGCACTATCCCACTTCAGATTTGGCCAGTCTGAACGCTGGTGAATATAGGTCACACCTGCATTCTCCGCTTAATTTGCGGCGAATGCAAAGATTATTCAACGCAGAAAATGCGGCGAATAACGCTTGCATTCGCCGCAAAACGGTCCATCAAATCAAGGATAACGATAACGTAACACCGCAAATCATTGGTAATAAACGATGTAACGCGGCTTGCGATAGTGTAACACGGCCTGTAACACAATAAGTCGTTTATATTCAACGATGTAACAATGTAACACGTTTTCCCACTTCAATATATGAATACGGGGTGGGGACGGCTCGTCCCCACGCGACGCTGTCTGGCGACGAGCGGTCGCCACCCCTTCTCATCTCCTCGCCCGTTTCTGCCTCTGATAGCTGCCTCTCGCCTCCGGCGCTGCTTCCTCTGTCTTTTCTCCATTGAGCATGCTTTTGAGTTCTTTGATTTGGTCGCGCAACAGGGCGGCTTTTTCGAACTGCAAATCTTCGGCAGCCTTGAGCATGTCGGATTCGGTTGGCCCCATCCCCGGGCATTCTTGCCATTCGCCATAAACAGTGACCACCGGCAATGTTGACTAACCCAAACGCAAACGACAGGCTTTGGCATGGCCCCTGATCGAATCATCAAATTTGCCCTCTTCTTTTTTGGAATCGTTTTGTTCCGGGAATCCTCTGTTTTTGCTTCGAACGAAATGATGACGGTCGATTACCGTTCCATGGTTTCCCAAGGCGATTTGGATTACATCAACCCGGCTGCGCGAAGCGAGGAAGGCATGCCCGTGGGTAACGGTCGCATGGGAAGTCTCGTTTGGACAACGCCGGCGGCCCTCCATTTTCAAATCAATCGGTGTGACGTTTTTGGGGAAGACAGTTCCACGGTCAGCTTTCCGCAAGCCGACAGCGATTACGCCGCCGGGTGCGGTTTTCTGGATATCAATTTGACCAGCGCGGGTGACGATGTCTTCGCCGGAAAGAAATTTCATCAGCATCTTTCCATTTACGATGCGCTCATGACTGCGGAAGGCAACGGCGTGACGGCACGCGTCCTGGCCTGGCCTCAACACGATGTGATGGCAGTGGAAATTGATGACCGGCGGAAAAGGCCAGAGCCCATCGACATAGATTTGGAGATGCTGCGCTACCAAATTCAACGCGTTACCGGACACAATTACCAACTGGCCACGAATCATGCCGATCTGTTTCAAACGGCCGAACAAACGGCGCTCTCCACGCTCGACATTCGCGACGGTCGGATATTTTTGACACAGGAATTTCATGAGAACACATTTTACGATACGTCGGCAGTGGGCGTCAGCATCATCGGCAGAAAATCGAAGGCGATTTATTTGAACGGCTCGACAGTCCAACTTTCCGCCGCGCCGGGCAGAGGCACATTTACCATCTTGATATCCAGCGCCGCAAGTTTCGACCCCCGCGAAGATGCGGCCGCGCTCGCCGCGGAAGAATTGCAGAGCGCCGAATCCAAAAGATTCTCCGGGTTGCAAAATGAAACCACCGCCTGGTGGCATGATTTTTGGCGCAAAGGCTTTGTCTACATGCACAGTAACAGCGGACAGGCGGATTTTGTGGAAGCCAATTACACCTATTTCATTTACCTGATGGGCGCCAGTTCGCGCGGAGATTATCCGCCGCGTTTCGGCGGAATGCTTTGGCGCACCACTGGCGACATGAGCCGCTGGGGTTCGCAATATTGGTGGGCCAACATGAGCGCCTATTACTCCAACTTGATGCCGGCGAACCGCCTGGACCTCATGGAGCCGCTCTTCAAGATATATTCCGGAATGTTGGACGCCTGCGCATTGGCCGCCAAGCAACAATGGGGTTCGCAGGGTATTTGGATTCCGGAAACGACCTTTTTCAACGGACCCGAGAAATTACCGGACGACCTCGCCGCCGAGCTTCAGGATTTGATGCTATGCCGGAAGCCCTATTCGGGACGTTCGACGAATTTTCAATTTTGGGCGGAGACAAAAAATCGCCATAACTCCCGCTGGAATTTCCTGGCGGACGGCCATTGGGACCACGGCCATTATATCGTTCCGACAAAAGGTGGCGCGCGTTCGCCCGATGACGGCGGCGGCACGTCAGACGGCATATTTGGCCATACAACCCACATTCTGGCGGATGCCGCAAAAATCGGGGATCTCTACTGGCAGCGCTTCCAATTTACGATGGATACAAATTGGCTGCGCAACCGCGCGTATCCCATCATCAAAGGCGCGGCGGAATTTTATCGGAATTTTCCAAATTTCAAAAAGGAGAGCGACGGCCGATACCACATCGATCACGTCAATAACAATGAAAGCGACTGGAACTCTTCCGACACGCCGAATGAAATCGACGCGATGCAAATGATTTTTCCGCTGGCGATTCATGCCTCCAAAATTCTCGGCGTGGATGCCGATTTGCGTTCGAAATGGCAGGACATCGTCGAAAACCTTGCGCCGGAAGCGGAAATGCGCGGCGATCAGCACAGTCATCTCGCCGATGGATATAATTCAACGAATCGTTTCCGCCATTTTCGTGGGCATGACCGCCCGTACGGCGCGTTTGTCGCCGGCGAGGACAATGTGGAACCGATTGGTCCTCAGGCAGAAATGAAACGCCGATTCCTCGAATTTAACCGGACCGGCGGTTTCATTGACCCGACTGGCGGCGGCGGCGCGCAAATATTTCGGAACCGCCTGCGGCTGCGCGAAGGCCCGGGGGCGATTGACGCCGAGCATCTCGGCGGACTCGCTTCGGGGATTCACGAAACCATGCTTTCGAACGGGACGAATTCTCTTGAGACAACGATCTCCATCTTCAATCAGTGGCCGGACGACTGGGATGCAGCCTTCCAACTGCTCGCGCACGGGGCATTTTTAGTCAGCTCCGCGCATGTTCACGGGAAAATTCCGTTCGTTGAAATCCGCTCGCAGGCAGGGGGCGATTGCGTTTTAAAAAATCCGTGGCCAAAAGAAACGGTCATCGTTTACCGAAACGGAATCGGTTCCGAACATCTTTCCGGTGATTGGCTGAAATTTTCGACGACGAAGGGCGAAGATATCGTCGTGGCCGTCGCTGAAATAAAACCGAGTGAATTCCGAATTGCGATACCGTGATTTGGTTTAGCCTTTTTCCCGGCGCATGATGCGTCGAAAAATCTTTATTTATTATCTCCTCGCCCGTTTCTGCCTGCGATAACTGCCTCTGGCTTCCGGAGCCGCTTCCTCCGCTTTTTCGCCATTGAGCATGCGCTTGAGTTCCTTGATTTGGTCGCGCAACAGGGCGGCTTTTTCAAATTGCAAATCCTCGGCAGCTTTGAGCATGTCGGATTCGAGTTCGCTGATGGTCGCGGTCAGGTCGACGTCCAATTTCGCATCCTTTAACACACCGTGGGCGCCTTCGCGGTTGGATTGATACGTGGC
>DASXFM010000365.1:0-23452 GCA_036489615.1 Verrucomicrobiia bacterium | reverse complement strand
GAGCCATTCCATGCCGCAGGCGCGATCGTTCATCCGATAATCAGTCGTATGTATCCAAAACCAATGCCCGTGCGAAAGCCACTGCAAGACCCGGCCGGCGCGATAGGTGAGCCCGGTGTAATTATCGGGCGGATGCATCGCCCCGCCGATAAACACCAAAATGGCCAGGGCAAAAAAGCAGAACGGCAATGGACGCCGAAAACGGCGGAGCGCCTTTTCCGCTGCCAGCCATAACTTTTCCTTCGAAAAGCCCAGGCTGCGCCGCTGTGCGATAACAAAACCTCCAAACAAGGCAAAGGCCACCGTATAACCGAACTGATTCAATTCCCCAAGGGCCGACAAAATCCAACCCGCGATCGTGGCGAAAGCGGAAATCCAAAGCCAGAACTGGACAAAAGGCCGGACAGACATTTTAGAAGAATCTACACTATTTAGATTTCGTATCGTTGTCAAAACGATTGATGGATCCCGAAGGTTTCAAATATAAATTCACGAAATCAAAAACCGACTTCAGCGCCTGATTTTCCAATACTCGTCCGGGTCAGTCCCGACCCGGACCAGTCCAGCCCTGCGGAATTGCTCCAGCGATTCTCCGGTTTCCAACAAATAGTAAAGGTCGGAAATGACGGAACGGTCATCGCCCACGTAAGAATGGCCGATAAAGCTGGTATCGACCGCTGTTGCATCAATTGTATCCATCCCGGGAATCACAGTGGGAGCCGGCAGACTTTCGCCAAGACGCTGATGCCCGTTGTAAAGCGACCTGGAAATCGCGAGCGCCCGATCGTTTGACGAAGCGTAAACCGTGACAAAAGGCGAATTCGTGGAAATGATTTGGGGCGCAATTTGCGTCTTAAAAACTACTGAATCAATGTCCGGCGCCGCCATGATGATTTCTTTGAATCGTTTCGCGGCAGCGGGGTGTTCCGCCGCTAAAGACGCAAAAGCAACAGCGAGCGCATGGCATCCCATACTGTGCGCGATGACGTAAATATTGGTCGCGTCTGAATTTACTGCAAAATCATTCAAAAATTCTTCGAGGTGCCGTTCTGAATACTCGATGCTTTGCTCGTCCTTCGTGTATGCGAAAACATTGCCATGCGAAGGCCAGCTGTAAAATACCGGCGCACCCTCGAAACCGAGGTCGTAGGAAAGCTGCGCCGTCCTGCGGGCAGCTTCTTCAAAGGTGATATTGAATCCATGGATAAAGACAAAAGCTCGCTTTCCGGGCGACTTGTCAATTTCTGAATTTACCGCATCAAGAAAATTCGTCCGGTCCTGTGGAATGATTTGCAATAAAACGACATCTTTATTCGGATCGGGGTTCAACTGAATCCGCCAAATGGAAGGAGATTCGAGTTCACCCATACGGTGATCGCGGGGAATGCCAACAAGACAAGTGCCGTAACTAAGGTCGCCATAGTCGCAGCCAAACATCCTCGCCGGCGCGTCGTTTGAAGTGCGGTTTCGATCCGTCGCATAATAGACCCGGACCAACGCGTAATTTTTCCTGGGGACCCATACCGCGGACGATTGCGTTCCATGCTTTGGCGCCCGTCCCGACGCGCAGCCCTGAACCAGGAGCATCAGAATTCCAAAAGCTAAAAATATTCTCCGCATAAATCCTGTTTCCATAGATTAATCGCGCGACCGGCGGCTTTCTAGGATTAATTCGACGGTTAAACCATAACATTTTGAGCGGCAATATTTTTCCATCAACCCGCACCGGATCAAACTTTCCCCACGGAAGGCGCAACGCTTCTCACAAAACGGCTAGGGCAGACGAACAAGATACAACGCGCGAATCGGCCCGGTGGGACCGTAATAATAGTTTGTTTGATCAATCACCTGTCCATGATAATCATTCAGCCACTCGTCGATGTTTCTTTCCTTCGCCACGTCAAAAAATTCGTCGCCCATGACAATGTAATGAATTCTTTCCACTCTGAGTTCATCAGGCGTCATATCCGGCAGAATCCGCTTGACGGTGCGGCTTCCCAATGGCAGCCACAATCCCGGCTCGCAATATCCAAAGATTGTGGCGTAACCCACAACCTGTTCATTCGTCGGAATTTTCTCCTTAAGCGGGTTCGCCAGAACCATTCGGGTTGAATCCCAATAATAAAATGATTTATCAACTTTCGCGACTACAGTTCTTCCAATTGATGCCTTTTTCAGCAATGCCACGATGGTTTCCGCGGGAAACATCGGGTGTTCCCGCGCGATGCACAACAAAACCACGCTGGACAACATGGCGGCCAGTCCGAGCATCTGCCACCAGCGCCGGCGTGTCAGCCGGGATTGGCCGCAGGCAACCAACAGCGCTGGAAAAAAGAATACATAATATGGCGCCAATTGCCGCGCATTGGAATGCGAGCCCACTTTCGCCATGAATACGAGCAAAGCGAAAAATGGCGTCCAACGCAACAAGTGAATCCCTTTTCGCCGTGGCGGCAAAGCCTTCAAAGTGGCGCGCTGCCACAACCGAAATCAAAGCCAGCAGGCAAATTGCCAAACCCAGCCCGGCGTTTCCCGCAGTGACGGCCCGCCCCAGCAGGCCAAAATCCTCGAAGGAAACAAAATGAGAGCCGAAGGGCGTCCGCAAAAAATGCTTCATCATTTCGTTCCATTGTCCAGCCCATGGGAAAATGGGCGGGACAAGGTTTTGGGCCGGAATGCAAAAGGCGTTCCCGACAATGCCCCAGATCGGCGAATCCGGTTCACACCGCGCCCAAAACATGGCTTGCGCGCCGGTGTTAGGGGGCACGCCCAACCACGTGCCCGTGTGCTGCTTGTTGAAATAAAACAACGGCATTGAGGAGACGAGCAGCAGCCCGATCAAAATCGTTGTGGTTCCCAGCAGACGGGAGCGCAGCAGGTTCAAGCATGGAAAAAGGGCGACACCGCAAATCAGCACCAGAGGGATGATTGTCTGCTTCGCTCCGATCACCAACGCCGCGGCAATCAACGAGAACCAGACATCGGTGATCTTTTTGCTCTCACGCGCCCGTAGCGCGAAATCGACCGAGGCCAGCGCATAGACGACCGCAAAGCTGTCGTTGATAATTGAAGACGCCTGCATGGCGTAACACCAACCTGAAGCCAGCAGCCACATCCACCACCAGGTTGTACGGGGCGGCACCTGCAACCGGACAAAGACCGAAAAAATCAAACCCGGCAGAAATAAAAACGAAATCCAGTTAATTAAAAAAATA
Organism: Verrucomicrobiia bacterium; assembly: GCA_036489615.1. Taxonomy (GTDB): domain Bacteria; phylum Verrucomicrobiota; class Verrucomicrobiia; order Limisphaerales; family UBA11358; genus UBA11358. Next base: position 20,237 of record DASXFM010000365.1, on the reverse strand, counting down.
AACCGGAACGAATCAGTGAATAATACTATCGGAACTGAAAGCCATTCAAATCCGCAACCGCTAATGTTCATGCGGACGTCCAGGGTCGAAATCCAATGCCATCGGGCCGCCCCCAGCCAGTGCAACACGCGCGGAATCCGATAGGCATTGGAATCTCCGTCCGCCGGGGCATAAAGAAATCCCGCGGCAAGGGACAAGCACGCTAACACAAGAAACAGGCAAGGCGCTGGACGTCTAAATCGGCCACATGCTTTTGAAATCAGTCGATGCCAGTCAATTCGCGGACGATCTTTCCGCTCCATGAAAAAAACTGCGAAGAAAACGCCTGCCAACGCAGATGCCACCGCATATCCGGAACGGTTAAGTTCATGGACGGCCGACAATAGCCAACCGGCGCCAACGGCGAAAGCGGACAGCAAAATCCAAAACTTCACCAATGTGGACATGACTCAAAAACCAAATCTTTGTTCTCGTGCAGCCATGCGTTTTCTTAAGCGGTGATTGCGCAGACCGGCTCTGCGGCCGTATTCAGGGTCATCATGTTTTTTTGCCGTGCTGAACGTAAACGCAGTCCGTTTTTCTGATTTTTCCGGCATAAATCCCAAAATCCAGAAATCTCAGCAAGATATGCTGCGCACGGGTCGTGTCGTCCAAATTGTCGAATGTGGATTCTGTCCGCAAGCCTGTAAATCCAGTCTCACAGCAAATTCGAGTCAATCCAGCAATTCCGTGGCGGACTTTAGGACCTTAACCTGTTACCGCTAAATCACTTTTTTATTGAGTCTTTTCCCCATTTTGGCAGTCTAAGGGTGGACAGGCGTCAATGAACGGACCTCAACCCATAAAAAACGTCAACGACTTCTGGCAGGACACGACCGATTGCTGGCAACGATTGCCGAACAAGACCTTTTTCTTCGTCCTGTTGGCAGCATGGCTGGCACTGTTCCAATTTCTGGGCAATTCCATTTTGGGCTATGTCCACACTCCATCCCTTTTCCTATGGATGTATCACGCGTACAACGGCTCCGCCTCGGCGCAGGACGACAAGCACGGTAATATAATTCCGTTTCTAGTCATCGGACTTTTTTGGTGGAAACGCCATGAATTGCTGAATTCCCGGATGCGATTTTGGGGACCGGGCCTGGCGATTTTAATCTTCGGGATGGTCTTGCAAATCCTCGGATACAGCATCCAGGTGCCGCAGGTATCGATCGTTGCCCTGTTTGTCGGAATTTATGGATTGATGGGGCTGGCCTGGGGGACGGAATGGCTGTTCAAGAGCTTGTTTCCATTCTTTCTTTTTGCATTTTCGATACCGCTGGGAACCCACTCTACATTCATCACCTTTCCATTGCGGCTCCTCGTGACCTGGCTTGTTGAGGGCGTTTCTCACATTTTTGGCATAGGTGTCATCCGCGTCGGCACCAGCTTGATTGACCCCTCCGGCACCTTTCGATACGACGTTGTGGCGGCCTGTAGCGGCATTCGAAGCCTGGTCGCGATATTCCTGCTGGCAACCGTCTACGCGTTTTTTACCTTTCGATCCCCGTGGAAACGACTATTTCTCATCGCGCTGGCTTGCCCGTTTGCGGTCTTGGCCAACATGCTGCGCCTATTAATGGTTATTGTCGCCGCGGAAATAGGGGGTCAAACAGTTGGCGATTGGGTCCATGACGATTGGTTCACCAGCATCCTGCCTTACGTTCCGGCATTTATTGGGTTTATGCTCGTCGGACAATGGCTCGAAAAACAGGAAAAACGAGCGGGCGAAACAGGGCTCGTCTCCGAACGCTTCGATCGTCCGCTCAAAGACACGCCGACGAATCCTCATGGGGCCAGTCCCGAATCAGAACCCACATGAAAAATTCGAAATGGACATTTCTCGCCGTGGCGGTGGTACTGATGGCAGGGACCGCCGCCGCATTGACGTGGTTGCGCGCGAACCAAAAACTTGGCGCTCCAGGCATCAAAGCCACAGCCATTCCCGGCGACGTCCGAATGAATATCGATTTGCCTGCCCGGGTTTCAGACTTCACGTCCACAAATGTCCCCGAGCCGCAAATAGCGATCGATTACTTCCCCCCGGACACCAGCTACGCAGAGCGCCTGTATTATGACCCTGACGGCCTGCGAATTCAATCGACCGCCATTTTAATGGGCGCTGACCGCACCAGCATCCATCGGCCGGAATACTGCCTGCCCGGGCAGGGCTGGAACATTGACAAAAAAGAAATTGTGACCCTTCCGATCGATGATAATCCGAATTATCAATTGCAAGTTGCGAGATGGAATCTGAGCACCTCCATCCAGCAGCCCGACGGCACTAAAACAACTGCCTTCGCCATTTATGTTTTTTGGTACGTGGCCAAAAATGATGAAACTCCCGACCACGACAAAATGCTCGAGCACTTAACGCTTAATTTATTCCGCACCGGCGGCTTGCAACGATGGGCGTATATTTCGTATTTTACCGTTTGTGGGCCGGGACAACAGGACGGGGCGTTCGGTGAAGTCAAGCGCCTCATCCAGGCCCAAGTCCCGAAATTTCAGCTGCCGCTGCCCCGCAACTAAGAAATGCTTCGACGCGACCAACAAATCCGAACGCAACTGCAGCAGATTGCGGACGCCTGCATTTTTTCCGTCAGTTTTCTCATCGCCTACCTTTTGCGGGCGGACCCGCGGATAATCGAGGCCTTTGGCCTGACAAACTCCACTCCGTTTAATGATTTTGCAAAGCTGTTTTTTGTGCTTTTTCCCGGAGCACCCCTGATTTTGGAGTGGCAGGGATTTTATAAGTGTCCGCCGCTGGCGCCGCGGTCGACGGTCTATTGGCCCTTACTGAGAGGCTGCATCGTCGCCACGCTGGGATTGATTGTTGTCGCCTACGTTTTTCACCTGCAGGTGGCGCGCATCATCGTGATTGTGTTTGGTTGCATCTCCTTCTGTGGCGTATTTTTAAAGGAAGAACTGGTCCGGCTCTTTCTTAAAAGTAATGTGGCCCAGTCGCAGTACCGCCGGCGTTTCATCATCGCCGGAACCGACAAGGAAATAATCAAGACACGGCACGAACTGGAGGCCCTGGGCGACAAAGGGGTCGAAATCGTCGCCGAACTGAACATGAACCAAATGGGCGCGCAGGAATTGATCCAATTGTTGCACGAGCATTCGGCCTATGGAGTCATTTTGAGAGCGCGTCATACTTATTTCGAACAAATCGAAAACGTCATCAAAGCCTGTGAACTCGAGGGCGTTGAGGTCTGGCTCATGGCCGATTTCTTCGCCACGCAGATTTCCCGAACCAGCATCGATGAATTGCTGGGCCGGCCGCTGCTGATTTTCCGCACCACTCCCGAGTCTTCCTGGCATAGCATCGCCAAGATGTTCCTGGATTTCGTGGGTTCATTTATTCTGCTGACTTTCTTTACCATATTCATATTCCCCGTCGTCGCCATTGCCATCAAGTTCTCTTCGCGCGGCCCCCTATTTTTCAAGCAGCAACGTTCCGGCCAAAACGGCCGCCCGTTCACGCTGTATAAATTTCGCACGATGGTGACCAACGCCGAGCAATATAAGCATGAACTGGAAGCCATGAATGAAATGAGCGGCCCCGTTTTCAAGCTCACAAATGATCCCCGCGTCACGCCTGTGGGAAGATTTCTTCGAAAGTACAGCCTCGATGAATTGCCGCAACTCTGGAACGTCCTGCGCGGCGACATGAGCCTGGTCGGCCCGCGCCCCCTCCCGGTGGATGAAGTCAGGCGCTTCAGCGATCTCGCCCATCGCCGGCGCTTAAGCGTCAAACCCGGACTGACGTGCCTCTGGCAAATTGGCGGTCGCAATCAAATTTTCGATTTTAAAGAATGGGTCCGTCTGGACCTCGAGTACATCGACAACTGGTCCCTCTGGCTCGACGTGAAGATTTTGTTGCTCACCATCCCCGCCGTCCTGCGCGGAACGGGCGCGAAGTAGTCAGAATCTGTTCCCTCGCCCGCCGGCAGACTCCGGCAGTGAAAAACACCTAATTCGATGGAGATTTCACCACTAACGACTTCCGATACCGCAAATCTTCCCCCTCATTCAACATCTTCACTACCGGCCCGATTTCAGGGGCTTTCATGAACGTCTTCCAGCAAAGGCCTGTCCGATAATTTTCAATCATCGGAGCAATCGGCCCTTCGTCGATGCATAAATAAGTTTTCGATACCCAATCGCGCGAGAAATTGAACGCGTCATAAAATCCAAACGGCCCCCACAGTCGCGAGCCGTATTTTTGATACATTGCCAAAAGGCACGACTGGCTCTCAGTGGGAACATAAGGCATTGAAGAAAGTGACGCCGTTGGCGCCAGCGTCCCATTGTCCCGCAAACCCGGCGCAAATGCCCTATAACCGTCGGGCCCCGCGCTGGCGGTGATGCCCCAAAGCGTGCCGTAGCCTTTATGCAATTTACTGCGGGAGTCCGCATACCGATTCTGGACCAGGCAGAAATCCCTGAAATGATCAAAATAACTCCGGCCATGAAACACCAGTTCGTGCGGGTCCAAACCCAAATATGAAAAATGCGCCATAAAAAGCGGCGGCCCGATGTCGCCGCATCCGCCCAGTTCCACTTGAATTCCAAATTGCGTACTTTGGGCCGCGTAGTCTCCCGATTCCCAGCCATTCCAATAACATTTTGCTTTGATCGGATGCGTGGGCGAACCCAACGCCAGCACGTAGACAATCTGGCATTCGTTGAACCCCAAAATATACAGATTCTTTTTCCATCCATAACGCGGCGACCAATGCCAGATCATTGCCGGAACCGAACTGCTTTGGTTGACAAACCAATCCCACTCCACGCCGCGCCACAGGTTGTCTGCCAGCCCTCGAATTTCCGCTTCCTCCGAATTTGTCCGGGAAAAATATTCGCGCGCAAAGAGCACACCCTCCATCAGGAATGCCGTTTCCACGATGTCCGCACCGTCATCATATCTGCTAAAGGGAATCACTTCGCCCGTTCGCCCGTTGATAAAATGCGGAAAAGCCCCGTGAAAACGGTCGGCTTTTTCCGAGAGAAATCTCAACTCTTTCAACACGAGTTCCGCGCCTTCCTGTCGTGTGATAAACTCTCTTTCGATTCCGACTCCCAGGTTAAACAATCCCATGCCGCTGGCGCCAATCGCGCAAATATCAGGGTCCCGGCGGGCCGATGCCCTGGCCAGTCCTGATACCGGATGCGCATACAGGTAGAAATAGTCGAAACTCGCCCGTTGCACGTCCGTGAGCAATTGATCCTGGTTCAATGCCTGGGAACTGCCTTCCACCGCCTCCGACCAATCCGACGGCAAAAGATGGCCTTCGCTGTTGGTTTGTATCGACCGCACCCGGTAGAAATTTGTCGTTGCCTCGCCAAGAAAATCGCTATAGAGCGTTAATTGCGGCAGATTATTCCGCAATGTTTTAAACGGGCCGAACGCCGTGGCCGACCGCTGAACCTCGTAACCCATGGATCCTGCCGCCGCCCCCCATTGCAGGTCCACGCAAAGCTGGCGTGGCGCCGCGGTCAAACCTTGCGGGAGCGCGATCGGTTTCTGGTTTGGTTGATGGGCTGCACCCAGCGCCGCCAATGCCAGCAGGATAAACCAAAATTTTCCTCGGGGGTTTTCAGACTGTAGCGGAAGAATTGCCACGCGACTTATTTTGACAGGGAGCTGCGTCGCAATCAATCTTGATTCACGGCGTTCATGGACAACGCGGTTCGCGTTTGTTACAATCTTCCGATTTATGAGTCTGGAAAATACCGCCCCTGCGCCTTCGGATTTTATCCGCGACATTGTCGCCGGCCATGTTGCCGGCAACAAATATCCGCGAATCCACACCCGGTTCCCCCCTGAACCCAACGGCTATCTCCACATTGGCCATGCTAAAAGCATTTGCCTGAATTTTGGCATCGCCCGGGAATTCGGCGGCATCTGCAATCTCCGGATGGACGACACCAACCCGACCAAGGAAGACGTGGAATACGTGGATTCCATCCGGGAAGACGTGAATTGGCTCATCTCCGGATGGGCTGACCAAAATCTCGGCCTGAAAGAAAAAGGCAAAACGGCCGACGCCGCTCCGTCCAATGGCAAACCTGATTTTCATCTGGAACCGGTTCCGGCTTCCAGCCCTTTGCCGGTCGAACCATTTTATGCCTCCGATTATTTCGACCAGATTTATGAGTATGCCGCCGCGCTCATTAAAAAGGGCAAGGCGTTTGTTTGCGATTTAACGCCCGAGGAAACCGACGAATACCGCCGCAACGCCAAACCGTCTCCTCATCGGGACCGGAGCATCGAGGAAAACCTGGACCTGTTCGCGCGAATGAAAGCCGGGGAATTTCCAGACGGCAAACGCTCACTTCGCGCAAAAATCGACGTCGCAGCGCCGAACATTTGGATGCGCGACCCCCTGCTCTACCGCATCCGCCACGCTGAGCACCACCACACCGGCGCCAAATGGGTCATCTATCCCATGTACGATTTCGCGCATTGCCTGAGCGACTACATCGAAGGTATCACGCACTCGATCTGCACGCTGGAATTTGAAGTCCACCGCCCGCTTTATGATTGGATTTTAGAAAGCCTGGACCTTCCGCGCCCCCTGCCCCATCAATACGAATTTGCAAAGTTGATCCCCAGCCACACGATCGTTTCCAAACGCAAGTTGATTCAATTGGTGAACGATAAAATCGTCACCGGCTGGGACGATCCCCGCATGCCCAGCATCTCAGGCATCCGCCGCCGCGGCATCCCTGCGGAGACGTTGCGCCGTTTTGCCATTGGAGCCGGCGTCACAAAATTCATCAGCCTGACTGACACGGCAGTGTTCGAGCACATCATTCGTAATGACTTGAATAAAACAGCCCTCCGGCGCCTCGCCGTACTTCGGCCCCTGAAAATCGTCCTCACCAACTATCCCGAAGGAAAAACCGAAGAACTCGACGCCATCAACAATCCCGAAGACCCAAACGCCGGTACCCGAAAAATTCCGTTCAGCCGGGAACTATTTATTGACCAGGACGATTTCATGGAAGCCGCGCCGCCAAAATTCTTCCGTCTCAAACCCGGCGGCGAAGTTCGCCTGAAATATGCCTTCATCATCAAATGCGAGGAAGTCGTGAAAGGCGCCGATGGAAAAATTGTTGAGTTGCGCTGCACGGCAGACTTCGACAGCAAAACCGGTGGCGCCACAGCCGGCCGAAAGGTCAAGGGAACCATCCACTGGGTCAGCGCCGCGCACGCGATCGACGCTGAAGTCCGCCTCTACGACCGTCTTTTTACGGCTGCCGAACCAGACGCCAATGGAGATTTCAGAACTTTTCTGAATCCACATTCGCTTGAAGTTATCACTGCCAAATGCGAGCCCGCTTTAAAAGAAGCCACGCCGGAACTGCGCTATCAATTCGAACGCCTGGGATATTTCGCGCTCGACAAAGATTCGCAGCCGTCAAAGTTGGTGTTCAACCGCACCATCACTCTCAAAGACACGTGGGCGAAAGAGGCGCAAAAGGCGTGATGCACGCCTGAATAAACACCTCGGCCAACGTGGTCGCGCCAATCGCGCCGCCGCAATCCAAAAAGGATAGAAGAACATGCTTGACAAAGATTCGGGTTCATGATTAATCGTGGTGCAACACCCCCGGTAAATCGAAATCAGCCAGGATGGAGAAACGGGCCGATCTGATTCCCGTGCGCCGGTGACGAAAGGACATCGTTATGACAAAATGTGGCTATTGCGGTTCGGCTATCCTGATGGGCGGCGTACGGTCGGGCGATCAGCGCTTCTGCAACAATAACTGTTATCAAAATGCCCGCGTCCTTAGCCTGACAAAGAACGTGCCGAAAGATGTGCTTGAGCGCAAAATTGAAGAAGTCTGGCGCGGAAATTGCCCAAAGTGCCGCGGCCTTGGCCCGATCGATGTGCATAAGGCTTACGACGTGTGGTCGGCCCTGGTCCTAACACGCTGGACAACTAAATCACAGGTCAGCTGCCGCTCTTGCGGCATAAAAAGACAAGTTGGCGCGGCGGCATTCTCGTTGTTTTTCGGTTGGTGGGGTTTTCCCTGGGGACTTGTCCTTACTCCTGTTCAAATCACGCGAAACATTATCGGAATGAGCCGCGGACCAGACGTATCGAGTCCTTCCGAGGCGCTGCGCAAGACCGTTTTAGTCAATCTTTTGATGAACGCCGGCGCGCAATCATTGGCCAGCCAGAAAACAACGTCTAATTAGCTGCTCGCGCTATTCATCGTGGCAGCAATTCGGGTCAGGATTGCCGTAGCCATTGGCAGTTTGACGTTACGAATAGCGGGCTTGGAGTGCATTGCATTTTGATTTCCCACCCATTGCAAAACGCACGAAACCGAGTGGAGCGCCTCGCAAATCCTTTGAAATCCACACATTTTGCCCATGGCATAGAACTCGCAATAGGGGTTGCGTTACTGAAGAGTTTGAAGAAAACGCGGAATCGCCAAGGAATGAGCGCGGACGGAAACGTCCGCGCTTTTTTTTTCTAACAGACCATCATCTCACTCTTTGCAGCGCGGTGTTTTGAATCAATTGGAGCCGCCGCTTGACGCATGCCATCTTGACAACCTTCAATTTAATGATTCACTAGACCGGCAGATGAAATTAACAGCTACGAGGATTCTTCTTGCACTCAGCCTCTTTATTATTGGTTGCAGCAAACCGCATCCGTCCGTGAGACTTTCCCCGGAAGCGCTGCAGCAGGCCAGGCTGGATTGGAACCTGAAAACTCTCGTCACTGACTACCAAAAATTCGGCAACTCACGCGCTGCATGGGATGGGCCCGCCACCCGGGCTTTGACAGAATTTGCACAAATGCGCGCCGGCACGGCCGATTCCGATGAACCCGGGTCCGAAATCATTTCCACAAATTGCAGCGCAGCAATCGATGCGGGATGCAAGGATCCGATGGTCCGATATTTATACATCAAATTCTCGATGAGCCAGACCAACTCGCCCCAGGCATTTCTGGACGCCTTCACTGACGATCAGGATGACCTCCAGAACAGTGATTATTCTCCCATCCGCAAATTCTACGTTTCATTGCGCTCGTTTCAGCAATTTACTTACACCCATGGCTATGGCAAAAACGTAGACTACACCGTCGGAATCCAGATGATGAACGACGCCCGGACAGACCTTGTGGCGACGCTCAACGACAAAACCACGCCGCCGGAGGAGGTTTATGATGCCTGCAATGAATATCTTTACGTGCTTCCGGGCGATATCCAGCAGTTTCATAATTACTATGACCCGATAGAAGGCCCGCTCCTCGCCAATTGGCCTGATGAGCCAACGTCCTGGCTGCTGAAAGGCAAGGCATTTGATTTGATGGCATGGATTTACCGCGGACAAGGCGCCGCGGATTTAGTATCGAAGGACGGCTGGAAAGGGTTCAAAGATTCCCTGGCCGTTGAAGAAAAAGCGTTAAACCGCGCGTGGAAATTGAATCCAACAGACGCCCGCATCGCAGACCAAATGATCGGCGTAGCGCTCGGTCTGGAGAAAGCCCGGGACCAGATGGAATTGTGGTTCAAGCGCGCGATGGACAATGATCCGAATGATTACACCGCTTGCAAAAGCAAACTCAACTATCTCGATGCCCACTGGTATGGCTCTGTCCAGGACATGCTGGATTTTGGAAGGGAATGCGTCCAAAACACCAATTGGGGCGGCACAGTTCCTTTGATTCTCGTGGACGCTCATTACCGGATTTACAACATGTTTATTGACCCGTCAGAGCGATCTAATTATTGGCAGCGGCCGGATGTCTGGGCGGACGTAAGCTCGGCGTATGAACGATACCTGCACGACCATCCCGACGATTTGCAGCAAATCGCGTATTACGCAAATTACGCCGACGACGCCCAACAGTGGAACAAGCTCAACCAATTGATCCCAAAAGTCAGCCCGAACTACTATTCCCTCTTTGGCGGGGCAGACGAATTCCAACGACTGGCGCAAGTCGCCAAAGAACGCGCCGATCAGCGCTGATAGTGATCACGTGCTGGCACTGGTGTAATGACGCAGGGACAGCCGCCAGAACCACTGTGAAATCGCCGCCCACGCCAATCCCAATCCCAGAAGCACCGCACAGGCGGAGGGCGATGTCAGTTTGTCCGCCAACACGCGCACGGGCACGTTTGAAACCAGCAGTACCGGCAGCGCGAACGTAAACACGGCCTTGAACGCGCCGTGAAACGCATCATCCGGCATTCGCGCGATGTTAAAAAGGTTGTAGTAGCCCCAGACAATTCCCTGCGCGCGCACCGTCCAGAAGCTTACTGAGGCCAGCATGAACATCAGGGAATAGTGGATGAGCAGGCCAAAGACGCATAATCCGGCGAACCCGGCCAGTTCCAGCGCGGTGGGGTGCAGGTGCAATTTATGCGCCGCGAAGATCATTACACAAGCGGCAAAAGCCGCATTGGCGAATGAAGAGATATCCACCTGCCGCGTCGATACGACAAAACGCGTGTTGACCGGCAACAGGAGAAGGAAATCCATTCTTCCCGTCCGAACTAATTCGGAAAGATTGGTGCAATTGACCAGAAAGAACGCCTGATAAATCTGTTGAATGAAATTGCTTGCTCCCGTCAGCAACACCACCTCCCACGCCGACCACGACCCAATCTGCGAGGTCTGGGAAAACACCACACCGACGAAACTCAATTGCAACCCAAACCACAGAAGTTCAACAACAATCCAGAGAATAAAATTGCCCTTGAATGACATCTCGCGCGTGATTGAGGTCCTCCAAAGCGCCGCGTAAATGCGGAAATATCGCGCAAAAGTGGATGCCAGCCCCCTGGGCGCCGCCAACACCGCGGGTTGAATGACTTCAGGCTGCGGGTCCATTTGCTTAAATCAGCTTCTTTAACTTCGCGTCTTCGCCCAGCCTCCTGACGAGTTCTTTTATTTTCTGCGCCTGGCTCTTGTGCGCCAGGAGCACTGCATCATCGGTCTGCACTAAAATGCTGTCTCGCAGGCCCACCACGGCGATGGGAGTTTTGTTCTTTGTCCGGGCGTCGTAGATAATATTGCGCGCGCCGTCCACGTGAATGAAATCAGCCACGACGCAGTTGCCTTCGGCATCGGCCTTCAGGTGCCGGGCCAGGGCCGGCCACGCGCCCAAATCGTCCCATTCCAACGCCCCGTCGGCTGCAATGACGTTTTGCGCATGCTCCATCAGCGCATAATCAATCGATATCTTTTTGATCCCCGGATAATCTTTTGCAAGCGTTTTCCCCAGCTTTGCGGGATGATTCGCGACTTTGAACCACCGCTGGCAGGCGGCGAACATTTCCGGCTGATGCTTTTCCAAACCATTGGTGATGGTCACAAAACTCCAAACAAACATCCCGGCGTTCCAGCGATATTGTCCGCTGTTGACATACTCAATAGCCTTTTCGAAATTTGGCTTTTCAACAAATTGTTCCGCTTTAAAGAAAGTCGTTTTGTATCTCTTTGCACCATCCGGCGCGGGCAATTCATTGCCCACACGGATATAACCGTATCCGGTCGCGGGTTCAGTAGGCTTGATTCCAATGGTTACGATCGCCTGACCGCGCGCGGCCAGATCAAAGGCATCTCCCAGGATCTGCTGAAATTTCTTTGCATCCGGCATCACATGGTCCGCCGGCAAAACGGCCATGACTCCCGTTGTAGAACGCGCCCCCACGAGCGCCGCGCCGAGCGTGACCGCGGCGCACGTGTCACGGCCCATGGGTTCGGCAATGAGATTGGATTTAGGAATCTTCGGAAGCTGTTTTCGGACTTCCGGAAGTTGAGCCTCATTGGTGATTACGAAAATGTTTTTGACCGGCACGAGCGGCAGAACCCGCTCAACGGCTTCCTGCAAAAAAGATTTTTTGCCAAGAAGCGCCAGCAATTGCTTGGGCAGTTTTTCGCGGCTTAACGGCCAAAACCGCTCGCCGCGGCCGCCGGCCATGATGATGACGAATCGGTCCTTCGTATCGGATTTAGCTTTGGCACTCATAAATTTTCTCCAGCTTGTCGCAATGCTTCGCGAAACAGGTCATCGCTCATGTAACCGCCAATTTTTCGAAGACGCTGCAAATATTCTTTGGCTTCCGGAATTAATCCAGCTTTCTTCAACCGCAAAATGACCCCCACCGTTCCGGCTGTTTTAACTCCAAGGCGTTGGGCAACCGCGCGTGCCTCGAGATCATCCAAAACAGCGACAAAACCGGGATTTGCAATTGCGAACGAAATTACTGCGCGTTCGCCTAAGCCAATTCCAGAAGACAACAACCGCCTGGATTCAGCGATCGGTGGTCGAACGAACTGCTTTCCTTCTCCTTCAAGCCATGCTGCCGCCGCATCTTTTTCGGAATAATTCAGAATTTCTGTTACTACGGGTTCTGGAATTACCAACGTTTCGATCAATAATGGGACACGTTGAATCAACCCTGCTTTTGCCAGCAGGATCACCGGAGAAGCATTAATGACCCATGATTCAGGCACTTTTCAACTCCGCGGCAAGTTCTTCCGGCGTATATTGAAAAGGCGAAACTTTGTGGCGGAAAAGCAAATCGAGAAATTCAGCGCGGGAAACATCAAGCATTTCAGCGCCTTTGCCGGATGAAATGCGGCCTTCGTCATACCATTGTACAACGGCGGCCTCAAACATTTCCCGGCTAAAGCGCTCGTCATCGCCACCAAACAATTCTGTGGCGTGCTCCGGCACTTCGACTATGACTTGCTTACTCACGATTAAAGCTTATCAGAAACCCAACATTCAGTCAAAGCCGCACTACCCCGCCGGCTGGTCTACCGGTTGACTTTCACTGGCCACGTCTTCCTTATCCTCGCCAATGACCTTGGCGATGGCCTGTAATTTGTCTTCGGCATCCAGATCAATCAGCTTCACGCCCTGAGTATTACGGCCGGCCTCGCGAATGCCATTCACGGAAATACGCACCATTTGGCCTTTGAACGTAATGAGCATGATCTCGTCGTTGTCATGCACCGTCAGCGCGCCAGTGACCCCGCCGGTCTTTTCGGTGATCTTCATGGTTATACGCCCCTTTCCGCCGCGCGACTGCTTGCGAGCGCCGGATTCACTCTGAACGAGGTACTCTTCGAACACAGTGCGCTTGCCGATGCCATTTTCCCCGGCAACCAAAAGAGCGGCGTCAGGCACTACCACGGCCAAAGCAACGACTCGATCTCCCTTTTCCAGGGTTATACCTCGGACACCCGCGGCGGATCTTCCCATTGAACGCACGTCAGATTCACTGAATCGTATGCTCATGCCATCATGCGTTATGAGAATCACATCGTCGCCATCGTCGCCACCTTCCACGCTGCCGCGTGTTTGTTTAACATCAATCAGGGCGTCCCCTGAATCCACCGTAATAGCGATGATACCGCCCTTGCGAACATTTGCGAATTCGGCAAGTCTCGTTTTCTTTACCGTGCCCTGCGACGTGGCGAAAAAGAGTTCTCCCGCTTGCTGCCACGTCGCGTCAGCCTTGTCCGCGCCCGTTTTGGATTCCACACGAATGAGGGCGGCGATGGTTTCACCATTCTTCAATTCCAATAAATTCGCGATGCTTCGTCCCTTCGCAGCCCGGCCCATGTCCGGAATTTCATGCACTCGCTCGACGTAAACGCGGCCCAGGTTTGTAAAAAACATCAGGTAATCATGCGTGCTCGCGGTGAACAGGTGTTCGATGAAATCCTTGTCCTCCTCGGTGCCCGCTTCGCGGGTCGTCATGCCGATGACGCCTTTGCCCCCGCGCCGTTGCGCGCGATAGCTGGAAATATTCGTCCGTTTGATCAGGCCGTTGTGCGTCAGCGTAATAATGACGCCTTCGTTGACGATTAAATCTTCGATGGCGATTTCGCCTTCGTCCGGAACAATTTGACTGAGTCTTGGCGTCGCATATTTCTCCTTAATGGCATTCAACTCATTCTTGATGATGGCCATCACACGTGATTCCTTCGCCAGAATGTCGAGCAAATCCTTGATGCGTTCGAGCAGTTCCTTGTATTCGCCCTGAACCTTGTCAATTTCCAGCGCGGTCAATTGATACAAACGCAGTTCCAGGATGGCGTCCACCTGGCGCTCATTCAATGCGTACCGGCCATTGTCCAGCCGCGCCTCACCCCGGACCAGGATGCCCCAGCGCTCGACCTGGGCCTGGTTCCATTCAAACGCCAGCAACTTCACGCGCGCCTCATCCCGCGTTTTGGACTTACGAATAATGGCGATGAACTCGTCCAGATTCGCAAGCGCAATGAGATAGCCTTCCAGCAGTTCCGCCCGTTCCTCGGCCTTTCTCAGTTCAAAGCGCGTCCTCCGGAGCACCACCTCGCGGCGATGATCGATATAGCATTGGATGAGGTCCTTGAGCGTCAGTGTTTTGGGGCGGCCATGATCGATCGCCAGTGAATTCACCGCGAACGAAACTTCGAGCTGTGTGTGTTTATAAAGATTGGCGATGACCACCCTTGGATTGCCGTCGCGCTTCAACTCCATCACGAGCCGCGTGTTTTCATCCGACTCATTTCGCATCGCGGAGATTTCCGTGATGGTTTTTTCGTTCACCAGGTTCGCGATTTGCTGTTCGAGCGCAGCGCGGTTGACGTTGAATGGAATTTCGGTGATGACCAACTGCTCGCGGCCGCCTTTCATTTCCTCCGAACCCACCCGCCCGCGCAATTTCAGGCTGCCTCTTCCGGTCTCAAAGTAATTCTTGATCCCTTCAACGCCGCAAATCATGCCGCCGGTGGGAAAATCCGGCCCTTTGATAAACTTCATCAATTCCTTGATGGTAATATTCGGGTTATCAATTTGCGCGCAGATGCCGTCGATGATTTCTCCCAGGTTATGCGGCGGCATATTGGTGGCCATGCCCACCGCGATGCCCGTGCCGCCGTTGACCAGCAGATTCGGAAATGCCGACGGAAAGACCGTGGGCTCCGTCATCCGCTCATCGTAGTTCGGGACAAAATCCACCGTGTCCTTTTCCATGTCCGCCATCAGGGCCGCACCCAGGTGCGTCAGGCGCGCCTCTGTATAACGCATGGCCGCCGGTGGATCGTCTTCCACGGAACCGAAATTCCCCTTCCCGTCCACGAGCTTTTCCCGCATGGCCCACGGCTGCGCCATGTGGACCAGCGTTGGATAAATTACCGCTTCGCCGTGCGGATGGTAATTACCGGAAGTATCGCCGCAAATCTTCGCGCATTTGTACGGTTTTCGCCCGGGAAAGAGCGACAATTCATGCATCGCATAGAGGATGCGGCGCTGCGAAGGTTTTAAGCCGTCCCGCACGTCCGGCAACGCACGGGAAATGATGACGGACATCGAATAATCGAGAAACGAATTCTTGATCTCGTCCGCGACGTTGATCTTCGCAATTTTTTCTCCCGCAGCGAACATCGGCGTGTTGCTCACGGGTAAATTGTTTGGCTCCTGGGGCTTGTTTTCGTCAGGCATGGTAAAAATAATCGGTGAGTTAAATCTTAAACGTCCAGATTCCTGACGTTCAGCGCGTTGTCTTCGATGAATTGTCGCCGGGGCTCGACCTCTTCACCCATCAACCTGGAAAACATTGCCTCAGCCTCGACCGCGTCGGTCAGATCAATCCGCAACAACTTTCGTTTCACTGGATTCATCGTCGTCTCAAAAAGCTCTTTTGCGTCCATTTCACCCAGCCCCTTGAAACGCGTCATTTGAATGCCCTTTTTACCGACTGCCTTAACGCCGCTCAAAATTTCAGGAATGGAGAATAACGGCGCAACGGTCGCTTTTTCACCCTCGCCCTCAATCAATTCGAACAATGGTTTGTCCTGTGCCGAATAATGATCCACGTCCAGGCCCTTTTGGGACAATTTGGAAAGCAATTCCGCGATGGCTTTGCTCTCGAGGTGCAAATCCACGTCGGTCGCCCGGCGGATTTGCAGGCGGTTCCTTTCCGCTCGTTCGCGGAACTCGGTGTCCCCGTAAAGGTCTGAATTCGCGTCTTTGAACTTTGCCACCTCATCCAGGTTCTCAAAATAATGAACCGTCTCATCATTCCCGTCGCGCACTTTGATCAGCATCACCGGATAGGTTCCCTTTTCACTCCGGCTCTCGACGTAATCGCTAAAGTCGCCACCGTAACGGCGGATTACCCTCGCGTATTTATCTAACGATTCGAGCAATTGAAGAATCTCCTCAAGCTGTTTTGGCGCCAGCTCGCGCCCGTCAGAAAGGTTCTTCAGGCGCACTTCTTCCGTGCCGATTTGCAAAAGAATCCTGTTCAATTGCGCGTCGTCATCCACGTATTCCGTGCGCTTTTTGCGGGTCATGGAATAGAGGGGCGGCTGCGCAATATAGACATATCCGTCCCGGACGAGTTGCGGCATTTGCCGGTAAAAAAACGTCAACAGCAGCGTGCGGATGTGGGAACCATCCACGTCGGCATCGGTCATAATGATGATTTTATGATAGCGCAATTTGCCGATGTCGAACGCGCCTTCGCCGGCGCTATCGCCAATGCCCGTGCCGATGGCGGTAATCATCGTGCGGATTTCAGTATTTTGAAGGACTTTGTCCAACCGCGCCTTTTCGACGTTAATCAATTTTCCGCGAATTGGGAGAATCG
The DNA here is from genome assembly GCA_036489615.1 of Verrucomicrobiia bacterium. Lineage (GTDB taxonomy): Bacteria > Verrucomicrobiota > Verrucomicrobiia > Limisphaerales > UBA11358 > UBA11358. The sequence continues at coordinate 3,566 of DASXFM010000365.1, read as the reverse complement.
CCTGGAATTTCCGGTCGCGCCCCTGTTTGGCCGAGCCGCCGGCGGAATCACCTTCGACAATGTATAGCTCGGTGTTAATCGGGTCGCGGTCAGAACAATCCGCCAGTTTTCCGGGCAATCCTCCGCCCGTCAGGGCGGATTTTCGGACGGCTTCCCGCGCTTTGCGGGCCGCTTCACGCGCACGGGCCGCATTCAATCCTTTGTCGATGATTCGCCGGCCAATTGCAGGATTCGCGTCAAAATAGCTCATCAACCCTTCGTAGCTCACCGAACCCACAATCTTTTCCACTTCCGGCGAAAGTAATTTCACCTTGGTTTGCGATTCAAATTTCGGGTCGCTGTGCTTCACGGAAATGACCGCCGTCAACCCTTCACGCACGTCGTCTCCGGTAATTTGCGGGTCCTTCTCCTTCAGCAACTCGTTCGATTTCGCGTACTGGTTGATTGCCCTCGTCACGGCGCTGCGAAAGCCGCTCAGGTGCGTGCCGCCATCGGGGTTGTAGACGGTGTTTGTGTAGCAAAGCACCTGGTCGTTGTAGCTGTCGTTGTATTGCAGGACCACTTCAACGATTACTTCTATGTCCTTTTCATCCAATTTTTCCCTGGTCGCTTTCAGAAATGCGATGGGTTTGGGGTGCAACGGTTCCTTGCTCTTGTTGAGCTGGCGGACAAATTGTTCGATGCCGTCCTCGTAAAAAAAAGTCTCTGGTTTTAAATCCGTATTCCGTTCATCGGTAAAAGCGATTTCCAGTCCCGAATTCAGGAATGCCAGTTCGCGCAGGCGCTGGGCGATAATATCCGCCTTGAATTCCGTTGTGTCGCGAAAGATTTCCGGGTCTGGTTTGAAGGTGATTAATGTGCCGGTTCCTTTGGCTTTGCCGATGACATTCAGTTTTTTCGTGGTTTTCCCGCGTTCAAATTCCATTTGATGGACCTCCCCATCCCGGGAGACTTCCACTTCAAACCATTCACTGACGGCGTTGACGCATTTGGCGCCCACGCCGTGTGTGCCGCCGGAAAATTTATACCCGCCCTGCCCGTATTTGCCGCCGGAATGCAGCGTTGTCAGCACAAGTTCAACACCAGGAATGCCGTATTGGGGATGAATATCCACCGGAATCCCGCGTCCGTTATCCCGAATCGAAATCGAGCCATCCACCTGAATCGTGACGTCAATTTTATCGCAGTGGCCCGCGAGGTGTTCATCCACGGAATTATCCAATACTTCGCTCACGCAATGGTGCAGCGCCCGCTCATCGGTGCCGCCGATATACATGCCGGGCTTCTTGCGGACGGCTTCCAACCCCTCCAGTTTTCCGAGTTGCGCGGCGCCGTAACTGCCTTTAACCGCCGTCGTCACCTCTGTATCCACAGACCCCGTATCAGATATATTTGACATAAAAATTCCCGAAAAAATCCGCCCTCAAACGTTACGTTTCAGGACTAAAAAATTATAGAAAATTTACCCATTTCAGACAATGTTTATTTCGAGTTTTTTGGGGTGAAAACTACAATTTGTTGTGCGATTTTGGCTGGAAAAACGCTATATATTGTGGTTTTGCAGCTTGCGCAAAGATTTGGATGAATCCGCAGAAACCTCCGGCATGACCAACTTGAGAACGGATCGATATTTTGTCCCAATTCAGGAGCCTCAGCCGGCCTCCAGGGCGAATTTCATTCTATCTATTCTGCCCATTTTGTCTCTATTATCCGCGCGTGCAACTTCAACGAGATCAATTGCTGGCGCCGCTGAAAAAGTATTTCGGCTTCAGCTCTTTTCGTCCATTGCAACAGGAAATTATTTCCGATTCACTCGCGGGCCGGGATGTGTTTGCGGTGCTGCCAACCGGCGGCGGCAAATCGCTTTGCTTCCAACTCCCGGCCCTCGTGCGCCCCGGACTGACCGTGGTCATCTCGCCCCTGATTGCCCTGATGAAAGACCAGGTTGATGCTTTGCAAGCTGCGGGCGTTCCAGCGACGTTTCTAAATTCATCTCTGGCCACCGGCGAATCGCGTCCGCGGTTGCGTGGATTGCACAATGGCGAATTTCGTTTGCTCTACGTCGCCCCCGAGCGGCTCATGTTGTCCGGTTTTCTCGAAGACTTGAAGAAATGGAATGTAAACCTGTTCGCCATTGATGAAGCGCATTGCATCAGCGAATGGGGCCATGATTTCCGACCGGAATACCGGCAGTTGCGCACTATGCGCGGACTTTTCCCGGGCGTTCCCATGATGGCCCTCACAGCCACAGCCACCACACGAGTGCGCGACGACATCGTTACCCAGCTCCATTTAAAAGACCCCGCGCGTTACGTTGCCAGTTTTAACCGTCCAAATCTGATTTATCGCGTGGCGGCCAAGACCGGCGCGTACGACCAAATCCTTTCTTTTGTGCGTTCGCGTCCCAGGGAAAGCGGCATTATCTATTGTCAGGCCCGCAAGACAACCGAAGACATCGCGCGAAAACTCTCGCAGGACGGCGTTCGCGCATTGCCGTATCACGCCGGAATGGAAAACAGCGACCGTTCGCGAAATCAGGAACAATTTCTCCGGGACGAAGCGCGCATTGTATGCGCCACCATCGCCTTTGGAATGGGTATCAACAAACCGAACGTCCGGTTTGTCATTCACCACGATTTGCCAAAGAACATCGAGGGTTACTATCAGGAAACCGGGCGGGCCGGCCGCGACGGCCTGCCAGGCGAATGCATCCTCCTTTTCAGCCCGGGTGATCGCGTCCGGCAAATGCGGTTCATCGACGAGAAGCCCGATCCCCGCGAAAAGGAAATCGCCCGCGCCCAACTGGAGCAAATGATTCACTACGCCGAGATTGCAACGTGCCGCAGGGAATCTTTGCTGGGATATTTTGGCGAACAATTCGAACAAACACCGTGCGCCGCCTGCGACAATTGCATGGCGCCCCGCGCCACGTGGGACGGCACGGTGGCCGCCCAAAAATTTCTTTCCTGCGTCTATCGCATCCGCGAAAAGAGCGGCTTCGGTGTCGGAATCCAGCATGTCACCGAGGTGCTCCGCGGCGCCGATACCGAGAAAATACGAAAATTCGGCCATGAAAAGCTTTCGACCTACAATATTGGCGCGGAACATTCCCGGGCCGACTGGGCGGCCATTGGACGCGAACTTGTGCGGCTCGGATTTCTCCATCAGAACGCGGATAAATTCAACGTCGTCGAGATTACGGACAGCGGTCGCGCTGCGTTAAAGGCGCGGCAAAAGATAACCCTGACTAAAGCTGTCGCCGCCGGACCCGTTGAACATCGCGTCGGCGAAATTGCGTGCGACGAAGGGTTGTTCGAAAAACTCCGCTGGCTGCGCAAACGCCTCGCCGACGAACGCCGCGTGCCGCCCTATGTCGTTTTTTCAGATATTACACTACGGCAAATGGCCCGCCTCTATCCAGCCAATGAGAACGAACTTTCGCGAGTCAGTGGCATCGGCGAAAAGAAAATGCGTGAGTTCGGCGAGGTGTTTTTGCGCGAAATTGCGACTCATTTACAGTCAAGTCCGCGCCAAATTTTCGCCGACGATTCATTTTCCGGCCGCGC
>DASXFM010000082.1:0-3005 GCA_036489615.1 Verrucomicrobiia bacterium | reverse complement strand
CGTCCTCGGCGGCGCTTATGGCATGAACGGCCCGCCGCTGGCGATCTACGGGGCGATGCGCGGCTGGCCGCCACAACAGTTTCGCGCCACGTTGCAGGGATATTTTCTGCCGGCGAGTCTGCTGGGAATGGGCGGTTATTTATTAAAAGGGCTCTGGAGCCATGATTGCACGCATTACTTCTTAATCACGTTGCCCGCTGCAATCCCCGCGATCTGGCTGGGCCGCGTAGCGAATCATCGGCTGCCGACGGAAAAGTTCCGCAAATACGTTTATGCCGGCGTGATCATCATCGGCATCGTACTGGCCCTACAGGCGACCGCCGCCAGTTAGCACCCGGGCCACCGGGATGGGCGGTAGAAGATTGAGGATGGAAGATGGAAGAAAGCGTTGTGTGCTGAAACCGCCTTGGCTCCTCAACGCTTATTTTGTCGGGTGCGCCCGATAGTTACTGATCTCAACTGCTGTTGCCGGCTGCGGCCAAACCCAATCCAGCGCGTGATCATTAAGCCAATATATGCTTTTGCCCCCGACAGAATTTTCCAGCTTTGTGTACGTATTTGCCATGCCCGAATATGTCGCTCCCATGGAGCTCGAGAATATTTTTTGGGCCGTTGCACTACATAGATAGCGGTCCTACGGACCTTAGCGCAGCATCGTTCCAACATTGTCGGCGCACGAGATGCTCTGAATCCATTCCACCAAAAATAGCGAGGAAGCTACCTGACGGAGCTATGGGATTGGCTAAAAACGATCTACGAAAATGTGCGCCATCTGCTCGTCCCGGCTCCGAATCGGCCGGGAGGTTCCGGTGTTCAATTTGACACCATGAACAGATTAGTCGCGTTTGTATTTTTAGCCGGCGAGCTGTTTCTGGCCGGTTGCAGCACGAAGTCACATCAGGCATCGGCCAACGAGACAAAGATTTCATTTTTAGCTCCCACCCACGCCGACGCGGAGTTAAAGAAATATGCGGAAAATGGATGGGTACTCGTTGGCGTTGTTACCGGCACGCCTGTCAGTCCGACTGGCGAGTTGTGTGGCTACTTACTCAAGCGCCCAAAATGAACCGAATGTTCCGCCGGTCCTCCCGGACGGGGCGGTTGACGGATAATTTTCGGTTGGGCCTTTGGTACGAGGGGCGTTAAGAAACCTGCGAAAATCGGCGTCAATCCGTGTTGCGCCGCGGACGTTCCGCCTGCCGACAAAAACCGCGGGTTCATCACCCTACTGACCGCGCGCCCGCTTCAACGCTTCAACGAGCGGCTTCCGCCTCGCGCCGCGTTGCATTTCCACCGGCGCGGGACCGGCTTTCGCCGCCGGTTCGGTAGCGTTCACGCCATTTGCCGGGGCTGACTCCGAAACGGCGCGTGAACATCTGATTGAATAAGCTCAACGATTTGTAGCCGCTCTCGAAAGCGACTTCCACGACTTTGGACTTGCTGGTGGCGAGCAGTTCGCAAGCGCGTGAGAGCCGGATCTCGGCGCGTTTATCGGAAAAGGACATGCCCATTTGTTCGAAGAAAATGCGGCTCAAATGGCGCGGCGTGCAACGTGTCACGCGCGCCAATTCGTCGAAGCTCATTTCCGACAGCACGTCCGGCGGGGCGGTGGCCAAAAACGCGCGGAGGCGGTCCCGGGCGTCGCGGCTATCCTGCGGCGACTCAGTCTCGGTCTGGTCCAGTTTCCCGTCAAATATCTCAACAAATAGCTGCAGCAATGATAACCGGAACATCAAACCATTGGCGTTGCCGCCCGAGCGGAGGTCTTTCATTCGTCTCGCGACCGGGCCGGAAGCGGGAAAAACCTGGAAGGCCAGGCCTGTTTGAACAGCGGCGCCTTTGAGGAAATCCTGTTCGTTCAATGTGATAAGACCGGTGAGGCGGGAGGGGATGACGCTAAACGAATGCACAGACATGCTGTTTAATTGGCTGGCCCGGATATGCCCGCGCGCCCCGGCGGACACCACGATCACCGCACCGGGCTCAAGGTCCACGCTGACTGACCCGTGCAGCCAATAACCCACACCGGCTTCCACTTGAATGAGCGACCAATCGGACGGACCGGGAAACCATTCCTTGCCGGCCGCAATAGAAAACTTCCTGATTGTCAGGTGAGGCTCATACAGGTGATCCAGCGTATTCATGCTTCAGTTTCGAACGGCCCGCCTACAGATACATCTCCCGGAAGACCCAAGCTACAAATAGTGTGTTACAAACCGATGACGGTTCTGAAAAAGAATGGAAACTCTCGACGCCGCCAATCCGTCAGCTGCCCGCGGTCGCGAGGCCGACCTTCGTGATATTTAACTGCTGAAGAATATCCAGCACGCTGATCATGTGCTGATAGTCCACCGTGTCCGCGCCCTGCACGACCACGCTGGGGTCGGGGGTCGCGTCTTCGATCGCAGTGAGGCGTTCCCGCAGGAGCGGCATGGTCACCAATTCGTTGTTCAAAAAGGTCTGGCCATTAGCGTCCACGACGATTTGATTGATTTTCGGCTTGTCCTTGGACTTGGGCGGATTTCCTGAGGGCAGAGTCATTTCCAGGTTGTTCATCATCTGCGGCGTGGTGATGATGAAAATCACGAGCAACACGAACACCAAATCCAGGAGGGGCGTGATGTTCAATTCGCTCAACGAACTGTGATGGCTGCTGGACGTCTTTTTCATTGGAGCAACGATTCGCTTTCATCCTGCACGTCAAATCGAATGACGACTTTGGGCGGAAAATTCGTGGGTGGCGGGCGGTCCATATTGCTCACCGCTTCGATCGCTTTCCGAACGGACTCGTCCCAGGTTGAATTGCCCGAACTTTTCTGCCATTGCGGGTCACTGATCTGGCCGTCCGCGCTTACGCTCACCTGGATTTCATCCACATACTTGTCATCTTCAACGTTATCGGGCCGGTCCCATTTTGAGCGGAATGCGTACTCAAGCGCGCCCTTGTAGATTTGTACGGGATCAGAGCTCGTGTCCACGACTTTGCCGCCGCCAAAATCAAACGA
>DASXFM010000073.1:0-7764 GCA_036489615.1 Verrucomicrobiia bacterium | reverse complement strand
TTGGCGTTGTAAAGCCGATAAGTACTTCCGCTCGTCAGCGCGACCGGATGGCTGGCCGAATAGATAAAGAATAACAACGAATTAGCGCCCGTGGCGTCGCCGCCCAACGTCCAGATCATCATGCCGCCGAGACCTTGTTGCTGGCAAAGCAGCGTCTTGGCTTCGATGGTTGGGATGCCGTTATAACCTTGTTCCGTGCCATTGAGGTCGTATGAATCGGAATTGGCGCTCGCCCCGGCGGAAAGTAATTGGCTGTAATTATCTTCCGAAGGATCGGCATAGAACGGCACTCCCATGACTATCTTTGAGGCAGGGCATCCCTGTCCCTCCCAATATTGAATGGCGGTTGTAACTGAGGCAAGGGTGGACATGCCACTCCCATCCGTGTTGTCATAGTCCATGATGTTCAACCAATCCACGGAACTAAAGACGCTGCTGGTCACGCCGCTGGCTTCGCTTCCCCAGGAAGCCACGGCAGCGGTGAGCAATTTTCCGTCGTTATGCAACGCGGTGCTCAACTTGGACATCAGGTTGGCATAATCGGTCGCGGACGTGCTGGGCGCGGGGCTGGGAAATTCCCAATCTATGTCTACGCCATCCAAATTATATTGATTGCAGAAATTCACGATATTATTCACGAACGTACTAACGTAACCCGAGTTAATCGCCAAAGCGCCCCAGGTGGCAGCGGTAGTTTGGCACGAGATCATTACTTTAACGCCGGCGGTATGACCGGATGAAACAATGCTTTGCATCCGGGAAAGGTCAGGAACGGTTTGCAGGCTTCCGTTTGAATTCGGAGCCAGAAAGGCATAAACCACATGGGTAACCTGGCTATACTGCGTGGCGCTCGGGGCAGAGTTATCGTAATAAGCTGAATAGCCGACTATCTTGAACTGAGCTTCCGCGCTTTGCACGCTCACTATCCCGGCCAAACCGAGAATACAACCTATCCATTTTTTTATTTTCATAGTACATACCTTGGTTTTGTTTTTTTAGAATAGTAGACCACTCCTTTAGCAGTCTTACGTGGTGACGATGGCCAAGCTATCATGCGTTAGCCTAAGTTGAATACCCCTCTTTAGAGGGGCTGTTAGCCGCTTACCTAAGAAGTTTTCAACCTGGTAATGGACTATGGCCATTGGCTCGATCCGTTTGCCATTCCTGATCTTTAGGCCTATTATTTCTTCATAATCCTTAAAGATTTGAAAAAAGTGTTATCCATTTTTTACGCCATTTGCATGGGCTGCTTGTTAGCAGGGCAGATATCGGCGCAGGCACAAGCGGTTTACCTGGTTGACGGATTCGCTCCGTCCGGCGCTGAGGGATATAATTATTTCTCCGGCCAAATCACTAACGTCTGGGGTAATTGGTTCGGGAACGCCTTTCAATCGTTGTTTTGGGATCCCAACAACGATGTCAGCAATAATCCAACCTCGGGTTCCCTGGAAATCAACCTCAATTTCAACAACGCCGGATCCATTCCCAATCAGTTTGAAGTTTACGACAATCTGGATGGCATCATCCCGGCCATCAACGGCCTGCAATACACGAATTTCCAGTGCGACATCCGGTTCGCCCAGGGCTCGGCCACCAACAGCGGCACCTATGGCTATCTCCAGTTCGGCATCGCTGTGGGTTACAGTCAGGACTATTTCGGAGGCGTGAGTGTTCCTACGGGCAATACCAACTGGGTGCATGTCAGCATCCCGCTGAATGCCAACGCTGATACCAACCTGCAAAGCATCAACAACGTGATGTTCCACATTTACGGCCCGAGTATGAGCGGTATCTCAACGCTGTGGGTGGACAACCTCAAATTTATCGGGACGTTGCCGATCACCACTAATTGCGTGGTGGACTGGAACAACCTGTACCAGGAAATCGACGGCTTTGGTGCGTCTTCGGCCTGGTACGGCAGTTGGACGACCAATGAGGCGGACGTCCTGTTCTCCACTAACCTCGGCGTCATTTACGCGGATTACTCCGGCAACCATTACACAAATAATGGCGCCGGGCTTTCCCTGTTGCGCAACCGTATCGCTCCGGCCACAACGCCGCTGGCCAGCGCGACGCCCACCACGGTCGAGACGCAGATCATGCAATGGGCGCAGGCGCGGGGCGCGCGGGTTTGGAGCACGCCTTGGACGCCGGCGGCGGGATTCAAAAGCACCAACGACATCTACGATTCCAGCCACGCTACTGGTGGCGGATTATCCGGTGGGAGTTTCCTGGGCGGCACCGCCACGAACCTGGCCTATGCCGGCCAGTTGGCCAACTATGTCGCCTCCATGAAAACAACCTACGGCGTCAATCTTTACGCGATCTCTATCCAGAATGAGCCGGATGCCAATGTGAACACGTATGACGCCTGCCAGTGGACCAATACGATGATCCATGATTTTGTCACCAACCTCTACAACGCGCTCGTGGCCAAAGGCGTGAGTTCCACGAAGATCATGTTGCCGGAAAGCCAAAACTGGCAGGACTACCAAAACCTTGCCGGGCCGGCGATGAATGATCCCAACGTGCTAAAGGACGTCGGGATTCTTGGCGACCATAACTATGACGGTCCAAATGGTCCATCGAATCTCAGCAAAAGTAATTATGGCAAAACATTTTGGGAAACTGAAGTTTCCCAAGGCCTCGACATAGATACTGCCATTGATAATGGCGTTTATTATGCCCAGCGGATTTACCTGTTCATGACCGTTGCCCAGGTCAACGCCTGGCATTACTGGTGGCTGCTCAGCGGGCTGCTCGATGCCAATGCCGCGCCGACCAAAAAATTGTTCACCATCGGCAACTACAGCCGGTTTGTGCGGCCCGGCGATTATCGTATTGATGTCGCCAACAACAATCCGCTGATTTACATCAGCGCTTACAGAGATACCAACTCCGGAAATTTCGCCATTGTGGCCGTCAATCCCGAGCCGGTCGCCGTTACGCAGATATTTAACCTCACGAATTTCACCGCCGCTTCCGTGACGCCGTGGATCACTTCGAGCAATCTTTCCCTCGCCTATCAGGCGCCAGTCACCGTTACCAATGCGTCCTTTGCTTACGCGCTGCCGGCCATGAGTGTGGTGACCTTTGCGGCCCGGGGATACGTGCTGCCCAGGAACATCACCTTCTCCCGGACTTTTTATAATCCCGCCGTGCCGGGCTTTGTCATGACCTGGAATTCCGCCACCGGCGCTACCTATTCAGTGTATGGCGCTCACGCCCTCGGCGGTTCGACCAGTTGGCCGGTTCTCATGCTGGGTTATCCCGGCGGCGGTGCTTCCGGTAACCCATTGTCCTATACCGACAAGACCGCCACCGCTGGTTCCGGTTTCTACCGCCTCAGCAGCCCCTGAACAAGTGTCCTATTTCAAGGATATTTGCTCCTGTTTTTGTACGTCCTGCCTTGGATTTAGCTGGCGCCGAAAACCATTGTGGTTATTAGATTTTAAGGGAAATCCAAGCCGATTTCAGAGGGGTTAAACAGGCCGTCTAATTGAGAGTTTCACCAGAGGCAAAAACCACGGAATGGCATAGTTAGTGCTAATTTTGCATTAATGGCACGTTCGTTACCCATTCGGATCATATTATTTTGCATTGTCTGGCTTCTTACCATTGGAGTAGGAATCGCCATGGTGCTCAAGTATGAGAACACCAGTGGCGCGGTTGGGACAACTTTGGGGCACTGGCCTTCCGTTTCGCAGATCACTCTCGATCCCAAACACGATACCCTGGTGCTGTTTGCCCATCCCAAATGCCCCTGTACCCGGGCGACCATCGGGGAATTGAATCGCATTATGACCCAATGCAACGGTCAACTCGTCGCCCATGTGCTCTTTCTCCAGCCCAGCGGTTTTACCACTGACTGGGTGCACTCGGGTTTGTGGACCACGGCGTCGGCCATTCCCGGGGTTACGGTGCAGGTGGACCCGGAGGATTCAATCGGACAAAAATTCGGCGCGGAGACGTCAGGCTATGTCCTGCTATACAACCCCGCCGGGCAATTACTTTTTAGTGGAGGCATCACCGGCAGCCGCGGCCATGCCGGGGATAATGCCGGGGAAGATTCGATTATTGCGCTGGTCAACGGTCAAAACTCCGGCGTAACCCACACCCTGGTCTATGGATGTTCGCTGCTGAACGAGCCGGGATTTACTCAATGCGTATCCAATGAATGCACCTATAGCCCAAAACCTTGATATGCTTGAATCGGTTTCCGTGCGCACGGATCAACTGTTCAAAGAACAGCAGCAGATCGTCATCCGGCATACCGACCGGCTGTGCTCCTGGCTGATGGTCGTCCAATGGCTTTTTGCCGTCGGCCTGGCCTTCTGGCTTTCTCCGCATACGTGGGCTGGCGCTACCAGCCAGATCCATCCCCATATCTGGGTGGCCATTTTTCTCGGGGCAATCATTACCGGCTTTCCGGTTTATTTGACACGGACCCAGCCGGGAAAAACCCTCACGCGCCATGTCGTTGCGGTTGGGCAAATGTTGATGTCGGCGTTGTTGATCCATCTGACCGGTGGACGCATCGAAACCCATTTCCATGTTTTCGGTTCCCTGGCCATTTTGTCGTTTTATCGCGACTGGCGCGTTCTCGTTACGGCTACGGTCGTCGTTGCCACGGACCATCTGGTTCGGGGAATTTTCTGGCCGGAATCCGTTTTCGGCGTTCTCTACGCACCGCTCTGGAGGCCGTTCGAGCACGCCGGTTGGGTTCTGTTTGAAGTAACTTTCCTGCTGATCGCCATTCGCAAAAGCGTCAGCGAGATGTACCTCGTCGCCCAGCGGCAGGCGAAATTGGAAGCCATGAATGAGGCCATCGAGCGGACCGTCGCCGAACGGACCATGGAATTATCCCGTGAGAACCGGCAGCATCGCGAGTTGCAAGCGCTTTATCGTTCGCTCGTGGAACAATTGCCGGCGGGGATTTTCCGGAAAGACGCCGAGGGACGTTATGTCTTCGTCAATTCCTGGTTTTGTAAACTGCGCGGCATGACCCCGGAACAGATCCAGGGCAAAACGGCGGTCACCTTGTCCCAGGCGGAGACGAATAATGACACGATTCAATTGCTGCGCAAAGGCACCGAGCATCATGAAGAGATCATGCGCACCGGAAAAACCATCGAAGCCGTCGAAGAACATGCCGGCGAGAATGGCCACTCGCGCCATTTGCATGTGTTGAAAACCCCGGTTTATGGCGCTGAAGGAACCATTGTAGGTTCTCAGGGCATCCTGGTGGATATCACCGAACGCAAACGGGCCGAGGCCGCCCTGGCTTACGAGCAATATCTCTTGAATTCGTTGCTGGATAACTCGGACGACAAAATTTATTTCAAGGATGCCGAATCGAAATTTATCCGGTGCAGCCGGAGCATGGCCAAATTATTTAACGTGGAGAAAGCCGAAGATGCGGTCGGCAAAACGGATAGTGACTTTTTCTCGGGCGAGCACGCGCGCCAGGCCCTTGAAGACGAACAGAAAATCATCCAGACCGGCGTGCCGTTGCTGGGCCAGGTGGAAAAAGAAACCTGGCAGGATGGCCGGGTGACCTGGGTCATCAGCACCAAGATGCCGTTGTACGATGAGCATCGCAAAATCGTTGGCACCTTCGGGGTTTCCAAGGACATCACGAAGATCAAGAAGACCGAGGCCGAACTGGCCCAAACCCACAAGCGGCTTTTGGACACGTCGCGCCAGGCGGGCATGGCGGAAGTCGCGACCAGCGTTTTACACAATGTTGGCAACGTGCTCAATAGCGTCAACGTTTCCACGGGGATCATCGCCGAAAGGATTCAGAAGTCAAAAGTCTCCAGCGTCGTCAAAGTGGTGGACCTCATGAAAGCTCATCCGAATGATTTAGCCGACTTCTTTGCGAACGATCCCAAGGGAAAACAGGTGCCGGAATACCTGGTCAAACTGGCCGAGCATTTGGCGCAGGAACAGCAGGAGTTGATGAAGGAGATCGGCTCGCTCATCAACAACGTCGTTCACATCAAAGAAATTGTGGCCATGCAACAGGGTTACGCCAAGGCCGCCGGCATCGTGGAATCGCTCAAGGCCTCCGACCTCGTCGAAGACGCCATCCGCATGAACAGCGGCGCGGTGGACCGGCACAAAATTAAAATCGTACGTGACTTCAATGAAGTGCCGGTGCTCACCACCGATAAACACAAGGTCCTGCAAATCCTGGTGAATTTGATCCGCAATTCGAAATACGCCTGCGACGATTCCGAGAGAGACGATAAGCAAATCACCCTGCGGCTCCGCAATGGCGATGGCCGCGTAAAAATCTCCGTCATCGACAACGGCATCGGCATCCCCCAGGAAAATTTAACGCGCATTTTCAACCACGGTTTTACCACCCGCAAGGAAGGGCACGGCTTCGGGCTGCACAGCGGCGCGATTGCCGCGCACGAACTGGGCGGTACTCTCGTGGCGCAGAGCGAAGGCATCGGCCGCGGGGCGACCTTTACTTTGGAACTGCCGGCTAATTATCAAAACGATACTCATGAACATAAATCCTAATCAAAATCACCGTATCCTCGTGATCGACGACAACCGGGCGATTCACGAAGACTTTAAAAAAATTCTTGGCAAGAAAATGACCGCCGATAATCTGGCCGCGGATGAAGCCGCGCTGTTTGGCGAGGAAGCGCCCAAGCTGGAGTTGCCGGAATTCCAGATTGATTCCGCTTTCCAGGGCAAAGAAGGGCTGGAGATGATCGAGAAAAGCCTGGCGGAAAACCGCCCCTACGCCATGGCTTTTGTGGACGTCCGCATGCCGCCCGGCTGGGATGGTGTCGAAACCACCGCGCAAATCTGGCAGAAATATCCCGACCTCCAGGTCGTCATCTGCACGGCTTACTCGGATTATTCCTGGGAGGATATGCTGAAAAAATTGGGTTATTCCGACCGGCTCGTCATTTTGAAAAAGCCCTTCGATAACATCGAAGTCCTGCAACTGGCCATTTCGATGACGGAAAAGTGGCGGCTTTATCACCAGGCGAAACTGCGCCTGGATGACCTGGAAAAGATGGTTTCTAATCGGACCTTTGAACTGGAAAAGGCCAATGGTGATCTGGCCACGGCCAACGATTTGTTAAAGCTCGCAACCGATAAAGCCCAAAAGATGGCCGAAGGCGCGCTGGTGGCCAGCAAAGTCAAAAGCGAATTTCTGGCGAACATGAGCCACGAAATTCGCACCCCGATGAACGGGGTCATTGGCATGATCAATTTGCTGATGGACACCAACTTGTCTTCTGAGCAACGCGAATTTGCCAAGACCGTGCAGTTTAGCGCAGAGGCCCTCCTGGTCATCATCAACGATATTTTGGATTTCTCGAAGATTGAAGCCGGCAAGATGACCTTTGAGAATGTGGAATTCAACTTGCAGGAAACCGTGAAAAGCGCCGTCAACTTGCTCGCGCCGCGCGCGCAGGAAAAGAAGCTGGCTTTGGATTATTCCATCAGCGCCGGAGTTTCCCCGTACGTGGTCGGCGATCCTTCGCGGTTGCGCCAGATCCTGCTCAATCTGGTGGGCAACGCCGTCAAGTTCACCGACAAAGGCCATGTGACCATCGAGGTGGTGCAGGTCGGTGATACCGGCGACACCATGGATTTGCGCTTTTCCATCCGCGATACCGGCATCGGACTTTCGGAAGATGCCCAGAAAAAGTTGTTTGAATCGTTCTCACAAGCTGACGCCTCCATGTCCCGCAAATTTGGCGGCACTGGCCTGGGCCTGGCGATTTGCCG
>DASXFM010000069.1:0-11772 GCA_036489615.1 Verrucomicrobiia bacterium | reverse complement strand
TCACATCCAAAGCCAGATTGTTCGCCACCGGGCTGCCATCGGAATTCAGAGTGATATCGGCCGTATCAATAGACAGAGTGCCGTTGAGATAACCTGCGTTGGCCTGGGCGTTCAAGGTCGAATTCAGTGCGCTCATCTGGGGCGCGGAAATGGAAATTTGACCGGCGTTTCCACCATTGCCTCCACCTGAAACATTAATTGAAGACCCACCGGCGTCGGAAAAACTGGTTCCTGCCTGAAATTGAACGGAGCCACCCGCGCTGGCGCCAGTGGCGTTTGGATCACCAGTGGCGGAAATTGCGGAATTGGCCCCCAGCGTCACGCTGCTGCCGCCGAGCAGTTCGATGGAACCGTTTACGTTTTGAACCGTATTGGCTTGGATGACGCCGTTCTGATTCACGAATTGGGCCTGTGCCACCACGCTGCCTCCATTGGCTGTCAATTGACCTTCATTGTCCACAGATCCAGTCGGCAGAGTGACCTTCGCGTTCAAACCCTGGCCATTGGGAGCGGTTGAAACCAAAACTGTTTCGCCGTCATAAAGGCCGATCCTGCCGTTGGGAGCGGTAATGCTGCCATTGTTGACGATATCTGCGGCGATCAAATAGGCAGTGCCGCCGCTGGCAGTGATGATTTTTCCATAATTCTGAATTGCGACGCCAGGCGGAGGCGCGTCAAATGACCATGGTCCGCCGTCGGAAAGGTTCATGGACGGAGTCACCGCAGTGGTCATGATGATACCGTGGGTGGTAAGAACGGCCTGGCCGCCGATGTAAAAACCGCTGGCATTTTCCAGGACCACGTAGCCCTGGGCGTTAATATCGCCGAGGATTTGGGAAGCATTGCCCTGATTAATTTGGTTAAACGTGACGGATTGGGCCGTGGGTTGGTTAAAATTAACCATCGTATTCGCGCCAACGTTGAAGCTTTGCCAGTTGATAAAGGCATTGGCGGAAGTCTGATTGATATTGTATTGGGTGATGCCAGAACTCGAAGTGGAAGTGCTGAACGTGGCGGAGCCTTGACTGACTGTGCCGCCAGTCGGGATAGTATTGACCGGAATGGTCGGAGTGGCCTTGACCTGCAGATCGGTCAGCAGGCAGAAGAGTAATAGTGCCAGCCAAACCAATGGCCGTCGCCAATGAGAAAAATAATGCATATTCGTTTGTGAACGCTAAGTCAGACTACGTCGCCCCTAACGGCGCTTTTGCCAGAGCCTCATTGGTATTCTATTAGTTCCTGTAAAAGAGTATTGTGACAATTCTGTGAAAATTCGGGACCCGGTGGAGCCAATCAGGGAAAGAATTTCGCAATGTTTTAGAATTGCGCAGTCAACGAAAAATTGAAGAGCGGTTGAAACGCCGGAGTGTCTTCAGTGCTGATTAGGGGAAAGGAAAAAAGGAATTGCGCCTGCCAATGGGGACCGGCGGCGGCGGTGAAACCCAGACCGGCGCCCCAAAGCGATTGGAGTGGCGGCCGACCCTGCGGATCAATTAAATAGACGTCGGCGTAATCCGTATAGATCGAGCCACGAATGGTCAGCGGCGTACTGCCAAAAATCATTCCCACAGTATGGGCAGGCGTCTGTTCCTCAACGGAGAAATGCCAGCCGTCGTCTCCGAAAGCGTCCCCTTCGGAGTAGCCTCGAACGCTGTTGACACCGCCCGCGCCAAACTGCTCGGGACTGATAAGAGGTTCGCTCGCCCATTGGCCGTCCAGGCGGACCAGAGTCGTCCAGTTGTCAAACATGATAGTGCGCGAGTAGCTGGGGTTGAGGACAACCCAATGGCCGGACGAAAGTGCAGAACCGGTGATGTCCCTAAGCCCTGTCTCACCACGCACGCTTTTAGTGTGTCCGACATTATTTGTATCGTAGGTGGTGGTAGCGAAGAGACTGTCATACCAAAGGTTGACGCCGAGCCCCAACCCAATGGTGGACACGCCAAGCGAATCACTCCAGGTGCCGTTGTAATGGACCGATATCGGCAGGTATTCGACCCGGTCCAATGTGGTGGGGACGACGGAAGGAACCTCACTGACTACGGGGGGAAGAATCGGGTTTTTGTTTTGATCAAGGTTTGTCGTGATGAAAGTAAAGATGTTGGTTTTGTAATTGACCAGTTGGAAGGTTTTGAAATCGAGGCCGCCGGAGAAAGAGGATTGCAGAATTCCCGAACTGGCCAAGGGATAATCCAGGCGCGCGGCGACGTCTTCGTTAACGGTGGGAGAATGTTCCACATTCTCCTGATTGATGGTGGGGTTCTCCCCGGCCGAAGTGAGGGTTTGGTTGAACGTATCCGCCGTACCGGTGTCAATGGTCGAGTGGCTGGCAAAGACGGTAAGGTCCGGCTGGCCGCTGATGGGCGGCAAGTTGAACTTCCGAGTCGCTTCACTAAACCCAAAGCTGCCGGGACTGGCAGTGATGCGCTGCTCCAGCGATTCGGGATTGCCCAGAGGCATACGATAGAATCCGCTGACGAAGGCCACATCCGGTTTATCGTAAAAATTCCATTGCCCAGCCTGTTTATATTCCTCCGGAGAAAAGCCGTATTGGAAGCCGATGGAATGCTCTAATTGCCACAGATTGTTATAGACCGCCGAGGCATTCACACGCAGATCCGGTGTGCCGGGCGAGCTTTGGTTATCCAAGTCAACCTTCGCGTGGAGCGGCAAGCGGTCCTTGACGCGGAGGGTCAAAACGCTGCTCCCCGGCGTGGGACCAGGGCCGACGATGGGAATGATTTGCCGGTCCTGATTAGCGTTAGCGCGGTTCAATTCGCCCTCCAGGACCGGCGCGTCGATGACGATGTCGTTGCGCAGGCTGGGCAAGGCGCGCATCACGTTGTTGGAACTGAAATAGTTGTTGCCAACCACGTTGACGGCCGAAAGGCGACCTTCCAGCACCTGAATTTCCACAGTTTGATTGGCGAGTTTTTGTTGGGGTAGAGTTACTGACACCGTCAGATAGCCGCGATCGTGATACGCCTCCTGGAGTTGTTCCACCACCGTCTTGACTCCCTCAAATGAAACGTTCGTCCCAAAGGCGCCGTCAATATTTGTAAGCGTAGCGGCAATTGTATGCTGCGAGAGGACTGAATTCCCGGAAATCACATAATGTTCCACATCGAACCTTTGGCCGGCGCTGTTTGTGGAAACGTGAATGCGATGATCTTTTTCTTCCACGTCCAACGAGGCCATTTCTTCAGACAAACGTTTGGTGGCGGCGGCGATTTGTCCAGGTGTAGCGCGTTTGGGAGGATGATAAGGCGGCGGCGGCGGGGTTGGCGAGGGCGGCGCTTTCGTAACGGCCGACTCGGGAGCGGGATGAGGAATGACTCCCGGCGGGGGTGGATAGGCCGGGATTTCCAGGCCGTTAGTGGAACTGAAATACCGTATGCCGGAGATAATGATTTGCGGTGAAGCGGCCTGGAAAACATTCATGGTGACGACGCCGTTGGTGATTTTTTCGCTGGCGACGGCGATACTGGTCGATGGGTATCCATGATTCCGATATTGCGATTGCAATGCAGCGGCAGCTTCCGCGATTTCTACCAGACTCACGTTGGTCCCGGTGTATTTGGAAAGAACAGGAAAGACCACATCCATCGAAAGTTTCGGGCCGCCTTCGACATCATAAGTTTCAACCGTGAAATGAAGTTCGGAATTATCTTCCGGAGAACCCGGCTGAATATGAATTTCCGCGTCGGCGGCTGGCGCTGCCGCAACCGCAACCGCACCACTCAGGCCGCAATAAATTCCGAACAGGACAAATGCCGCCAGTCGTCGGTAATACACGAGACAGGAAAGGATTCGCAGTAGCGACTGGCCTGGGATGGTAGAAATCATCAGGCAAGGCAGCTCGAACTCCATCGCTTCGGTTTCGCTTGATTGGCCAGACGGAAAGCCCCAAGGCAATTTAGCATGAGGACGGATTGCCGCTGGCCGGAAGCAGGCATGGCGGCGGAGCCAAAAAAAATGGGTCTGCGCGTTGGCGGCAATTGCATATCGTCACAACCTGTTCTCCCATCAAATGTTTGCAGGGCAGCTTCTGCTACGATCCGACGGCGCAATACCTGCCCTGCCAATAACCAGCGGGAGACATCATTGAAAATCTACGAACGCCAAAGCTGGGAAAATTATATTACGGACTGCTGTCGGGATTGTGACAATCTGGAAACAATCAAGGAGGCGCGCGGAGCGTGGAATTGGTTTTAGCATAAGTGACTGCGAGCCCGGCCGGGAATTCGGATTGCAGATGTGGCATCAATGATTGGAGCCGGAATTCAAATATGAGATTCAAATTATCCTCTCGGAGGACATTGATAGGAAACAGTTTCCGTTCTTTTTCCCAACTGACATGGGTTTGTAACACGTTCGGGGCAGGATGTCCGTCTTGTATGATTGTCGAATTCATGGTTTGGCTCCGGCCAATCAGACGAGTTGTGCCGCGAGGCATGGGCGGGTGTAAATAAGGAGGAGTTCTTCCTCAGGAAACTTTTTGTAGTCAGGGCCGGCTGGAGATTCAAGGCAGCGGTTGATGGAGAATGCGAACACACGAATATGAAAAAGGCTGATTTGTCGTACGAGCAGCACCTGATTACCAACGAATATTCTGTTTTGCCGGGCGGAGAGTGGGCGGTTCGATCGTCGGGGTGGACGGTGATCCAGGTTCAACGCGGTACGGGCAATTGGTTGCAATCCAAATCCAGTACACAAATTGAAACTGGAACGGTGCTTTTGGTCGCAGGCGATGTGCCTGGCCGAATCCGAGCCAGTCAATTGAATGGATTATCCCTGTTCTCTTTCAATGTCATTCCGGCGCGGCTCAATGGGTTGATTACATTCGAGGAAAGAGAATTCCTCGGGCGGATGGCGGAGCAAGGTCTGAAAGTTCTTCCACGAAATAATCCGATGGCGTTGAAACTGGAAGAATTACGAGGCAGCCAGGACGGCAACGGATTGTTTTTTCGACTGATGCTGCTCAAGTTGTTTTTGGAAGCTCTGGGCGCGGATTTGAAACAAGTGACGGTCTTCCGGCGGAACGGGGACGCCCGGGAGCGGTTACGCTCCTTCCTGGCGGAGACACCGCCAGAGAAGCTATTGGAAACCAGTTTTCGCGAACTGGCGCGCCTGATGAATTGCACACCCCGTCACTTGAGCCGGACATTTAATGAATCAGTGGGCACATCGTTCCGGGACAAACGCGCAGAGATTCAGCTTGCGAGGGCGCGGGACCTGCTGGCCAACAGCGATTCCAAGATTGTGGATGTGGCGTTGGAAAGCGGTTACAAGTCTTTAAGCCTCTTCAATATGATGTTTTCCCGGCACTTTGGGATCAGTCCGGGACGCTGGCGCCAGCAAAATACCCTGAACAGGGGAAGAAAGTCCGGGACGGCAGGCCGCCGGGAATTTCGGTTTCGTCAAAGTGGCAAAAGGCTTGCCGTCAAATCGGAATTGAGGGCCGTCGGTTGATTTCCAATCGCTCCATAGGTTTCCGGAGTCTTTGGTTGCTGGCGCTTCTGGTGCTGGTGAGCCTGAGTTTTTGGAGCTGGCTTTTCATCTGGGACAGTCCGGAGTCGTTCGATCACACGGCATTTGAAAAATATATTCTCTACAACGAATTCCTGCTGGTGGGAATCGTGTTCGGGTTCGGAGGAATGCGCCCGGTGGAAGGGCCGCATCATCAGTTCGTGAACGCTCTGCGCCGCAGCGCGCGGCAGGTGGTTCTGGGTCTGTTTGCAGTGCTGGCTCTGGTCTTTGCATCGCAGGACACGTTCGTTTCGCGGTCCTTTTTGATCAGCTATGTGCCCTGGCTGGGACTGATGCTTCTCTTTTGCAATTACATGGTGCCAAGATGGCTGGGCCAGTGGATCTTTTCGAGGAACCGGGAGGAGCGGGTCGCATTGGTCGGGAGCCTTGAGCAGGCACGCAAGATCGAATCGTGGCTGGACCGCAAGCGATTGCTTGGCCTGAAGACGGTGGGTGTGGTCTATCCTCAAACAGTGGCAACGGAAACAAAAGACGGCGCTCAGAGACTGGGCAATCCCTTTTGCCTGCTTGGTCACCTCGACGAAATGGCCGCCATCATCGCCAAGGAGAACATCACTCAAGTCATCGTGCTGGGTCTGTCACTGGAGCGGGAACGCCTTCATCAGTTGACCCAAATGTGCGAGAGCGCCGCCGTCAGGCTAATTGGCCTGGACGACGTGGATCACTATTTCAACCACTCGACAACGATTTTGGAGGACGATGGCATGCGGCTGATCAGCCTGCGCGAAGAGCCGTTGGAAAATCCAGTCAACCGGCTCGTCAAACGAGCCCTTGATCTGGCCGTGGCGGTTCCAGTGGTGATGCTCATCCTTCCTTTCGTACATGTCCTGATATGGTGGCTTCAACGCCGGCAATCACCCGGCCCGCTTCTTTTTCGGCAGGAGCGGATCGGAGCCATGGGAGAGAAGTTCACGATGCTCAAATACCGCACAATGCACGTCAACAATGGGGATGAGGCGAAACAGGCCTCAAAAAATGACTCGCGAATTTATCCGGCAGGCCGTTGGATGAGGAAACTGAGCATTGATGAGCTGCCGCAGTTCGTCAATGTCCTGTTGGGAGACATGAGCGTCGTAGGACCGAGGCCCCATTTGCGGGAACACGAAGAAATGTGGATTCGAATTATGAGCAAATATGTCGTGCGGCGGTTCATTCGCCCCGGCATCACGGGCTACGCGCAGATCAAGGGATTTCGCGGAGAAGTCCGCAGCGATACCGACGTTCAAAAGCGAGTGGAAACGGATATCTATTATTTGGAGAATTGGTCCTGCGGTCTGGACGTTGCGATCATATTAAAAACCGTCCAGCATTGTGTTGTCCCGCCCGCGAGCGCTTATTAGTACGGAATGCAGCAGGAACGCGAAGTTGGAAGAGTGAAGACAGAGAAGGAAGCGGCAAGTTCAAATCGAAGGAGGAAAGGAGAGGGGGAAGGAGGGATGAAAAAATGAACGAAAAACACGAAGTCACGGGAACGAAGTCGATTACGAATCGTCCAAGCAATCCCGAGTCCACAGGCGGCAACCCAGGGCTCGCACGCACCAAGGCTTCGACGGAACCAAACTAACGAGTGTGGACTTGTTAATGCCCCAGCGTTCCATCGGCGCCCAACCGAGAAATGAGCTGCGGGAGTTGCCGCTTAAAGAGTGAAATAGCGGTGGAAGTATCTTCCGGCCCAACCAGTACAACCTCCATGACTTGCTGGCCAAGATTTCGCCTGCCCGCCAGGACCGCCTGGAACCGGCTTTTCCAGGAACCGTCTTCGGGGATCGTTTCTTCATCTGGAGAAGAACAATCGGACCAAAGGCAGTAGAAGACGTGCATCAAGCGCGGGCCGTTTTCGAACGTTTGATACTTGAATTGCAAGTCAACGCCATTCGCATTGACTGGAACATATCCATAATTCGCGAGCAATGCCGCACCAGAGGCTGGAAAACAGATATCGGGCCGATGGCCAAAAGCCAATTGGGCGGAATTCTTGCCGGCATTCCATCGCAGGAAGAAGGCACTCCACCCATTTTCACGGGCATCGTGCCATGAGGCAGCCTGACTGTGAGAACACCGCAAAATTGCCAGCGATTCCTGAGGAACGGCTATCCTCTTAAAATCAGGGGCTTGCGCCGGCCAGGCCACGGTCCATTGCGGACCATATACCAAATGCATTTCATGGTTGCGATACCATGCTTGCGTCAGCGCCCAGGCGATTCCAACCCAGACCAATGCGATGACCGCCACCCAGCGTGGGATTGTCTGAGTCACAGTCGCACCGCTTGCCGGGCCGTCTGATAACGCAGGCTGTTTGCGGCCCATCCAAAAGGCCAACCCAAACAGCACAGGCAGCACAATCACCATTACCAACAGGCCAGCGGAATCATGTACGGCCTGCATTTGTTTAAGCCCATGTGTCCCCGCCATCCAGGTCAGAAAACTGGTGCGTATGAGGTTGGCGAAAAGGACGGTAATCAGGGAGGCGACAATTAATCCAATCCGGCGACGGGGGCGGAAGAGATACAATTCTCCCAGGCACAAGGAGAGCATCAAAGCGGATTGGAGTGAGCGCACTCCACTGCAGGCTTCGTCGATTCCCACGACGCCGGTTGCGACTTCTATCAGGTTTCCGTGTTGGACCGCTGGAATTCCAAGGAAGCCCACCACGGCAACGGTCAACGCCGCCACGAACCGCATCAGTCCCTGAACGACTGATTGTTCCAATTGCATCGGCCAGGGCACCGCGATCAGCATGAAGGCAAGGGGCGGAGCAAAATATTTCACCCAACTCCAACCGCCAGCGCGGTAGAGAAAGCAAAAACTCAAGAGCAAAACCAGGATGCCGTGCGACCAGTAGAGGAGCCTCCATTCCGGGTTTGCTTCGAGAACCAGATCCAGAGGCAATAGGAGAAACAACAGGGCGGCGGCGATGAACCCTGGAAACACAGATGATGACAGGGATGGAGCAGGACGTTTTTGGAATCGTCGCCAGACTAACGTCGCACCGATCAGAGGAACGAAATATCCGTAGCCGTATTGAGGATTGACCTTCCATTCATCACTTAATTCCAGGAAGAGCGAAATCCAACACAGGATCAAGGCGGCCAGCGCCAGCATCCATCCGTCCTGGAAACGGAGGAAAATGCGAGGGCTTGAAGCCACGCTTTGCCTGGCAACCGGTGTCGCGGGTGCGATGGCGGAATTCTGCGGACTATGAGACATGTAACTTTTATTTCAGAGCGGTTCAGGCCTGTATATCCGGCATCCGATGACCGAAACGCCAGAGTAACCGCAATAATGCCAGCGCCCGGACGTACCGCGGCACAAATCGCTTCGGATCTGATGCACAGCGGAACAACCAACCAAGAACCTGCTGATCCGCCCAATGGGGGATCCGGACCTGGTCGCCGGACAAAAATCCAATGGCGGCGCCGATACAATGGATCGCCGGCGTGCCTGCGGACCGGCGTTTCAGGCAATGGCCCAACTTCTCCTGCACACCGCCTCCGACGCAAATAATGACATGACGCGGCCGGCGATCGTTCACAATTTCAACCAGTTTATCATCATGGATAGGCCCTTTGGGATATTTCGGCGCGATATAACAATCGGCATCGCTGAACGGATACCCCTCTCTTTGCAGCCAATCAAGGTTCCGATGCATGGAAGTTACAGAAGGCATCACCCAAAGGGTAGAACCGGGATTCTTTAATTCAGGTTTTTGCAACAACAACCTCAAATATTCCAATCCCGAGACACGGTGGATATTTTGACGGGTAAACAGATTCCAGTACATCACAAGCAATCCACTATCGGTAATGGCCAGGTCGGCGTCCAACAGTGCCTGGCGGTAATCCGCGTCCCGTTCCAATTCCAACAAGGCCGGCGCGGCGGGGACCACGACGAGACCTCCTCGAGTACCGATTTCGACAGCCTCCAGGGCGTCGCCGATGAAGAACCGAACGCCGAGGATTTGTTGATACTGCGTACGAGAAGGAGATGGGGCTAGACCTGCCATACGGATTCCAATTACGAAACAGTTATGAATTTTTCCTGGCTGGCCACGGTTTCTTCCGGCCAGCGAGCCTTAAGCGGAGCGCAAGGATTGCCGCCGCAGACCATCCGCGGCGGTTGACTTTTTGTGACCACAGAACCGGCGGTGATGACTGTCTCGGTTCCGATGCGAACGCCAGGCGCCACAAAGGATTGCGCCCCCACCCACGCGCCGTCTTCCACCGTGATGGGCCGGTTGCGATAGGGCATGTCCGGACGGCGATAGTCGTGATTTCCGGTGCAAAGAAAAGCACGTTGGGAAATGCAACAATGGGCGCCAATGTTAACCGGTTCAAAATTCAGGATGAATACCTCTTCACCGATCCAGGCAAAATCGCCGATGGTCAACTTCCATGGAAAGTGGACATTGACCCTGGGTTTGATAACGACCCCACGACCGACGCGCGCGCCGAACCACCGAAGCACCTGGCATTTTAAGCGGCAAGGGACCGGAAGAGGCGTCAGGAACAAGAGACATTTGGTGAGATACCAGAGCGCTTCCACAATGACCGGACGCCCGCGGTCCAAGCCGTGCGAGGGATCGAAAAGATCATTTCTCACCCTGGTCATAGGATCAGCGGCAACAGGCGTCGCATGCCTGCAAAATGTTGGTGATGATGGCGGGCCAGGCGTAGCGTTCTCCGACCAGGCGGTAGCCGTTCCAGCCACGCTGTTGACGGGCGAGGTCATCTTCCTCAAGAGCTTCATTCAACGTCCCGCAGACGGACTCCGTGGTTGGTTCGCATTCCCAGCCAGCCTCCCGGGCAGTCACGTCGGGAAAGTTACACGATTGAGTAGCCACGACGGGCACTTTGCAGGCCATTGCCTCGAGCAGACTTACGGAAAAGCCTTCCGAATACGAAGGCAGCACAAATAAATCAGCGGAATGCAGGAGCGCAATCTTCGCCCGGCCCGTCACCGGACCAGTGAAACGAATTTTTTCAAGCAAGTTCAAACCCCGGGCTGTGGCCTTGATTTCGTTCAGATAACCATTTTCGTCCGGACCGGCAATGACGAGTTCCCAGCCATAGCCTGCCCCATTCAAGGCGGCCCAGGAAGACAGGAGCAGGTCCAGTCCCTTTTTCGGATGAATCCTCCCCAGGAAAAGGGCGCGGCGCCCAGTTTTGGCGAGGCGGGGAATAAACGGCGTCTCGATTGGCTCGTCTTTTTTATCCGGCACGGGAAAATCCTCAAGGGTCAAGCCATTCGGCGCCACTACAATGGGGGCTGTAATACCACACGAACGAATCTGGTCTGCCTCCCTGGGCGTCAACGCGCGCCAAAGCGCGGCGTGGCGAAAATTGGCGTTCTCAAAAAGGAAATGGGATATTTTCTTTTTCCAACTTGAACGGTTAAGTATCCACGGTTCAAAGAAACCGTGGACGTGATAGACCAAAGGCTTGCCCTGCCGCCTCGCTTCTCTGCCAAATAGATAATTTGTGCCGACATAGAGTCCGTGTCCGTGAAAGATGTCCCTGGCCGTTACCAATTCACGGACACGATTTTTTAATTCCGGTGAATAATAGAGATAGTCCGGCCGGCCGCGACGAAACTCAAAAATCGACTCCGATCGCGTTTGCGGTATTTGGCCATAAGTAGAACATAGCAGAGAATCCACGCCCGCCTCCAGAAACCGGCCATGCAAGGCAATCGTGCTTGTTCCCAGGCCACCGCCTTGAAGCGGTTCCAGCGATTGCGTAAAATGCATGTGACGCATGGGAAGATTTCAAGAATTTCCGCCTAGCGAAGCTTCAAGGCGGCTTGGGTCGACCGCAGTGCATTTTCGGCGAAATGGCGGCACGAGAACTTTTCCACAATCTCCCGGCTGGCGTCACCCATATTACGGCGTAATGCAGGTCGAGCTTCAATTATCTGAAAAATCGCGGCCAATTCATCCGAAGAACGAGGGTCAAAAACAAAACCGTTCCGCCGAATCCGTTTGCCAAGTCCATTTGCCATGCCGGCAGCCGAAGCTCCGTTACCGTCCAAGCCACACGGAAGGCCGATTTCCAACAGATCCTCCGCGCATCCGGCCGTTTCGCTGACGATTACAGGCAGTCCCGAGGCCATGGCCTCATTGACTACCAATCCCCATTCTTCGTACAAACTGGGCAAAACAAAAGCATCGGCCAAGGAGTAGAAAACAGGATTCTCCTGAATCTGGCGGAACCCATAAAAATGGAC
>DASXFM010000030.1:0-6004 GCA_036489615.1 Verrucomicrobiia bacterium | reverse complement strand
CAATGAGAGCCGCTACCCCCTTGAGAACGAAAGTAGTTTTGACGATGGTGATCCTGAACTTCCCGGAGTCATCGGACTGGCCGTGCGCGGCCTTCAGATGTGTGCGCATGAAACCTACATGGACTGTCCCTATTACGAGCAGCTTCAATACGTCGGTGATACCCGCTTGGAGCTCCTCACCACCTATGCGATGACCCATGATGACCGTCTCGCCCGGCGCGCCATTGAGCTGTTTGATTTCTCACGCCGGAATGGGGGCTTTGTCAACGAGCGATATCCCTCTTACCTCCCGCAACAGTCTCCGACCTTTTCCCTGATTTGGGCGCTCATGCTTAACGACTATACTTTCTGGAGAAACGATCCCGCGTTCGTAAAAGCGCACGCCCTTGGCCTGCGTTCGATGTTGGAACAATTTGAACCTTACCTGAATAAGGATGGCCTGCTGGAAAATCTTCCCGGCTGGCCCTTTGTAGACTGGGTTCCTCAATGGGATAACGGCGATGCGCCCGATGGCACGACCGGCATTTCCTCCATCAACAACCTGTTTTACATCTATGCCCTGCAAAAATCGGCGCAGGTGGAAGATTCCGTGGGCGAACCCTTGCTGGCCCGGCGCTTGCGCGCCCGGGCCGAACGCACGGCGGGAGCAGTGCGCGCCAAATTTTGGGACGAAACCCGCGGGCTGATGGCCGATAATCTGGCGCACACAGAATTCAGCGAACACGCTCAATGCCTGGCCCTTCTCACGGATACCGTGACCGGCGATCAAGCCACACGCTGCTTTCAACAATTGTTGACCGCCCCGGATCTTAAACGCGCGACCATTTACTTCAGTTTTTACTTGATGGAGACTTGGCAAAAATTCGGGCGCGGTGACCTGATTATCGACCGGATGAGTTTCTGGAAAGATTTGGTCAAACAAGGACTCAAGACTCCCGTCGAAGCGCCCGGCAACACTCGCTCGGATTGTCATGCCTGGGGCAGTCATCCGCTTTTTGATTTACAAGCCAGTGTCGCCGGAGTCCGCCCGGCTTCCCCCGGCTTTCGCACCGTCCGGATTGCCCCTTTGCCGGGAAATTTACCCAGGATCACCAGCCGCCTGCCGCACCCGGACGGTTTCATCACCCTTGATCTCAAATTTGATGGTGAGCACTGTCACGGAAAGGTTGAACTGCCTGCGGGCATCACCGGAATTTTTGTCTGGCACGGTCAGGAACACGCGTTAAACGGCAGCGTCAATATGATCGATGACCAATGAGTCTGCCAGTTTTGCATGTAAAATGCCTGAACGTTCAAACACATAATTTAAAAAATCGAAGTTAACTGAAATCCAATTATGCGACGTAAATTGACATGGCTGGCGACCATCTTGTTAGTCCTGCTACAAGTGGCAGCCGATCCCTACCGCGTTCGTGCTGTCACCGTGCCGAACCTCGGGT
The DNA here is from genome assembly GCA_036489615.1 of Verrucomicrobiia bacterium. Classification (GTDB taxonomy): domain Bacteria; phylum Verrucomicrobiota; class Verrucomicrobiia; order Limisphaerales; family UBA11358; genus UBA11358. The sequence continues at coordinate 4,565 of DASXFM010000030.1, read as the reverse complement.
TTGAGGCTCCCAGTCTTGGCTCGGGCAATTACCAATACAATCCTTCCGGCGGCTCGTGGACTTTCAGTGGCGCCAGCCCGAATGGCTCAGGTATTGTTGCCAATGGCAGCGCTTTCAACAATCCCAATGCGCCGGAGGGCGTTCAGGCGGCATTCGTTCAGGAGAATGGAACCATTTCACAGTCCATCTCCGGCTTAACTTCTGGAGCAACCTATCTGGTGACTTTTGAAGCTGCCGAACGGCCAGGCAATGCCCAGACATGGAATGCGACGGTTAACGGAACCGTGATCGCGAGCTTTAATCCCGGATCCAGCGGGACCAGCTATGCAAGTTACACGGCCACCTTCACCGCAACAGCGAGCTCTGAAACCCTGGCTTTTGTGGGAACGGATACAGCGGGCGGCGACAACACCATCTTCATCGACGACGTGCAAGTTATCACAGGAATTCCAAACTTCGGTTTCGAGACACCCAGCCTTGGCTCGGGTAATTACCAGTACAATCCTTCCGGCGGCTCATGGACTTTCAATGGCACCAGCCCCAATGGCTCGGGCATCGTCGCCAATGGCAGTGCCTTCGCCAATCCAAACTCACCGGAAGGAGTTCAGGCGGCATTTCTTCAAGAGGACGGATCTATTTCACAGACCATTACCGGTTTTACGACAGGGACAAATTATATGATCAGCTTCTTCGCTGCCCAACGTCCAAACAATGCTCAATCATGGAATCTAAAAATCAATGGCACTGTGATCGCAAGCTTTAATCCGGGGGCGGGCGCCACTACCTATGGGACTTACACGGCCACCTTCACCGCCACAGCAGCCAGCCAAACCGTGGCGTTTGTGGGCACGGATTTGGCAGGTGGCGATAACACAATCTTCATTGACGACGTTCAGATTACTAATGTCAGCACCACGGTAATGGTGTCAGTCGCGCCTGCCGTCACCTCGCTGACTTATGGTCAGCCGCTGTCCAATTCGACCTTGAGCGGTGGTTTGGTTACCAACTCAGCGGGCGTGGCTGTGGCAGGCAGTTTTGCGTGGACCACCCCGGCGAACGTGCCTTCGGCAGGCACGTCGAGCCAGTCAGTGACCTTCACTCCAGCCAATTCCAGTTACAACAAGGTGACGTTCAGTGTAAGTCTGACGGCGAACAAACAGACGCCGACGTTGACACCCCCGGCGGCCGCGCGGATTTCCTACGGACAGACGCTGGCCAGCTCCACTTTGACTGGTGGCGCTGCTACCAATGGGGTGAATAATGCCTCGGTAGCGGGTACTTTTTCATTCACCACACCAACTATGGTGCCTCCATCCGGCACGTCCAGCCAATCGGTGACCTTCACCCCGGCAGACCCAAGCGATTACAACGCAGCCACTGTAAATGTAAACGTGGTAGTGAGTGGATCTTCAGTTGTGGCAGGAATTAGCCCACCGACAGCCACGGCAATCATCTATGGCGAGACATTAGCCAGTTCGACCTTGATAGACGGCATGGCCACCAATTCGTCAGGCGCCACTGTAGCCGGTAGTTTCGCCTGGACCATACCTGCAAATACCCCCGGAGCGGGCCAGTCCAGCCAGTCCGTGACCTTCACGCCGACCAATCCCGGTTACGATACAGCCACGATCAACGCGAACGTAACGGTAAACAAACAGACGCCAACGGTATCAATCAAACCTGCGGCCACGGCGATCGCTTATGGCCAGACTTTGGCCAGTTCAACTTTGAGCGGTGGTACAGTAACCAACGCAGCAGGCCTGGCGGTGGCAGGCAGCTTTGCGTGGACGACTCCAACGAGTATGCCTGCCGTAGGCGCGTCCAGCCAGTCCGTGACTTTCACCCCCAGTGATGCAACCGATTATACCCCGGCCATTGGCAATGGAGGGATACTGGTTTATACGACCGACGCAGCCGGGACGATGCTCATCACTAATACAGGGATGTTTTGCGAATTTATGAATCATCCCGAAGAGACGGTGATTAACGCCCAAAATCCGCGCTTCATCTGGGATTATTTGCCGGCTTTTCGCAATGACGTCCAGGCGGGTTATCGTATCATTGTCGCCTCCAGCCAGAGCTTGGCAAGTGCCAGCACGGGGAACCTGTGGGATTCCGGAATCGTCACAAGTTCCAATTCCCTTAACGTGCTCTACAACGGCGCCGCCCTGCAACCCAACACCGCTTATTTCTGGCGGGTACAGACCGTCAACAGTCTGGGACAGGCGGGTTCTTTCTCCAGTATTCAACAATTCAACACCGCCGGAAAATTGTTCAATCCCGTGACGCAGCCGGGAGTGGTTTATCAGCAACCCAGTGCAGGTTCCGCCAACTGCTATCCGCTTCAATATGTAACGGTACCTCCGGTGCTGGTAACAAACACCGCTCCGGGAACCTGGTTCATTGACTTCGGCAAAGATGCCGAAGGCTATGCCAGCCTGACTTTTAACGGCAATTACAGTGGCACGACCGTGAGTTATGGCCTGGGTGAGCAGGCCGTCGGAGCCAGCGTCAACACTACACCCGTGGACACCATCCGTTACTGGCCCGGCAGTGTGGCCTTGCAGAACGGGAATGTCACCTACCCCATCCGGTCAACCACCGCCGTTGGCAACATCAGCCCGCCAACCGCAACTTATGGCATCGTGTGCCCATTCCGTTATCTGGAACTGACCGGGGTTCCCGGCGGGGTAACGCTTACCACCAACAGCGTGACGCAGCAGCGGCTCCAGACCGAATTCGATGACAACGCGGCCACCTTCAGTAGTTCCAATACGAACCTCAACCAGATTTGGGCCTTGTGCAAATACTCAATGAAGGCATTGAGCTTCGACGGCATTTACGTAGACGGTGATCGGGAACGGTTGCCCTACGAAGCTGACACTTATATTCACATGATGAGTTCATATGGCGTGGACAATGAGTTCACCGGGCCGCGCTGCACCTTCGAATATCTCACCAACCATATGTCATGGCCCACGGAATGGAAGTTCCACCTGATCTTTGCCGCCTGGGCCGATTATTTACAGACCAGCGACCCTTATCTGATCACCAAGTATTATAGTTTTCTGACCAACAATTGCATGATGCTCACCAGCGCCGGACCCGATGGCCTGGTGCAAAGCACCCCGGAAAGCAACACCAGCACAGCCGCGGGCGACATCATCGATTGGTTTCGGATTTCAGGTGACGGCGTGGGAAATATTGACGGCTATCAGGCGGAGGCGACCAATGCGGTGATCAACGCGTATTACTACCGTTGTCTGACCATCATGACCAATGTGGCCAGGGTGACAGGCCATGCGGCGGATGTGGCCAATTTCGCATCGCTGGCCAGCCAGGTGTACAGCAATTACAACAATGACTTTTGGAACAGCGGCTCGCAAAGCTACATTGACGGAGAGGGAACGACCCATTCATCGGTAGACGCAAACTTCTTTCCGCTGGTCTTCGGTTTGGTGCCGGCCACAAATCAAACGGCCGTGATCAACTACGTGCATGCGCGGATAGCCGCCAATGGCGGCATGCCCGCCTGCGTATACGGAGCGCAATTCCTGCTGGAAGGGCTGTTTTTGGCAGGAGATGCCGATACTGCGCTAATGTTGATAACCACCAACTCGACGCGGAGTTGGATGGACATGATCAACATCGGCTCCACGCTCACTGACGAAGCCTGGAATACCGCCGACAATTTCGCTGAAGATTGGAACCACGCCTGGGGCTCTGCACCAGGCAATTTGATTCCGCGCTATGTGCTGGGCGTGAGACCTCTTACCGCCGGTTACAGTCAAATCCTCATCCAGCCACAACTGGGACAGACGTTAAGTTACGTGCAAGGGACGGTGCCGACGATCCGTGGACCGGTGTCGGTTACGGTGACCAACGGGACGAGCACATACCGAATGCTGCTGACGATCCCAGGCAATGTGAGGGCGACCGTGATGTTGCCAACCTTGGACCTCACCAATCCGGTGGCGCTGGTGGATGGGGTCAACACCAGCGGGGCAGTAGCCGGTGGTTGGCTGACTCTTTCCAACATCATTGGAGGACAACATACCATCTGGCTCAGCTCCACCAATTCGATGTTTACCAATGATCCGCCGGTTGCGAACAGCCTTATTCTCAACGCTATCGGAGGAGTTCCAACTGCTATTCGAATCGTCGGTGGCATAAATCCGCCGGCCAGCGATTCCAACGGAAACCCGTTGGCGGTCAGCGGAATGACCGTGCCGGCGCATGGCTTTGCGGTTACCGACGGTACTACCATTACTTATACTGCGACTAATAATTATTCGGGAACCGACAGTTTCATTTATACGGTCAGCGACTCGAATGACGCCAGTGCCAGCGCCCTGGTAACCGTGAATGTCGCCGCGAACGTGATAATGAATATTCAGCAGGCGGGAGGCAATGTGATGCTCAGTTGGCCTTCAGGGATATTATTGCAGGCGACCAATCTCGCCGGTCCGTGGACTACCAACATCGGCGTTACGTCGCCTTACACGTTCGCGCCAGCCGCCGGGCAAATATTTTTCCGGACCCAGCAGTAGAACCATTTGCCGAAA
>DASXFM010000358.1:0-10974 GCA_036489615.1 Verrucomicrobiia bacterium | reverse complement strand
CGGGTGAGGCCACCCGGCCTGCAGCAAATCGTTCGTCCTTGTAGGCCGTGTGGCCTCACACGGCGTTCTCGCATGCAATGGTTCGACGGTTAAGAGGTAATTGTTAAACGGCTTTATACCAATTGATGACCACACCGTCTGTGGGGTGCGGCTGTGTTCCGCCCTGCGGAACCAGCCGCAGCAGCCAGATTTCACAAACGACTCCCGAAATTACTCAATCCTTTCTCCATCGGGCATGCTGCGGCTGATGTGCTCCGCGCACACACAGCCGCGGTCCGAAACCTGGCGTCGATATAAGGTGAAACCGTCAGAGTTGTGGAAGAGGGGACGGATTCAGTTAGAGCCCGCTGACGCGGCGCTGCTACGCAGAATAGGTGGCGTAGCAGACGATGTGAATCGGCTCTGATATTTTCGGTTCGGACGGCGAAATGTGTTCGGATTGAGTTAGAGCGCGCTTACGCGACGCTGCTACGGCCTCACACGGCGTTCTCGCAACCTGAATTCTCTCTTGAAAATCTAGTGGACAGTATCTTGAATCGGGTGCAAGGTCGTTTTGCTCGGAAAAGCAGGGCGCAAATGGAATGCCTGATAGTAGCGTTCGGCACAGCTGATACTGCGTTTTCAAGCGAGGAGGGAACATAAATTCACCGGGCAAAAGATTAGATTAAACAACTTACCTTAATGACTACAATATATGAAAAAACTAATCGTAATAATCGCAACGGCAATTGCGGTCGGAGGCGTCTCGTCTTTCGGCCAGGACTGGATGAGTTTCGCGCTGCCTAACGCCACCATATGGTTCAACCAAGGTCCTCAAACTCCTTCCATGCCTGCGGCAAACGCCGGCACGGTGAATGCCGTACTCCTTTATTCGACTATCGGCGCCGCAGACCAACTGCCATCCGAGGGTACGGAATTCGGCCTGCGCGGCACGGGCGTAGCCCTGGACCAGGTGGCCACCAACGCATTAGATATAAACGTAGATCCGTTTGTGGAAATTGAGGAGATGCTTTCGAGCGGTTGGTCCATTGCCGTTGACGCGGCCACCGGTACGAATGCCGTCGCTAATGATACAGCGGCCGGGAAGGGTGGCCTCTTGTATAACGGGGGCGTGCCATTCGAAGTGCAGGGCGTAAACCTTGCTTCCGGCAGTTCCATAGAAGAAGTTGTTCTCGGCTACAATGCTGGTGCTTCTTCCTGGACGGCCGTGACCGGTATCGGCTGGTCGAATCCGTTCCAAAACACAGTGGGCACGTCAGCCGGCGACCCATTTGCTACTGCTACCCAGTCTTTGGCTAACCAATTCGCTGTCGTGATTAGTCCGGAACCCTCGACACTCGCGTTGGCTGGTTTGGGCGGGCTCGCGATTCTCTTCTTGCGTCGGCGCAAAGCCTGATCTGCCTTTGGCCGATCGACCCTCCCCAAACCCGCGTCATTGTTGGGTCCCATCGGGGTTTCAAAAGGTGTCAAATGCCGTTCTTGAAGATACCTGCGGAACGTGCGTTAATAGTAGCGAGTGAAATCTTTCAAAGGCGAGCTTCGGGATATCGTCGCCGCGCCTCCATGGGGACGGCAGTAGCTCGCGAAAGACGGCCGCAAACATGTCGTGGTTGTGTAAATCTTGAATTTCGTTCCACGTTTCACCTCTATAGGCGTGAAACGTGGAACGAACGGGGAAAATCCGCTGAAATACCAATAGAAGCAATGATTTCGAGTGGAACGAAATGCCAAAAAAGACAGGCCGTTCGTTCCAATTTGGATAGTACGGCCAGCGCCGGATCCAAAAAATGTGATTTTCCTGAGTTTTCGTTTCTCGTTTACACGGTCTAGGCGCGCAAAAAGGTGAACGAAGGCAAAAAGCCCAATGAAATGAATGATTATCGGTGAACGAAAGGCCAAAAAACCGCGATTTTCGTTCACACTTAGGATTCGGGTTTGAATTCGGGCTGCAAGCTTCTGCTTGAACCTCATTGGTGCGGTCAGGCTTTGGAAGGCGGTTTGCTGAGGAGTGGCGGGCGGGAATACAGCTACGAAGTATAAATGTTGAGATTCGTTCCCCGTTTACCTGCATAAGGCGGGTAAACCAGGAACGAACGAGGAAAACCCAATAAAATGAAGCATTTTGCGGTAAACGAAGAGGCGAAAAGAGACGCGGTTCGTTTACTCTGAGGGCGGCCTGGCATCACCGACGGGTATTGTAGTGGAATTGATTTGGTCGTGACAATCGCGCTAAAAAGACGACATGCGGATAGAAACACGGTAACCGGCTCCAATAGGGAGAGAGTGACCGGGGGGAGGCTTTATTTGGAATCTTTCCATCCGGTATCTTCTCCGCGAATGGGAATATGCCGTTGAGTCATCCCTGACCCGTTTACCACAAGACCCGGACCTCGACCAGGGCGCAGCCCGCCAAAAATAAAATACCGAGAATGACCAGTCCTATCGCCCCTCGCTTCTCGTCCCAGTGACGTAAGACGCAAGGCGAAAGCCAGGAAAAGCCAAAGGCGACCGCGCCAATCACTCCGCAATAGCAATGCCAGGCCAGGCCTAAAAACGATTTCGGCGGACAAAGAGCGCTAATCAGAAAAACACAACAAAGGTTCCGGCTCACTTGCCTTTCCGCGAATGACAGGGCTCCGCCACGCGCGATCTGTGTTTTCAAGCCGGGGGGGACCTCAGTGTTTGCCATATAAACGGGTATGTCGCCCTTTACTAATTTGTCGATCTCAGTTTCGGGTGGTCTCGTCACGTTTAGCAACCACTGCAGGACAGAATAAAGACGCTTTAGGGTTAGATCCTGCGGCCCTTTTTTGTCCAGCGGCGCAAACTTTTGGTTCAACCAGCCAACCGCGACGTAAAAGCCATGAACAACGAAAGATGTTAACGCGTCAATTACAAGGCCTAAAAGCCAGGCGATGATGATAATTACAGCAATAGACAAACCAAGACGCTTGCATAACGCATCTTCTGCCTCGTCCTGAAAATAAAAGGCAATTAAGGCCAAACCTGGGATGAATCGACGAATCTCGTAAAAGAATTCAGAAGCCAGTTCAAAGATTGAGTTCATGTTTACGCGCGTGCGGGTTCAGGTTTCGGTTTATGCACAAAACCCAGTCAAATGGCAAGTGAGAATGCAGGACGTAATCGTGAATCGTAAATCTAAAATTTGAGAAGGGATCGCTCGAGGTATAAAGACTATTCAAAAACATCGAACGCTGAACGCTGAGATTCGAAGGTTGAATGGCGCGCGCCTTGCGGTGCGTGCCTGGCGGACGTGCACGTCCGCCCTACCTTGGGGTCCCTATTGCGCCGGCGCGAGCCGGAAGAAGCCGGTTGGCGAAGTATTGGTGACGATCACGCCAATGATCGGCACGGCATTGGTCACTGTCAGCCAGTTTGTCGACGCCAGGTTCGTCGCCGTTTGCAGAATGAAATTTGTGCCTGAGGAACTGTAGGGATAGAACAGCACGCTCTGGCCGCTGTACGGCGCGATATCCAGTTGCGGGGGCGGGCCGATGGCGAGGCCCCGGGGAAATCCCGGCACGGTCATGAGCGACGCTCTGGTGGTCGCGCCGGAGGTCGAATATTCGCCGACGGTGCTGTTTCCAAAACTCACGACAAACAGATTGGTTCCCGAAATTCCGATGCCGGCGGGGTCGCTTAAACCAGAAATGAGCGGGTTTTTGATGATGGCCCCGGAAGTGGTGTACTCGCCGATCGTGCCGGTGAAATTCGAGATAAATACGTTGGTCCCCGATATCACAATGTAGTTCGGCTCACTCAGCCCGGTAATCAGCGAAGCGTTGATCGTGACGCCGGAAGTGGAGTATTCGCCGACGCTGCTGCTTCCATAATTCACGACAAACAGATTGGTGCCCGAAGTCGCCATGCCTTGCGGGTTACTGAGCCCGGTGATGAGCGATGCGTTGATGATCTGTCCGGTCAGCGTGTATTCGCTGATGGTGCCGTTGACTGTATTGGCAACAAACAGGTTGGTCCCTGAAACGGCGAAGCCAAAAGGATTAGATAGGCCGGTAATCAGGGACGCGTTGACGGTCGTGCCGGAAATGGTGTACTCGCCAATAGTGCCGGCATTGTAATTAGCGACGAACAAGTCGTTCCCGTAAATCGCGATATTTTGAGGGTCATTGAGATTGGCAACCACGGCGGAATGAACCAGCGTCCCGGACAGCGCGTATTCGGCAACGGTATTGCTGCCCAGGCACGAGATGTATAAGTTTTGCGCGTCGAGCCTGGCCGCGAGACCAAATATCATCAGCGCCAGGGTGAAGGCGATTCCGTAGGGTTTCTTTGTGGTTTTCATGCTGCTGCCAAGCTTCTGACTATTACTTTTCTAATTTAAATTGCAGATTTTGTCGAGCCGTGTTTTGTCGGCGGCGGTTTGCACCGGGGCCACCATGGGAACGTACGCGTTCGGCTGTATTACTTACGGTCCGTGCACAGGTCCGGGATTCGTGGAGTTGAAAGCCGCAGCCATAGTAGCCGAGTTCGTAAGTGAATGCAGGTGGTGTTACCACCATCGCCATCGGATCTTGGTTCGTAATTCCCTTAGGTCCTGTAGGGGCTCAAACTAAACAGGCATGCCAGCTCTGATAGCTGCGGTAATGTCTGTTTAGATCTGCGCATACACGACGATAGCTGCGCATTCTGGCATCGAAAAGGCTTGCCAATTCAAGCGGCGGAAAGCAAAACAAAAGAAAATAAAGAGATCATTTGCGCTATGAACGATCAATCGAAGAGACTGTCGCGGCCCATGCACGTTAACAATTCATGCAGTTCGAAACTGGCTCTGCTATTGGCTGCCACGGGCTTCTTCACATTTTCTGCACTCCCCCAATCCGTTACGTCAGTTGGAGGCGGGGATAATTTCAGTTTGTTCCTCAAAAGTGACGGCAGCTTGTGGAGGATGGGCAACCCCCCAAACGAGATTCTGACTGGCGGTGCGGCGATCATCTGCGCCGGACCTATCAGCAGCGATACCTTGTTAATTGAAACAAATGGGAGTTTATGGGGAATGGGCGAGAACTTTTATGGAGAATTGGGCGACGGACACAGTCCACAGAATGCTGGAAGCCTCGAGAAAATCGTATCTGACAACGTCATCGCCATTTCCAGGGGATATCAGCACAACATGTTCCTCACGAAAGGCGGCGGCTTGTGGGTGATGGGAAATAACCAATATGGGCAACTGGGTGATGGCACTTTTAACAGCACCAATCGGCCCGAGGAAATCGTCGCCAGCAACGTTACCGGCATTGCCGCCGGCGAATATCACAGTTTATTCGTCAAAAGCGACGGGAGTTTATGGGCGATGGGCCATAATCAATATGGTGCGCTCGGCGACAACACCTACAACGACACGAATGCCCCTGAAATGATTCTGTCAAACAACGTGGTCGCCGTCGCAGCTGGATATCAGTTCAGCCTGTTGATCAGGACCAATGGCAGCCTTTGGGGCATGGGCTACAACGCGAATGGACAATTGGGTTCTTTTGGCTTTAGCAGCCAGAAAGTCCCTTCGGAAATCCTGCATAGCAACGTCGTCGCAATTGCGGCGGGAGCCGAACATAGCCTCTTCGTGAAACGGGATGCAAGTTTGTGGGCCATGGGTAATGACTATTATGGCCAGTTGGGTGATGGGAACTATGGCAGCCTGATGAGCGGGGCAGGCTCTCCCGAGGAAATTGAATCGGCCAATGTCACCGCCATTGCTGCCGGCTCTTATCATAGCTTATTTATCAAAAATGACGGGAGTTTGTGGGCGATGGGCCTGAACGGTTCCGGCCAACTCGGCGGCGGCACCGGCAATGAAACCAACCTCCCGGAGGAAATTGTTCCGCCTCCTCAAGGCTATGACCAAATACTTCTGCAACCATTGGCCAACGGAAAAGCCCGCTTGAGTTTTGTCGGAATGCCCGGTACGAATTACGCCTTGGATCGTTCATTCACGCTTGCTTCGCCAAATTGGGTGCCGCAGACCACAAATGCGGTCAATTTGCTAAACGCGCTCGTTTTTACAAACGTAGTTAATCAGATGACAAACACCTTTTGGAGAATCCGGATGGTCCCGTAACTCTTCGCGCCTCATTTGTTCGCTTCAATTGCACAATCCGCGAAAACGGGGCAAAGATGGCTAATGACACGTATGCTCTGCCTCAGCGGTCAATTAGGTGTTAGAGCAGGCCTAACTTGTGGGCAACGTGGCCTCGCGCGGTGGATGAATCATGAAAAACTGAATGGCTGCTTTATTCGAAACGTATCTGGCAAGAAATTAACGACTTGCCGGCAAAGAAGAGCGGCGCCTGAACCGGAGATATGGCTCATGGGTGAGAGAATTGTTCGAACAGAAACCCAATGCAGTTATCCGGGTAGTTAATGATTTCGCAGTTTATGCTTTTGCTTTGTCGTTTCCTGGGCCTTCACAGCCGCCTGGATGGAGGTATCTAATTCTTCCGCCTTTATTTCCGTCTTATGGAGTGTCTTCTTGCTTTCTTGGATCCTTTGCCTAATGCGATCCAGGTCGGCTGAAACTTTCCTGTCATCGTGTACCACAACGACATCACATCAAAAACCATCCATCCATGCTCACCCCTTCTCAGGCAAAAACGTCGGTATCCGGGCCAACGCCCCGGCGCTTTTCTATCGAAATCACCGATGAATCTTCCCGAGGTTTTTACCAGGTAATCGCCAGGATTATCTTCCGTCGGAAGATTCCGGGCTTCGCGGATGAGATCCATTATTCCCTGTTATGGTCTTTTTTTCTGAATTGGGGAATGGTTTCCCGGCAGACGCTTCGCCGCCCGGGATTCTGCATTTTGCTCGCGGTCTCGCCGCCTCTCACACTTGTTGTTTGGTTAGCGAGGATCAACCCCTGACCGCGAAGTTAACCGCAGACGATTGGTTAGTTTCCGGTCAAAGGTGCAAAAAGCGTCAAAACCCCAACAAAACCGTATGTTTTCGACCGAAACCTCGTCTCGTTTCCGGTTTCCCCGCCTATGCTCTTAAAATGTGCAGCACGATCGTTTATCCCGGTAGATAGGGCAGAGTTGCTTGCGGGTGCGGCTTCTGCCTTTGTATGGCGCACGGCTTAGCCGTATGCCTTGGCGGACCGGGAGGACCGCCCTGCTTGATAATGAAGGTGGCGACGAGCCGTCGCCACCCCTTCGGATTTTGTTTTTCCTTGCCGTGACTGAATGCGCGTCTCATGTTTGCGGCATGAACTTTCCTAAATTCTGGGCTTTGGGGGAATCGGATGGTTTTTCATCGTGGCGTTGGTCTTTTCAGAGTCAGAGTGAAGCGCAATCATCAGCGGACCAGGCGGCGAGGCAATTGGCGGAACGGTATCGTCGGGGTCCATGGCCGCCAACGGGCGGGGATGCGTATTACCCGGACCGGCCGCCGCGGGAACAGGTATTGCGAGAAATCAGCGACGGACGAACTGTGACAGCGGTCATCACGCGAAATTCGTACGGTTCGCAGGTGTTGAACACGGCGCGAGTGATGTTTGTGGATATTGATCTGCCGGAGCCGCGTGAGCCGAGGGTAGGCTTTTTCCAGGCATTGTTTGGCAAACGGCGTCCGGCTCCGCCCCAGGCGAGTCCGGAGCTGGAAAATGAGGCTCTGATGCGGGTCGAGACCTGGACCGCAAGCAATTATCAATGGGGCTGGCGCGTGTATCGGACGCGGTCGGGTCTGCGTCTGCTCGCCACGCAGGGGACGGTGTCGGCGGACGCGCCAACGACGGACCAGATATTTGAGGCGCTGGGCGCGGACCCGTTGTATCGAAAATTGTGCAAGAGTCAAAAGTGTTTTCGCGCGCGGCTAACGCCAAAACCCTGGCGCTGTGAAGAGGATCCCGGCAAGCCGCCGCGCTGGCCGTGGACTCCGAAAGAGGAGAAAAGATTTCACAAATGGGAAGCGGAATACAACGAAACCTCGGCGGAACGGGCGACGTGCGAATTTGTCCGGCAAATTGGAAGTGCGACGGTGCATCCGGAAGTGCAGTCCATTATTCAGCTTCATGATGAGGCGACGAAGGTGGGGTTGAATTTGCCGTTGGCGTGAGGCGTACGCGTTGAGACGTTGAAGCGTTGAAGCGTTGAAGCGGGTGGCGCCGAACATCGAATGATCGGTTGGGCCTTTGGCTCTTGAAGCAACAGTGAATAAGTTTGGAATAACTCGCGGTTGCGGATGGGAAAAATCGTGGCAGATTTGAATTGCGCGACGAATGAGCCTGGGTCCAGAAACCGGCTTTGAGATCTTTGTGCCGGGGCGTCAGGACATTGCCCCATGTGGGTAGCTCTATCGAGCAATTAATCCCGCTCAGCGGGAGCGCCCATCTCATTTAGGCCTTCGCCGCGCGTTTTTCTTTTTTATCGGATCGGGCGCATCGGACGGATCGGCCCCGCGACCTTACACGCTCTCCAGAATCACGGGATTAGTCAGGCTTCCAATTTTCTCGATATCAATCGTGACGCTATCTCCTGGTTTGAGCCAGCGCGCGGGGGTTCGGGCCATACCGACGCCGTGGGGCGTGCCGGTGAGGATAACTGTGCCCGGGAGCAGGGTGGTTGAGCCGCTGAGAAATTCAATCAGCGTGGGGATATCGAAGATCATGTCGTTGGTGTTCCAATCCTGTAAGGTCTCGCCGTTGATAATGGTGCGGATGCGCAGGGCGTTGGGATTGGGGATTTCGTCGCGCGTGACGAGGCAGGGGCCGAGCGGGCCAAAGGTGTCAAAGGATTTGCCTCGGCACCATTGGCCGCCGCTGCGGATTTTTTGCCAGTCGCGGGCGCTGACGTCGTTGGCGCAGGTGTAGCCGAGGACGTAGTCGAGGGCGTTGGCCTTCGAAACGTTCTTGCAGGCGCGGCCAATGACGACGGCCAATTCGCATTCGTAGTCCACTTCATCGCTGCGCAGATGCCGCGGAATGGCGATGGGCGCGCCCGGATGATTCAACGCGCCGGGATTTTTTACGAAGAGCACGGGAAATTCCGGGACCGGGGCCTTGCTCTCGGCGGCATGATGCTTGTAATTCAGGCCGATGCACAGCATCGCGGCGGGCGTGACGGGAGCGAGCAGTTTGGAGATTTGCGCCGGCTCATTGGTCGCGCGGTAATTGGAGAAAATATCGCCTTCGATGCGCACGGTTTGGCCGGAAGCCTGTTCTGCGCCGTAAGAGATTTGGCCGGAGGAATTTTGATAACGGATAATTTTCATGGCTTATTGATTTGTGACAAAATTTCGAGACCTGCGCAGGCCGTCATGTCTTTATGAATCGCAGGGCGTTCTCGTTTGAACGATTCTCCCTCATCCCGGCCTTCTCCCCAAGGAGAAGGGGAATAGTAGTCCGATGGTTCGGTACGGCTAAAGATCATAGTGCTGCGCCAGTATAAAGTGAAATTATTCCAAATTGAACTTTTTACTTAATTTCGCCTCGGAATCGCCGCCGACCCAGACGGTGAATTCGCCGGGCTCGACGGACCATTCCTGCTTCGCGCCCCAAATGGCCAGGTCATTCTTTTTGATATGCAGGGTGACGTTCCTGGTTTCACCGGCTTTTAAATGAATTCGTGAGAAAGCTTTCAACGCCCGTTGCGGCGTCGCGACGCTGGCGGTCGTTTCGCGCACATAGGCCTGGGCAACTTCATCGCCATCGCGATTGCCGGTGTTGGTCAGGTCGAAGGTGACGAGCACGTCGTCATCGCTGCCGGGTGGAGGGGCGGTGACGTCCAGGTGATCATATTTGAAGGTCGTGTAGCTTAAACCGAATCCGAACACGAATTGCGGCGAATCATTTCCGTCGACGTACCGGTTTCGTTTGGAAGGAAAATAGTTATAAAACACCGGCAACTGGCCGACGTTTTTGGGGAACGTAATGCTTAATCTGCCGGCCGGATTATTATCGCCGAATAAGGTTTCGGCAATGGCCTGTCCGCCGAGTTCGCCCGGATACCAGGCTTCGAGGATAGCGGGCACATGTTCGGCCGCCCAGGGGATGGTTAAGGGCCGGCCATTTTCCAAAACGAGCACAACAGGCACACCCGTTGCCACAATTGCTTCCAACAACTGTTCCTGGTTGCCGGGGAGATCCAGATTGGAACGGTCATGAGCTTCACCGGAAAGTTTTGAATTTTCTCCGAGGGCCAAAATCACCACGTCCGAGTTGGTCGCCAGCGCGATGGCGTCGCCGATTTCCTGACCGTCGGCAAATTGGACCCGCGCATCGGGCGACACGATTTTTTTAACCTGTTCAAAAATGCCGTAGTCAGGCGTGTCGAGGCTGAGTTGGTGTCCGGTGTAGTCGCCGGTTTGCACGACATTGCCGTTCGGTCCGATGACGGCGATGCGTTTCAGATTTTTATTGAGAGGCAGAAGATGGTCCTGGTTTTTCAGGAGACACATGGATTGCCGGGCGACTTCGAGGGAAAGGTCCAGGTGCGCCTGGGAGCGGCAAACCGAGAGCTCAAGGTTTGTGTCTACGAAGGGGCGGTCAAAAAGGCCGAGCAAAAATTTCGCGCGCAAAATCCGGCTGACGGCGTCATCCAGTGTGGCTTCGGAGACACGACCGTCTTTTACGCCCTGGATGATTGCGTTCTGGAAGGTGTCATGGTCGAAATCGTAAAATTGCATGTCCATGCCTGAATTGATGGCCAGACGGACGGCGTCGGCGGGAGTGGCGGCGACATGATGGTCAGTGTAGAGGCGGCGGATGGCGCCGTCGTCTGCGAGCGTAAATCCTTGAAACCCCCATTCCTTGAACAGCACTTTTT
Source organism: Verrucomicrobiia bacterium (assembly GCA_036489615.1). Classification (GTDB taxonomy): domain Bacteria; phylum Verrucomicrobiota; class Verrucomicrobiia; order Limisphaerales; family UBA11358; genus UBA11358. The sequence goes on along the minus strand of DASXFM010000358.1, from coordinate 181 downwards.
GGAGCAGCCACGGATTGGCAGTGCAGGGCACGCTGTCGATGTCGTTATAGGCGACCATGACGCCCATGGCATGACCTTCGCGAAAGGCCGGCTCAAAGCTTTTGAGCAGGTACATGCGCAGTTCGCGTTCGCCGGCGTGGACCGGCGAAGTGTTGAGGCCGCTCTCGGGCGAACCGTGTCC
>DASXFM010000529.1:0-3275 GCA_036489615.1 Verrucomicrobiia bacterium | reverse complement strand
GCTGCCGCCGCGTTGTCCTGGGTCGAGAAAATGTTGCAACTGGCCCAGCGCACTGAGGCGCCGAGTTCCACGAGCGTTTCGATGAGCACCGCGGTTTCGATCGTCATGTGCAGCGAGCCGGATATGCGCACGCCTTTAAGCGGCTTTTCTTTTCCATACTTTTCGCGGCAGGCCATGAGGCCGGGCATTTCCTGTTCGGCCACTTCGATTTCAAGGCGGCCGGACTCGGCCAATGAAATATCTTTGACGTAGTAATCAGATTTGCCGTTGCCATTCGTTTTCACGATGGCACGGCGGGACGGTGAAAGCTTGATTTTGGGCATAATATTAAAAGGTTTAGATTTCAGATTTCAGTTTTGGCGAAAACGGGAAAATTAGAGATTTTTTTAGCTTCCCGATTACGCCGGACTTGCGGATATCCGTCCTGGAACCTGGACTCTTGGGGCCGGAAGGTCGCCTAAATTTAATGCTCTCTTCAATTCTTTGGCCTTGTCCGCTTTCTCCCAGGTGATGTCCGAGTCGGTTTTGCCGAAGTGGCCGTAGTTGGTCGTTTTTGCGTAAATCGGCCGCAGCAAATTCAGCTGCTTGATGATGTTCGCCGGCTTGAAGCTGAAAACTTCCCGAACCGCTTTTTCAATTTCGGTGTCGGTAATTCCATCGACCGCCGTGCCAAACGTGTTGATGCAAACGCTGACCGGCTCCGGATATCCGATGGCGTAGGCGAACTGGATTTCCGCGCTGGTGGCGATACCCGCCGCGACAATGTTCTTGGCGACATACCGCCCCATGTAAGCCGCGCTGCGGTCCACTTTGGACGGGTCCTTTCCGCTGAAGGCGCCGCCGCCGTGACGTCCCATGCCGCCGTACGTATCCACGATAATCTTGCGTCCGGTCAAGCCGGTGTCGCCCTGCGGACCGCCCACAACGAAACGGCCCGTGGGATTGATGAGATACTGGGTATTCTTTGTTAGCATCTGCCGGGGGAGCGTCTTTTTGATGACTTCCTCGATGCAAAATTCCTTGATGGTTTTATGCTTGGCGTCACTTGCGTGCTGCGTCGAAATGACAACGTTGGTAATTTCCACCGGCTGGTCGTTCGCGTAACGGACGGACACCTGGGATTTGGCATCCGGACGGAGCCACTTCACTTTGCCGCTTTTGCGGATTTTCGTGAGGGCGCGTCCGAGCAAATGCGCGTACATGATCGGCGCGGGCATGAGTTCGGGGGTTTCATCGCAGGCATAGCCAAACATCAGGCCCTGGTCTCCGGCGCCTTGCTCCGCCGTTTCCTTGCCGTCTGCGGCGCTGGCGTCAACACCCTGCTTGATATCCGGCGATTGCGATGTGATGGCATTCAGAATCAGCACTTTATCCGAGTGAAAGACGTCGTCGTCGTGGACGTATCCGATGTCGCGAATCGCCTCGCGTGCGATGGCGTTAAAATCAAGTTTCGCTTTGGTGGTGATTTCACCGCCGACGACGACGAGGTTGGATTTGGCGTAGGTTTCACAGGCCACGCGGCTGTGTTTGTCCTGCGCGAGGCAGGCATCCAGCACGTAGTCGGAAATGGTATCGCACACTTTGTCCGGATGGCCCTCGCCGACGGACTCGGAAGAGAAGATAAAATTTTTGCTCATGAATTAAACGTATTGACGTATCAGGATTTGATGATATATCAAATCCAAGCGGTGTCAAATTTTTTTGAAAGATTTTTGCGGGTGCCTCGGCGAGGACTAACCAAAGCCGAAATGACCCTGCTGGGAACACAAGTTCGTGGCCGCCGGCTACACGCTTGGTGTGGTCCTATAAAGATGGATTTGCGGCACAGGGGCGAACCATACCGATTCAACAGTTTAACGTTTTAACGTTTCAACGGTCACATATGTCCGCCACCCTAAAATCCCTCCGCGCCCTTTCCGATCCCACCAGGCTGCGAATTGTGGCGCTGTTGGAGCGAGGCGAATTGTCCGTGGCTGAGCTTCAGGAAATCACGCGATTGGGGCAGTCGCGCATTTCGACGCATCTGGGGTTGTTGCAGGAGTCTGAGTTGGTCCAATCACGACGCGAAGGCAAGCGCGCTTTTTACAAGTTGAATGAAAACGCCGATGCCACCGCGCGCGAATTTATCCAGGTGGCCATTCGCGGCGCGAAGGAATTGCCCGAACATGCCGGCGATCAAATCAATTTGAAGCGCGTGCTGAACCGACGTCGCGAGCAGGCGGAGGTTTATTTCAATCAAATCGCCGGGCGTTTTGACCGCGTTTATGGACCGGGCCGTTCATGGCAGGCGTTCGGCCATTTGCTGCTGCGAGTTTTGCCGCCGCTGACCGTCGCCGATCTCGGCGCTGGCGAAGGTTTGCTCAGCGAACAATTGGCGCGACGTTGCAAAAAGGTCATCGCGGTGGACAATTCGGAGAAAATTGTCGCATTTGGCAAAGCGAAGGCGAAAAAGAACGGCCTGAAGAATCTTGAATTCCGCCTGGGTGATTTGCAAAACCCGCCGATTGAGGCGGACAGCGTGGACCTGGTCATATTGAGCCAGGCGCTGCACCACGCGGAGGTTCCCGGCGAGGCGATCTCGGCGGCGCACAATATTTTGAGGCCCGGAGGGCAAATCATGATTTTGGATTTGCTCCAGCACAATTTTGAGAAGGCGCGCGACCTGTACGGCGACCGCTGGCTGGGTTTCCCGGAGAGCGATTTGCATCACTGGCTCGAAAATGCCGGATTCAAAAAAGTCGAGATCACCGTGGTGGCACGCGAAGAACAGCCGCCGCATTTCCAGACGATTTTGGCAGGAGCGGAAAAGGCGTAGGGAATATACGATTTACGCAATCAACTGCCAGTCGTTAGTCTTAAGCTATCAGCTTGATGGATCGTCGGTTTCTTAGATAGTCTTGAAGCGCATGAATGCAGGACCTTTGCTTGATTCCATCGTTGCGGCATTGGCCGAAGTCGGGCTTGAGGCGATTCTCATTGGCAATGCGGCAGCGGCCATTCACGGCGCGCCGGTAACGACTGTGGATTTCGATTTCATGTTTCGTAGTACGCCGGTCAACCTGGCAAAATTGAAAAAATTTGCGGCAAAAATGGACGCCGTGATCCTTCGGCCTTACTATCCGGTGTCAGCGTTATTCCGGGTCATGAACGACGACCGCGGTCTTCAGGCGGATTTTATGCCGGTAATTCACGGCGTGAAATCGTTTAATAGCCTGCGGTCCCGGGCGGGGCGAGTCGAGTTGGCCGGGCGCCAATTGTGGGTTGCGGATCTGGCT
>DASXFM010000525.1:0-3891 GCA_036489615.1 Verrucomicrobiia bacterium | reverse complement strand
CGCTGCACATAGACCAGTTCGTGATAGGTGCCGGGCCTGATATGGATGATGACGGGATTGGCGGCGGTGCCGGAGGGCACGGACATGATGGCTTCCTGCACCGACACGAATTGGCCGCTGCCGTCAGCGGCAACGGTAATGTTGGTCTGGGCACGCAGTGACGTAGCCGCAAGAAGCCCGGCAAGAACGGCAAAAATCAATCTCATGGTTTGCGATATTGTGACGAAAACTGGGCGCAGTTCAATATGCGTAAACGGCAAAGAGCATGGATTATTGTGCCCTGGCAATTTCCACGGCGAAAACATAAGCGGGTCCAAACATATTTGAACGGAAGACGATCCATTTGCCATCGGGCGAAAAATTGACGTTCGGTTCGAGATGATAATGGTGTTTGGACAGATTGACGAGCGGTTCGGCGCGGAACACGCCAGTTTGGATCAGGCCATCCGGGTTCGGCTTCTTCGGCGTGTTCTCAGGGTGGAAGAGGTAAATCCATTTTCCATTAGTCGCGTGGGCCACGCCGTTGGAATCTCCACCATCGCCGGCAAAGAGTGAGCCGTCCCGCGAAATGTTATAGTGTACCGACCAGTCATCACGTGCCAGGTGATACCGCAAGCGCCGTCCAGTGGCGATTTCGCAGCCGGCGAGCCAGAAGTCCTCGCCTCGCGGGGTTTGCAGGTCGTACCAAATCCATTTGCCGTCGGCGCTAAAAAATTCGTGCCCGGCGATTTCATTTTCCATGGCGCGGGTATGGATTTTGGCCAGGCCGGTGCCATCGGTGTGAATCGTCCAAATGCGGTCCACCATTTGCCACGGTCCTTCGTGACAAAACATCAAGAGCGATGGATCCGTAGGCGAGAATTGGACGTGGTTCAGCCAATCGGTAGAATGGTTGAACGTCTTCAATTCGCCCGTCTGAATATTAAGGGTAAACAGCGCCATGGATTGATGCGCTTCGACCCGGCGCAACATCATGGCGCCTTTCTTTTCGCCGGGCTCTTGGGCGAATAGCCCATTGGTCTCGGCAAAGCTGCCCGCGAGAAGCGTTTCGTCCGCATTGACGGTCATGAGAGAACCGCCGCCGGGGACTTTTCCGATTTCACGCGTGGCGCGCGTATCCATCTGCGTCGCATAGGCGACCAGGCCATCGGCAGTTTGCCTCACATAATAGATCTGCCGGGATTTCGGACCGACGACAATGCCGCTGAGATTTTTCGAGCCTGGAACAATCAATTCAGTCTGGTGCGTCTTAAAATCGAGAGTGGAGATCCCTTCCGGCGAGGTGATGAGCAGTTTGTCGCCGCCGGCGGTCCAGGCATTTTGATTGAAGTACAAACTTTCGGTATCCGGCTCGGTGGAAAGGCGCACGATACGATGGCCGGTCTCGGGGTCAATCCATTCCAGCGGCGGCGTGTCGGCGGCAAAGGCTTTCAAGAAGCAAAAGCCGAGAGTCGAAATAATCAAAGCGCGAGGAATGGAACTAGACATCATATTATTAGCGTCACCGATGGTGCCTTTTTTTCACTTTAAATTGCGCAAAACGGCTTTCAAAATCATTTTGATGACGTGGAAACAAACGTAAACTTTTTTATCAAATGACAAAAACTTTTTTTGCGCTTTTGGCGGTTTTGCTCGCGGGGAATGCCTGGTCGCAAAAAATCTTTGACGTGCGCGATTATGGCGCCAAAGGCGACGGGGTGACGCCGGACACAGCGGCGATACAAAAGGCCCTGAACGACTGTGGCAAAGCCGGCGGCGGCATCGTGCGCTTTCCTGCTGGTACCTATTTGAGCCAGCCGATTTCCCTTCGCAGCAAGACGACGGTCGAAGTGGATCCAGGGGCAACGTTGCTGGCTTCAACGAACCAAAACGATTTCATGAAAGACCCGGGAGTCTGGTATCAATCCAAAGGCAACAATTTCATTCCGTTCATCCGGGGCAGCGATTTGACCGACGTGACGTTTACCGGTGGCGGGACGATCGACGGCAGTGGTTCCGTTTGGTGGGGCGAAGCGGAGAAGGCGCGAGAGAAAGTGTCCGGCTATACGCTGCCACGACCGAATCTAATCGTATTGGAACGCTGCCGAAAGGTGCGCCTGGAAAACATCACCCTGCAAAACTCGCCGAAATTTAACTTTGGACCGGATGAATGCGAGGACGTGGTGGTTACGAATGTGACGATCCTCAATCCGGCGCGCTCGGCAAATACGGATGGAATTGACCCAAGTAATTGCAAAGGCGTTTTTATCACGAAATGCCGTATCGATACCGGTGACGATAACATCGCGATCAAGTCCGGGCGGAGGGAACCTGGGCGCGAGTTTGCCTGCGAAGATATTACGGTGACGGATTGTACGTTTTTGCACGGGCATGGGATGTCCATCGGCAGCGAGACTTCCGGCGGGGTGGGAAATGTCCTCGTAAAAAATTGCGTCTTTGAAGATACCGAGAACGGCATTCGCATCAAATCCCAGCGCGGCAAAGGCGGCCGGGTGGAAAACATTAGGTATCAGAACATTCGGATGACAAAGGTGGATCCGGCGGTGACGTTCACGTGTTATTATATGTATAGTTCGGCAAAAGATCCCGTGCAGAAGCCCGCCCCGCAAGACGATGCGGCCGAGCCGATGACGGCGGGAACCCCCATCTTTCGAAACATCCACATCAGCAATTTGACGGCAACGTGTACTGGCGGCGCGGGCACCATTATCGGATTGCCGGAGAGTAAAATATCCGATGTCACTTTTGACGACGTTAAAATCTCAGCGACGACGGGAATGAAAATTGAGAATGCGGCGGGCATTGAATTCAGCAACTCCCTGGTCACGGCGGCAGAGGGACAGGCCTTTCTTTTGAAGAACGCGCAAGTGGACGGTACAAAATAATCAGCCGGGAACGGAATCGCGGAACTGTTTCGGCGATTGGCCGGTCGCCTGTTTGAAGGCAACGCAAAAACTGTTGGCACTTTTATAGCCGGACATCTTGGCCAGGACCTCAAGCTTGTGATTCGAATCAGTCAGGAGGCGCTTGGCGCGTTCGATGCGGACCCGTTGAAGTTCCTCTCCGGGCGTACGGCCGACGTTGTCAAGGAACGCCTTGTGCAATCCGCGGCGGGACATGGCGGCCACGCCAACCAAATCTTTGACGCTGATCGGCTGGCTGGCATGTTCCCAAATAAATCGCAGGCTGTTGGCGACGCCCTTGTGCTTAACCGCCAGAAGATCGCTACTTTTGCGGGTCACAATGCCAACGGCCGGGACACGGATAGGCTTTTCCGGCGGCGTTTTGCCATTCATCAAATCTTCGAGCAATGCCGCGCCGGTATAGCCGAGCATTTCGAGATTGGTGTCCACGCTGGAAACCGGCGTGTGCATGGCGTCGGGGGCGAGCAGGTAATTTTCGGCGCCGATAATGGCCACTTGTTCCGGGACATTTAGACCGACGCTTTCACACGATTCCAGGACCTCGAGGGCGAGTTCATCGTTGGCAGCAAAAATCGCGAGCGGACCGGATTCGGGCTTTAGCTGGGCAATCAGCCACTTGCGCTTGCGTTTCCATTGTTCGCGGTCGTTTCGATAATCAGGCGAGTGGTGCCAGCGCAGCCAGGCGCAATCGTGCCCGGAACGTTTCAGCGCCTCGATAAAGCTTTCGCCGCGTTCCTCGTAGGACCAGTTGTCCGTGTCGCTATAAAACATGAAATGCTCGAACCCGCGCGAAAGGAAATGTTCAGCCACGAGTTGAGCGGCATGGGCATGGTCCTCCAAAACCCGGGCGAATTTCAGATGCTTGCGGCGGAAACTGAAATCCACCGTCGGCTTTTTGGCATCGACGACAAATTCAGCCAAATCATCGCCCGCACCCAGCCACGCCAGGATGCCATCGCCTTCCCAG
>DASXFM010000339.1:0-6120 GCA_036489615.1 Verrucomicrobiia bacterium | reverse complement strand
ATCGGTCGCGTGCCGCAAGGCGGGATTGACACGTTGACCCTGCGTGTGACCGGAAAAATCCACGGTGTCATGGAGAATCGCACCTGCGGATTGCTTGAAGGGTCCGCCGATTGTAATCGGTGCGAAACACCGCTTTCGGCCGGTGAACGGCGCAATGTTATCTTTCGCCGCGATGGCGGCAGCACGACTATCTCGCGCGCTACTTGTCCGACGGCGCCTGCATTCTGGCGTTGGCGCGATCTGCCACTGCCCCGGGTCGTTCCGCGCGACGTCGAGATCCCCGAAAATGCGGAAGACGTCGACGCGCACATTAATGAGTGGAAAGCGCAAATGGTCGCTGCCGCTTTGTGCGGCATCTTTGCGCTGACAGGCGCCGTTGCACCCCAACCTTTCAAGGTTATCCTTTACGCTGCGGCATACGTGGCCGGGAGCTTTTATCAGATCGAAGAGATTTGGGAACGTCTGCGGGAGCGGGCGATTGACGTGCATTTTCTGATGATCGCCGTCGCCGTCGGCGCTGCCTGTATTGGCGCATGGGCGGAGGGCGCCACGCTGCTTTTTCTCTTTTCGCTCTCGGGTGCGTTGGAGCATTTCGCACTTGGCCGTACGCAAAAGGAAATCCGCTCCCTCTTCCGTGACGCTCCCAAATTCGCCACCGTCATCGACCGCCTGGGCGGTGAACGCGAGATGCGCGTCGAAGAAATTCGCGCCGGCATGCGGCTGCTCATCAAACCGGGCGCGCAATTTCCCGTGGACGGTGAAGTCGCCAAAGGCGCAACCGCGGCGGACGAATCCAACCTGACGGGTGAAGCCGCACCGGTGGAAAAGGAAATCGGCGAGACGGTCCTGGCCGGCACCATCAATCTATGGGGCGCGGTCGAAATGATCGTTGCTAAACCCGCCGCCCAAAGTGCGCTGCAACGCATCATCAAACTGATTCGCGAAGCGCAGCAACAAAAGGCTCCGAGCCAGCAATTCACGGATAAATTCAGCACCTGGTACACCTATTTTGTGCTGGGCCTGTCGCTGGCCATGTTCTTTGTCTGGTGGCTGGGGTTTCATTTGCCGGCGTTTTCCGACGCGATCGGCGTGCGCAGCGCGTTTTATCGAACCATGACGTTATTGGTGGTATCTTCACCGTGCGCCCTGGTCTTGTCCATTCCCTCCGCGGTCCTGGCGGCCATCGCCTTCGGCGCGAGGCATGGAATTTTATTTCGAGGCGGTGCGGCAGTGGAAAAACTCGCCGAGATCAATACCGTGGCGCTCGACAAAACCGGAACGCTGACCACCGGCGAATTGCGTGTGGAAGGCATTGAGAGTTTTCCCGCCGGACGTGAATCCGAAGTAGCGCGGCTGGCGTACTCGCTCGAAAAATTGTCCACGCATCCATTGGCTCGCGCCATTACTGTGCACGGAAAACAACAGGGCATCGAGCCGCTCTCGCTCACCCGGTTCGAATCCGTTACCGGCCAGGGTCTGCGCGCTAAATGGAACGGCAACGACGTTCTTTTGGGAAAACGCGATTGGGTTTTGCGGCTTGCGACGCAGCCACATTCGCAAACCGTCCCTGTTGCTGACGAGACCCGATCCGGCGTTTCCGAGATTTGGGTTTCCCGCGGTGAACTGCTGGGACGAATTCTGCTGCGTGACGATATTCGCCCGCAGGCCGGTGAAGTCGTGGACGAACTCCGTCGCGAACAACTGCGGACCGTGGTACTGACCGGCGACAGAAAGTCGGCGGCGGAAAATTTGAAAGAGCGGCTCCGCCTGGACGATGTGCGCGCGGAGTTGAAGCCGGAGGAAAAGGTCGCCGCTATTCGTGAATTGAGCGTGCGCGATCGTGTGGCGATGGTGGGGGATGGAGTGAACGATGCGCCGAGCCTGGCCGCCGCCCACATTGGCGTCGCTATGGGGGCGCGCGGTGCGGACGCCGCGCTGGAACAGGCGGACGTCGTTTTAATGCACGACAAGCTCGAGAATTTCCTCGCCGCTTTCCGGCTCAGCCGCCGTGCGCGCAAAATCATCCGCTGGAACCTGTTTATTTCGCTCGGCACCGTCGCCGTTCTGGTGACGCTGGCGATGCTGGGAAGAATTCCGCTAACGGTGGGAGTGGTCGGCCACGAAGGCAGTACTGTCGTGGTGGTAATGAATAGCCTGCGGTTGTTGTTTGGAAAAACGAAGTGAGGCATTCGGAGCAGATCTGGCGTTTCGCTGGGCGTGTTACGTGGGGTACGTGGTACGTCAAGTATATCATGACGACGTTCGGCTATTCTTAACGGAACACGCATTGCGGGACACGAATGGAATTTAGAGTTTTACTTTCGAAAATTCCTGACAATATTTGAACCGTTTTTTAGGTGAACACCAACTTTATGCGCGAGGCCATCCGGTTATCGCGCCAAAAAATGCGCGAGAACCGGGGCGGGCCGTTCGGCGCGGTCATCGCCCGTGACGGCATAATCATTGCGCGGGGTTGGAACCGCGTGACCGCGACCAATGATCCCACTGCTCACGCGGAAGTCACCGCTATCCGGGACGCGTGCAAAAAATTAAAGCGGTTCCATTTGGACGATTGTGAACTGTATACCAGTTGCGAGCCGTGTCCGATGTGTTTGAGCGCCGCTTATTGGGCTCGGTTAAAACGAATCTATTATGCAAACACCCGCGCGGACGCTGCGGCCATTCAATTCGATGACGCCTTCATTTACGGTGAAATTTGCCGGCCCGTTTCCCGCCGCGCGATTCCGATGAAGCCGTTGCTCCGGACTGAAGCGTTGAAAGTATTTGTGGAATGGCGTAAAAAAGCCGACAAAGTTTTATATTAGCACTGATTTGAAATGATCGTTACCAATCTCAACCCGGACATGGATATCGGCGCGAGCTCATGGCTTGTCGAGCTGGATGGCCATCGCTTGCTGCTCGATTCAGGTATGCACCCCAAGCGCGAAGGCCGCCACGGGTTGCCTCTCCTGGGACAGGCCGGGGGCGAAGTGGACGCCATCGCCATTTCGCACTGCCATCATGATCATGTCGGCTCCCTGCCGGTCGCGTGCCGCCAATTTCCGCGCGCGCACGTTTTAATGACCGAATTGAGCTATTTCCTGGTCGAGCGCGTCCTGCATAATTCTGTGAACGTCATGACCCGCCAGCGCGACGAAGCGGGCGTTCGCGAATATCCGCTCTACACGCATGATGAAGTGGATGACATCGCCGCGGTGTTTCAGGGATTTAAATACAATCGGCCCGTTGAATGGGCCGCCTTTCATAAATCCCGCCTGGGCCAGCCCTCGCCGACCCTGGAGTTTTTCGATGCCGGCCATACACTCGGCTCCTCCGGAATTCTTGTTCGCGGAAAAAAGGAATCGCTCTTCTTTACCGGCGACGTTTGTTTCCACGACCAGACCCTCCTGCGCAAGGCGCGATTTGAAAACGTCAAGGCCGACGTGTTGATCATGGAAACGACACGGGGTAACCGTGAAATCCCGCCGGATTTTTCGCGCGAGCAGGAAATGAAACGGCTCGTCGCGGCGATTCACGAGGCGCAGAAACGCAAGGGCTGCGTGCTGATTCCTGCTTTCGCCCTTGGCCGGACCCAGGAGATCCTTTCCACACTCGCCCTGCTTATGCGCGAGGAAAAACTCGCGCGCCAGCCCGTCTATATTAGCGGCCTGGGCAGGGTATTCACCGAAATCTACGACCTCGAAGCCCACCGGACGAACCGTCAGCACGGGGAATTGCAGTTGCACGAAGCGCTGGAACTCATCGTTCTTCAAAAGGGACAGGCGGAAAATATCCGGCTCACCGGCGGCAAGATCTTTGTCATTACGGCAGGCATGATGAGCGAAAACACCGCCGCCCATGATTTGGCCGCTCGCATGGCCGGTGACGAAAAGCAAAGCATCTTTTTCGTCGGGTATGCCGATCCCGATTCGCCCGCCGGGCGATTGAAAGCCGCCAAACGGGGTGAAACATTTGTCTTCAGCCCCAGTGCCGGTCGCGTGACGAGAAATTGCGACCTTCAGGACTTTGATTTGACCGCGCACGCCAACCGAAATGAATTGCTCGATTTCGTGGGTCAGGTCTCACCGCGTGCGGTCCTTCTGGGGCACGGGGGTGACGTCGCGCGCGGCTGGTTTGAAGCGGAAATCCGGGAACGCTGGCCGTCCCTTAAGATCTACCAGCCGCAATCCGGGAAAACCATTACCGGCATCTAAGGGTGGGGCTGTTAAAAGGTCTGCAACGTGAATCGCGCAAAGCGTGCAGTTGAGAGCCGGGAGTGAACGTATAAATCTCCCGGCCCCCAACCTGAATTTTTCAACCGCCGTTTACAATGTTGGCCAGGTTGAAAATTGGGAGATACATACAAACCACCATGCTGCCGATGATGACACCCAGGACGACAATAATCAGGGGTTCAATCAACGACATGAGGCCGGAAAGGACGCTTTCGATTTCTTCGTCCAGGAAGTTCGAAATACGCTCCAGCATGTTGTCGATGTTACCGGTCTGTTCGCCGGCCCGCATCATGCGGATAATCATGGTAGGGAAAACCGGATGCTTGCCCAGGGCGTTGGAAATGCCTTCGCCGCGCTCAATATCAAGGGCGGCTGCTTTAATGGCCTTTTCCATCGTGACGTTGCCGACTGTTTGGGAGACAGTCTGCAACACTTCCAGAATTGGCACACCGCTGCGAACCAATGATGCCAGGGTGCGTGTAAACCGGGCGAGACAGATTTTGTGGGCAATCGGGCCAAACACCGGCAGCTTGATGCGGCGGTCGTCCCACATGGCCCGTCCGGCTGGCGTTTTGATGAAATGGAGCCAGCCCCAAACGAGGCCGGCAGCCCCCAGGATAAGCAGCAGAAGGTATTTTTGTACGATTTGACTCAAATCAATCATGAACAGAGTCGGAGCCGGGAGCTTGGCATTGAAACTCGAATAAATGTCTTTGAACGTGGGAACCACGCGAACCAGCAGGAAGATGGTAATCAAAATGGCCACGACCACGACTGTGGTGGGGTACATCAAAGCCGTTTTGACCTTTTTGCGGATGCGCTCGGTATTTTCCAGGTACGTCGCCAATCGGCCCAGGATTTCCGCCAGCAAACCGCCCTTTTCGCCGGCGGCGACCATGGATACGAATAATTTGCTGAAAGCCTTGGGGTGCTTGTGGAGGGCCTCGGAAAGACTGTCGCCGCTTTCCACACGCGTGGTAACGTCGTGGACGGTGTCCCGCATGATCTTGTTGGTGGCCTGCTCCCCCAGCGCCTGGAGGGATTGCACGATCGTAATACCCGCGTCCACCATCGTGGCCAATTGCCGCGTAAAAACGACCAGGTCGGCCAGGCTGACCTTGCCACCCTGGGTCTTGCCTTTTTTGGATACCTTCTCCTGGATGCTGACGACCAGGAGATTGCGGTTCAGAAGCGCGGCGATCGCCGCCTGCTCGTTGGCCGCTTCCACCGCATTCCGGATTTCCCTGCCGGTGCCGGTTTCACGCGCGGTATAAATATATGATGGCATACGTTAATTTACTGTTAAAAATCGCCGGTCAATGTCCGTATCAGACAACCATTGATCCCGCCGGGTTTGAGCATTCGGCGTTCCACTTTTAGCCTTGAGCTGTTAAACGTTCACCGCCAGGCCAGTAGCCGTCGGGTTCCCGGCCGATGTGTGGAACGGGGGAGCGCGAAGGTTGCCAGGCCCCTGGGAATTTGGCTTTACGCGTCGGGAAATAATCGAAAAAACCACGGCTGCAAGCGTAAATTGTTAATTATAAGCAAGTTGCAACGGAACTTTTATTAAAAAATGTATTGTCAAAGTTACGGTATTCCCCTATTTTCGTTGCAATTGCACTCGTTGTGCACAGGCAAAAAGTTCGGAGAGTGCTCTTTGCCTTAATGTATAATAGGACAGAACAAACAAACAAAAAACAAACAACATCGGAGGAACCAGATGAAGTTTAATAAATGGACAGTGGGTCTCGCTGCAGTGGGCGTGGTCGGTCTCGCCTCAGCTGCACGTGCAGACGAACAAATGAGCCAGGTGCAAACCGCGCTCTCACAAACCACACTCAGTGGTTATGTGGATACCGCAATGCAGTGGAATCCGAATACGGAC
>DASXFM010000333.1:0-25207 GCA_036489615.1 Verrucomicrobiia bacterium | reverse complement strand
GGAAACTCCTTCGATGCCACGCATGGCGAACAGCTTCTCAGCCGCTTCGATAATGCGATGCCGTGTCTCGACGGAAGATTCCTCGACGCCCTTGACCTGTGATCGAACCAACTTTTTCAAACGAATGTATGAAACATACGTTTTAATCTGTTAGTGTGTCAATAGTCTTTTGGATGAAAAACCGTGCGAGCGCCGATAGAAGTGCACTACCATTAGCAGGATTATGACTTTAGTATGAAAGTCACTTCACCGCAATTTTCCGAATGCAATGATTATTCGCATCGGCCACGTAGACGTTGCCGCTGTCATCCACGGCCACACCGCCGGGGCCGTTCAAGACTAATGTTTTGTCTGTGGATACCGGCAAGGTGGTGACCACGCCCATCGGCGTGATTTCTCGAATGGCGTTATTGCCGGTGTCAGCCACATAAATGTTGCCGGCGCCGTCCACGACCAGGCCTTGGGGGCTCCAGAAACGGGCGTCCGTGCCGTTGCCGTCGGCGTTGCCGGCATTACCGGGCGACCCGGCAAGCGTAGTGACAACGCGGCTCACGGTAATTTTTCGGATGGCATTGTTTGCCGTGTCAGAGACATAGACGTCGCCGGAACTATCCACGGCGACGCCAAAGGGGTTGTTAAAACGCGCGCCGTTGCCCCAGCCATCCGTGTTGCCGCTCATCCCAGCCTCGCCGGCGAAGGTATGAACACGACCCTCCGGTGTGATTTTTCGGATCGTGTCATTGCTCATGTCCGCCACATAAACGGCTCCGGTGTTATCCACAGCTACGTCCCAGGGATTGCGAAAGCGGGCGGTGGCGCCGACGCCATCGTTGGTGCCTGCCTGGCCGGCCAATCCGGCAATCGTGCTGACGATGCCGGCAGGAGAAATTTTTCGAATTGTATTATTTCCGGTGTCGGCCACGAAAATATTGCCGGCGTTGTCGACGGCGATGCCAAAGGGCGACCAAAATCGCGCGCTGTTGGTACCCAAGCCGTCAGCACTTCCCCGGCTATGGAACAACCCGGCGATCGTGCTCACTTCGCCCGCCGGCGTGATTTTGCGAATCACGTCATTCGCAGTGTCGGCCACAAAGACATTTCCGGCCTGGTCCAAAGCCACGTTGTTGGGCAAACGAAATTGGGCCTGACGGGCCGGGCCGTCGGCATAACCTTTGGTTCCGGGCTGGCCGGCGAACGTGGCGATGATCGGAGCGATCGCCGGCGCCGACGCGGGCTGTTGGACAGTAACAGGGGTCGTCGCAGGCGCCTGGGCCGGAGCCGGTTTCGGCGTGGATGTTGCCACGGACGGTGGCGCTGCCGACGTTGAAACAGGCGGGGTTTTGTGCAAAAACGCCCACAAGATAACAAGGACGATAATGAATATCGGGACGGGCACGACGACCCACAAAAGGCGTGAATTTGAAGCCGCTTTCCGCAAATTAATCGGGTTTTTTCCCTCCTTGATCTGCTCCAAATCCTTGAAAACGTCCCGCATGTCCGCGTAACGGTCGCGCAGTTCCCGAGCCATGGCTTTTTCCGCCACCGCGGCGAGGCGCGGGTCGGCGGAGGAATTCACGGCGAGAATCGGTTTTGGCGGTCCGGCGATAATTTTGTCCAGAATTTCCTTGGTGCTGACCCCTTTGTAGGGCGGATGGCCGGTGAGCATTTCGTAGAGCAATGCGCCAAAGGAATAAATATCGCAACGCGTATCCTCGGCATCGCCCGCCGCCACGGCCGGGGACATATAAGGCGCGGTGCCTTCGAGGGTCCGGTTTTCAACATCCACGATGGTGTCGTTGAATACAGTTCGCGCGAGACCGAAATCCGCCAGACAAACGCGATCATTCGCCGAGACCAGAATGTTCGCCGGTTTCAGGTCGCGATGAATGATGCCGCTGCGATGAGCAAAGCTGAGGCCGTCCGCCACCTGCGTGCCGATATCCAGGATGACCATCGTTTTGAGCGGTTCGCCCGGTTTCATGCGATTGGCCAGACTGCCGTTTTCGAAAAACGGCATGGCGAAATATGGAACATCCAGGCGCTCAGAAATCTCGTCCACGGGCACAATGTTAACGTGCCGCAGCCGCTTTAAATGATTGGCCTCTTTGAGAAAACGGTGAACCACCTGCTGGTCTGTCACCAGGGCGGATTTGATGAGCTTAATCGCCGCGTCGCGTCCTGTCCGGCTATTGCGGGCCAGCAATACAATGCCCATGCCGCCTCCGCCCAGGATGCGAATGATTTCGAAATGGTCGAGCATCGCGAGCACGCCCGGCCTGGGCGGCGGCGAGAGCATCCGCTGCGCGATCATTTCTCCGACCGGGCCGACCATCACGGAAACCGGCGCCGAATATTCAGACGGGTCCTGCGATAGACTCATGGTCCGGGCGCCTCCTGATCAGAGATTTTTTTCAATGCCTCCGCCAGCAGTGATTTGGTTCGTTCGTCGAGCCACGGCTGCTCCTGCGTCAGGCGCAGACCGCGCCGCAAATCCTCATTCGACAATTGTGAAATACGCTTGTCCAACCGAACCAGGGCAGCGGCGATGCTGGCGTAGTAAAGGGTGGTGGTGATTTCCCGCGGCAAACCACTTTCGGGATGATCGAGGTTTGTTTTGGCGAAGTCCTTGACCAGTTGCAGAAGCTGGACCGGTGGATTCGCGTGATTAAAGAGATCGGCAAAACTGGAAAGAAGCAAGCCCTGCGCAAGGGTGAGGGCCTTTAATTGGCTGGCGGTGCGGGGATCGAAACTGCCCAAATCCATCAGCACAGGCGCCGACATCTGGTGCCGGAAGATCGCCGCCAATTCGTCGGGCCGCCAAAGCGGACCGCGCTCCTCTCCGGACGCGATGAGCGCGGAGAGCTGCTGCGCCCGGCCTTTGACCAGTGCCGCGGACGAATCGAATTCGGACATTTCGGCTTTTTTATTCATTACGGCTCAGATGCGCATATCTTGCATGGATTCTCATGCTTCAACGCTATTTTGACAATCGGCCCAAAAAATCCTTCAAAGCCTGGATTTCGAGCGCTGTCGCGGCGTCACGCCCCGCATATTCGCAGATCACCTCGTCCAGGCGCGTCTTAAAAATGCGTTTGGCGCTTAAAAGCGTATTCGACGCATCCAATGGAGATTTCAGCCCGAAGCGGTCCACCAGTTGATCATACGGCACTTGCGGGGCGTTATTAAGCACTGGTTCCAATAGTCGAATGCGAAACATGTCCCAAATTTGCGAACGGCGCGGCTGGTCTTTGCCCGGCTTTTTGCAATCGGCTTCCATCCGCCGCAACGTTTCAGCCAGCACCGCCCGCGCCCATGCCAAGTCGAATTCTTCCGCGGACGTTTCGGATTCGGGAATCTCCTGTTCCAGATCATCCAGTGAAACCGGCGGGTTTTTGACATCTGTGCGGCTGAGGCGATCCAGGACAAAATTGCGCAGGCTGATTTTCAGGAAATCGCGGAAGCGTCCACGCGATTGGTCGGCTTTTCGCAACCAGCCCTCACGCAGGAATTTGTCGCCCGCGAAGTCCTGGAGCAACTCGTCCGCCTGGCCCGACAGGCTCGGAAACGTGGCGACCAAAAAAATCTTGAGAGGCTGCCAATATAATCGGATGAGCCGATCCAGAGGCGCCTCTTCCGCGGCCGCCGCTTTGCTCAGCTCGGCCCAATCTGTTCGAGGAAAAATCGAACCTCCTGACGGTTCAACACTCATTTGTGGTTTCCAATGTGTAAAAGTGGCATTTGTTCAAGCAAGCTAATTCTGGAATCGGTCGTTGAAGAGTTGACGGGTTGAAAGGTTGAAGCGTTCATCCATTTTGAGCAGAAATGCCTTAAAATACGAGATAACGGAGGAAAACAGGCCGCTTCAAAAATTCAACAAATCAACGAGTTGCACTTGCCGAAAGTGCGGCCGTAGGTTAAATAGAAGCGCCAATGAATCGAACCGGGAGCGCGCCATTGCTGTTGACGTTGTTGTTTGTCCCGGTTTTGGCGTCTGCGCAAGTTGATCCGGTCAAACGCGACCTGCTCCAAATCGGATACAATGGCGCTTTTGAAGGCCATCAACCCTTTTCGGGTTATGCTTTTTATTACCACAACCAACCGGATTTCCTTCAGGACACCAATTTGACGATGCGCCTGGCGGTTGCTCCCACCTACGTGGATTCGGAACTGGGCATCCTGAACGCGCTGGGAAATTATACAGACATCGGCGTGGGCGCTGCCGGCGGCGCCTTTGCCGACAGCTACAACGAAATCCACGCCGGCACCTATATTCCCGAACAATCGTTTGACGGTTACGGAGGCGAAATGTCGTTGAGCATTTACCATTTGATCGATCCAGGCCGGCTGATTCCGTTAAGCCTCGTTTTTCGGATCACTCCACACTATTCAGCCTACGGCAAGGATAATACGGCCGGTGATTTTCAACTCCCTGCCGACCATTTGGACGGCTCTGTGCGCACCGGACTGCGATTTGGCGGCGTTGAACCGACGCTTTTTCCAGCCCTTGCGATGGAATTGTCCGTGTGGTATGAGGGACATTTTAGAACTGACCCGGGTTATTACGGCTACACAACTCCAGGGGATCCAAACTACGACCCCTATCATCTCAACTTCCAGTCCCATCTATTTTGGTCGGAAGCGGCCCTGTCCTACACTTTCAATAACCAGCAAAACGTCTATGTCCGCCTGACCGCCGGCACAAGCTCGGGCGCCGACCGTTTTAGCGCCTACCGGCTGGGAAGCTTTTTGCCATTGATTGCCGAATTTCCGCTCTCACTGCCGGGATATTTCTATCAGGAAATCAGCGCCCGGCAATTTATCCTGTTGAATGCGAATTACATTGTGCCGATCGACAAAAAGCGCCGGTGGGAACTGGTGTTCAATGCGTCTACCGCCGTGGTTGACTATTTGCCCGGCGAATCGCAGCCGGGAAGCTCGCTCACCGGGGTTTCCGGAGGGCTTTTATGGCATTCTCCGACCGACCGCTGGAAAATCATGACCGACTACGCCTATGGCGTTAACGCGATTCGCAACGGCCACAGAGGTGCGAATAGTATCGGATTCCTTTTGCAACTGGACCTGGGCAAACCGGGACACGCCATCAGCGTCACGCAACCGAGCCTTTGGCAGGGAATCCAGAGGATCTTCCAATAAACATCAATTCGTTGACGCGGTCTGAAGGACGGCAGCAAATGCGGGCTTAGGGTCGCCATTCCGATTGAATAGCAATGGATATGACGTGCGTCCGCGAACGGGCCAATCGTTGAGCCACGAGTCGCCATCGGTCACGCCCCAAAACGTCACGCGCGTAATCTGGCCGCGATGCGCGACGAACACGGAAAATAAATCGGCGTAACGTCGCGCCAGCTCCTTTTGGAGCGAATCAGGAAGACCGTCTGCATACGGATTAAGTTTCCTGCTCCCGGCCACGCTCATCGAGACTTCCGCGGAGCGTGACCGCGTGGCCGCCGGCAGCAGATCGACGTCCAATTCCGTAACCATCACTTTCACTCCCAATTGCGCAAACGCGGAGATCGTTTCGTCAACCTGGTTTGTGGATGGCCAATCCATTTTATCGTGCTCCTGCAAACCAATGGCGTCAATTCTCACACCCCGCGACTGAAGCTTTTTAATCAGTGAAATCGCGCCCTGTCGTTTGGGCAAATTTTCGAGCGAATAGTCGTTGTAATACAATTGCGCGTTCGGGTCCGCTTCATGGGCGAATTGATAGGCCAGCACGAGGTAATCGTCACCGATGATTCGCCGCCAGGGCGAATCGCGCAGCGTGCCGTCTTCGTCCACCGCTTCGTTGACGACGTCCCAACCTCCGATCTTTCCTTTGTAACGACCGACGACGGTCAAAATATGTTTCCGCATCCGGGCAATCAGGGCGTCACGCGAGATGGGATTGCCAGCGGCGTCCTGGAACACCCAGGCGGGCGTTTGATTGTGCCAAATCAAATTATGCCCGATGATGAACATGTGGTTTTTTTGGCCGAAGGCGACGTATTGGTCGGCATCCGCGAAATTGAATTGCTCCGGCGCCGGATGCACAGATTCCCATTTCAAAACGTTTTCAGGGCTGACGGTATTAAACTGTGTTACGACGATTTCCGCCTCGCGCGGCGAATCGCCTTCGAATTGCGATTGATTAATGGCCGCGCCAATCCGAAAGTCATTTTTAAACGCGTCTTTCAAGGTCATGGGCGCGTCCTGCGCGACCGCGCTTGAAATGCCAACCGAGAGAATGAACGGGAGAATGAATTTCATACGGGTTTTAGCTGAGCATCCATGCCGGCGCTTTTGCGCCGCCGCTCGGCGAGGTCATCGGCCATTTGAATCGTGGCCCGTTTGTTGAGCGGATAACAAATCAGCAGAACCGTGCAGATGGCGAACAACAGGCCAACGACGATCCCGCTGCAAACACGATAGCCTTGAACGGCGTGGAGGGCATCGGGCAGTTTGGTGTCATAGTTAAACAACCATTGCATGATGAGGAGGAAGGAGGCCGACCCCAGCGCCAACCCTGCTTTGAGCGCGAAACCGATGGTGGCGAAGACCATGCCGGTAAAGCGGCGGCCGACCTTCCATTCCGAGTAATCCGCGACGTCCGCAAAAATGGCCCAGGTGAGCGGGATCGTGGGAGCATAGACGATCGAGACAAAAGCCGTCACGGCGAGCATTCCCGGGACGTTGGTGGGAGAAATAAAATAGAACGCCAGCGAACCAATCGTGGCGAAAGCAAAGCCGGTCGCCGACACGGCCTTTTTTCCAAACATTTTGGCCAGGGGCGTCGACAGAAAAATGATGATGATAGTGATTCCCGTATTCAGCATGTTAACGAGGCTATTGAATACGTCGGCCACGTTCGAATTGGCCAGGTTGGACGGATCGCCATGGACGAGATAGCCAAGTGTTTCCAGAATGCCGCCGTGGGCGGGCGCGCCGGGCGCCGCCACCAGACCGAACTTTTGGAGCCAGGCATACATGGACGCCTTGTCAGCGTAGTGATGATAGTAATTATAGAGCGCACCGCCGCGAAACGAGAGAATGGCGAAATGGACCAGCGTCCAGCCCCACATAATTTTCCATGGGTGGTTTTTGAGTAAATCGCGAAAGTCCAGCATCGGCGATGCAGCTACCTTTTTTTCCGTCTGGATGCGTTCGCGGGTGGTCGCGAAAGTGATTAAAAAAAGAACCAGGCACAGGATGGCCCAAACCGTCATGGTCATTTGCCAGCCGTATTGGCGACTGTGCCCGACGGCGAATTTCGCGACCAATGGCAGCGTGAATCCGCCCACGATAAATTGCGCCGCGTTCACCGCAATGAACCGATAAGAATTCAATTTCGCCCGCTCCACGATGTCGCCCGTGATGACACCGCCGAGCGCGGCATAGGGCATATTGTTCATCGAGTAAATCGTCATCAGCAGGGTGTTTGTGATGACGGCATAGGCGACCATCGCGGACACGCTCCAGCCTTTGGGCGTGGTGTAAGCCAGAATCATGATGACGCACCAGGGAACCGCCGTGAATAGAATCCATGGACGGAATTTTCCCCAGCGTGTTTGAGTGCGATCGGCCAGGATGCCCACAATCGGATCGGCCACGGCGTCCCAGAGCCGGGGCCAAAGCAGGATGGCAGCCGCGACGCCCGCCGACAGGCCGAAGACATCCGTGTAAAAATTCGTCTGGAATAGAATCATCGTCATAAAGACGAAGTTCGCAGCGGAGTCGGCGGCGCTGTAACCGGCTTTTTCGGCGAATGACAGTTTCTGGTTCATGGTTCGACTTTCAAAATCACCTTTTGCAGATCGCCATCACGCGAGGAATTGCCAATCATGACCTCAAATTCGCCCGGTTCCACAACGTAATTCATGCGCACATCATAGAAAGCCAGCGATTCGGGCGTGATATCAAGGGCAACGGTTTTGGATTCACCGGGCTGTAATTCAATTTTCTGAAAGCCTTTGAGTTCTTTGACGGGGCGCGTTACCGAGGACACGATATCTCGAATATAAAGTTGCACGGTCTCGGTCCCGGCGCGCCGGCCGGTGTTGGTGACGTCCACCAGAACTTGAGTAGAGTCCGAGCGCCGGATTTTTTTCTTTTTGAGACGCGGATTTTTGAATGCAAAAGTCGTATAACTCAGGCCGAAACCAAACGCGAACAGCGGGGAAACGTCATCGAACAAATAACCCCGCCGCGCGGAAGGTTTGTAGTTGTAGAACGCCGGCAAATGACCGACGGACCGGGGAATGGTGATCGGCAGCTTCCCGCCCGGGTTCAAATCGCCGAAGAGAACGTCCGCGACGGCGTGCCCGCATTCCTGCCCCAGGTACCAGCATTCAAAAATCACCGGCGCCGTGCGCGCCACCTCGACAATCGACAATGGCCGGCCATTGAATAGAAAGATGACGACCGGTTTTCCGGTGGCAAGCATCGCCTGAACCAGTTCGTTTTGCCGTCCAACCAAATCGAGGTTGGCACGGTCACCCAGGTGTTTCAACCCCCACGCCTCGCGCGAGGTCTGTTCGTTTCCGCCTATCGCCAATACGATTACGTCGGCCTGGGTCGCAATTTGGACAGCTTCCGCAATTTGTTTCCTGTCTTCGCCAGCGTCGCTGGCGACGACTTCATCCTGCTGCCACGAGCCATCGATGGTGATTTTGCAACCTTCGCTGTAGAGAACCCTAGCGCGATTGCCGGCTTTGGCACGGATGCCCTCCAGCACGGTCACGTCGTGTTTGGGCGCGCCGCTGTAACCGCCCAACAGAGTGCGATTGGCGTTCGGGCCAATCACGGCGATGGTCTTGTACTTCTTTAAATCCAATGGCGCGAGGTTGTTCTCATTCTTAAGCAGGGTGATGGATTCGCGCGCGCCTTGCAGGGCCAACTGGCGATGCGCGGCGCAACTGACAAGTTTTTCAGCTTCCGCGGGGGCGACGTACGGGTCGTCAAACAATCCCATTTGGAACTTCCAAAACAGCATCGGCGCAATGAGTTCATCCAATTGTGATTCCTTCAGGATTTTCTTTCGCACCAATTCAGTGAGATGCAGATAACAGTCCGGTTCCGGGAATTCACTGTTTACGCCCGCCTTGACAGCCAGCTCGCAGGCATGGCGCTTGTCGCGCGCGACGAAATGGCCGTGGGTATCCGGGCGATGGTGCAGTTCCCAAATGGAATAATAATCGGAGACGACGAAGCCTTTGAATTTCCATTCCTTGCGCAGCACGTCGCGCAAGAGCCATTCGCTGGCATGCGAAGGGACGCCGTCAATCTCATTGTAACTGGCCATGACGCTGAGGGCGCCGGCCTTTTGAATCGCCTGTTGGAACGGGAACAAAAAAGTCTCGCGCAATACACGTTCGCTCACGTTGGCGGGCGCGCAGTTCATGCCGGATTCGGGCTGGCCGTGGGCGGCAAAATGTTTGAGGGTGGCGATGACGCGATCTTTATTTTTGAACCTGCCGTCACCCTGAAAGCCGCGCACGGCGGCCATGCCCAGTTGCGACACCAGATACGGGTCTTCGCCGTAGGTTTCCTCGACGCGGCCCCAGCGGGGATCGCGCGCCACGTCCACGACCGGCGTCAGCGCCTGATGCGCCCCGCGGGCACGGGTTTCCGCGGCAGTCATGGCGAACAGCTTCTCCACGAGCGCCGGATTAAACGCGGCCGCCAGCGCAATCGGCTGTGGAAAGCTCGTCCCGTCCCGCGCGGCATGTCCGTGCAAACATTCCTCGTGGAAAAAGACCGGAACGCCGAGGCGCGAAGATTCGATGAAAAATTTTTGTATGGCGTTGGTCAATTCAGCCATCTGACGCGCATTTCTGCCCATCCAGGGTTCCGTCGGAGGGCTGCCGGCATCGCTCGGCCGGCCGACCTGGCCGACGGCAACGCCGTTTTTGAAATTAGCCCTGGCCTTTTCCAAATTGAAGTTGCCGTGTTCATCGAGCAGCTTCGTTTTTTTCTCCTGCCAAACGCACATCATTTGCGCCGCCTTTTCTTCGAGCGTCATCCGGGCGAGCAAATCTTTGACCCGCCTTTCGGGAGCAGCGGCGGAATTCTTATAAACCGGGACCTGTGCTGGCTTCGATTTCTTCATGCGCGATTTCGGCACCATGCTCGAATAGGTTTCGCATCCATTTCAATCGCAATCGCATGGATAATTCTCTATCTGTAAAAACTTTCCGGCGGGCCGAGGTAACTGGGTTTCAGGCCGCCGCAATCCACGACGATTTTTTGCAGAACGATGCCCGGGTCAACCATCCAGACTTTTAACGTGTGCTCGCCGGGTTTGGATAAACTGAATGGCGTTTTGATTGTCCTGGCGCTATTGGCGACGGTGTCCTCCCAGTCGTGGTTTCCATCGCCAGCCGTATAATCTGCGGGCACAGCCGTCACGATTTGCGGCGGCTGGCCGTCAAATGACAACGCAAATCGCAATCCGCGCCCGGAAACAAAATTCAGCGTTGGCGAAAGGATTGTTTCGACATTCAATTTTCCTGAATCGAACAGGAACATCCTGTATTCCAAATGCGGCGAGTCCTTCGGAGGCGTGACGCTCGATGCTGTTACGGGGAAAATGCCCATAGACGAAAGTGTTCGCCCCAAGTCAGGAATAATGTCCCATCGCACGGAATGCGACCGGACATTGCGAGTAAAATGCTCCGCTTCAATGGAAACATAACCGCCGGTTTCAACGAATCCCTTTATAGATTCGCTCGATGGTTTTCGCGGATTGAAAACAGGCACTCTGACAAAAACGACGTTTGTTTCGTCGCAGACTTTCACGAATCCATTGGTTATGCCTTCGGGCGCATCCTTCCAATTGATAGTCACTGCGAAACGGCTCGCCATCCCAAAACCCTCAGCCTTTGACGTTAGTATCCACGGAGCACTGGCCTGGATCGTCACCGTCATAGGCGCTTTACCCTTGTTAAAAACGTCAATGTAGCGGGTAGGTTGGTTAAACTTGTCAAAAGCCGGCAAGACGGCTTCTTCAGACGGTCCCGGCCATACCTGCTTTGAGCCTTCAACCGCCACCCCAAGTTTCGCCGTTTCCGGAACTTCGATATCCGTGACCGCCGGCATAATATTCGTGGGAGGCTGTTGCCATCCGGTATATCCGATATGCGTTTGGTCCATCATGTGGTCCCATTTTCCATCTGCAAGAACCTGATTGTAATAATCCGACAATTCAGCATCAGCATGGAACAAACTGCCGGCCATCGTAGCGTAATCATTGGCGACCGGCCGGCCCTGCGACGCATATAAGCGGTTTTTGGCGACATCAATGTATAATTCATTCACAATTTCGCTGGCCTGGACTGGATACAAGACCGTCTCATAGAACGCGTCTCGCTCATCGGAAGGAAGCTTCAGATAAATATCCTTTGCGTCAGCGGCGAGCTTCATCCAATCGGCCAGGACCCGATCCGCTTCGTTATAGTTGACCAGGCTGTAGGTCTCCGGCGAGAGCAGCTCGGGTTTGCGGCGCGCGCTTAATTTTGTGTATCGGGACATTACGTCGGCAATTTGCGGCGCAAACTCTTCTCCAAATTCCCGCGACGCCCACATTTCCCCAAACGTTGAGACCCTATCCGCCGTCCATTTCTTTGGATCCCAGGCCAGGGTCAAAAAAAACTCCGTCGGAAATGTGACGTGCTGCAAATGCCCGACGTTGACAATCCAAATCCGGTCGGCGCCGTAATGGTAAGCCAACTCCATTTGTTCCCACGTCTTCGCGTTTTGGACCGAGTTGATCCATTTATAATTTCGCGGACCGCCGACATAATCGAAATGATAATAAATTCCCGCGCCGCCTGAACGGCCGCGATCGGAAGGAGGCGGCAACCGCCGGATGTCGCCCCAGTTATCGTCGCACCAGAGCAACGTCACGTCGTCCGGGACTCTCATTCCCTTTTCATAATATTCCTGAACCTCTTTGTAGAGTGCCCAAAGCTGGGGCACGGCGGCGGCATTGGTATGCATCACCCCAGAAATAATTTTCCGTTGCGCATCTATAATTTCCTCGAGCAAGCCGATGTTCGCCGTTTGGGACATGGGTGTGTCGATTTTTCCGCGCATGGCGATAGTGATGATCTTTTCGTAATCCCGGTTTCGCTCAACGCCCTCGCGCCAAAATGCTTTTAGTTCGTTGGAATGCGTTTGAAAATTCCATTCCTTCGCCGTGAATCCTGCCCGGCCCCACTCCTTATCCGCGCGCATCATTGGCTCAACATGGGACGTGCCCATGACGATGCCGTAATCATCGGCAAGTTTGGCGTTGAGCGGATCATCTTCACCAAAACCATTGTCCCACATGGCCGGCCACAGATAGTTTGCCTTGAGCCGCAGAAGCAGTTCGAAAATATTGGTGTAAAAGGCATGGTTATAACCGCCGAATTTTTCCTTGGCCCACCCGGTCAGGTCCGGGGCTTCGTCATTTAAAAAGATGCCGCGATATTTGACGGCGGGCGGTCCGTGGACATATTTTCCCGCCTTCACGAACAATTCGTCATGATGTTTCGGTGGAACGTCCGTCCAGAAATACCACGGCGAAACGCCAATGTTTTCCGACAAATCATAAATACCGAAAATGGTCCCCCGTTTGTCGCTGCCGCAAATGACAAGTGCCCTGGCGATGCCGGGGAACGGTCCTGGAACGACCTGCGTCACCCAGGATTCCCACTTGCCCGCAATCGGGGAGACATCCATTTTGCGCTCCCGGACCAACCGGTCGATCCATTCACTCCGGCCGAGTGTGCCGATGAGAATGGGCATGGCATCCTTGTTTGGTTCGCCGGACGGCAGGCGAGGATCGACCCCGGTAACGCGTGATATGTCCGTTCGCAAATTGCCGGACGCGATCAACACACAGGGAAAATCATTGGTGTCCAAAATGATTTCCGCGGCAGTTTTATTTTGGACAATGGGAAAAGCGCCTCTCGACGGAATAGTTTCGACGTATGACGAGTCACCCAAAGCAAAGGCTGCCCGGGAGCAGGCGAGCATCATACAAAGTATGACAATTGGGCTGCGTCCTACGCGTGGCATGTACAAAGGCATATGCGCTGACACAATTATTCTGATACACACAACAGAATGGACAAGAATTAGATGGATAATCCTCTGTTTTTGCGTTTCTTGCTTGATGACGCCCATTTTCAGGGAGATATAGTCATTGTGATGGTGAATGAATTTTCGCTGCGGGGTGAGACGGCCTTAATTACTGGCGGGGGGAGCGGACTGGGTTTCGGCATAGCGGAATGTTTTGTCGCGGCGGGCGCCACGGTTGTGCTGGTGGGGCGGCGCGCGGACGTCTTGAAAAAAGCCGCGAAAAAACTGGGCAAATCAGCATCCTTCGAAATCCACGATATCACCCTGGTGGATGAGGCGCAGCCGTTTATCCAGCGTGTTTCAAAAAAGGCGGGTCCCATTTCCATTCTGGTCAACAATGCCGGCATTCACCTGAAAAAACTGGCGGTGGACACCACACCCGCAGAATTTAGCGGCGTGCTGCAAACTCACGTCGTCGCAGCGTTTAGCCTGACCCGCGCCGTCCTGCCGCAAATGCTAAAACGCAAGCACGGCAATATCCTATTTACGGCTTCGATGGCCTCGCTCTTCGGTATTCCTCTAGTGACGGCTTATTCCGCGGCCAAATCGGCGTACTGGGGCCTGGTCCGGTCGCTCGCCACTGAAATTTCCCCTCACGGCGTGCGCGTGAACGCCATCGCGCCGGGATGGATCGAGTCGGACATGATGCTCAATGCGTTGAACGGAGACCCGGAGCGATCTAAAAAGATCCTTGGCCGAACGCCGATGAACTGTTTCGGAACGCCCCGGGACGTCGGGTTGGCGGCCACCTATTTGTGCTCTCCCGCTGCCCGCTTTGTCACTGGCGTTTTCCTGCCCGTGGACGGCGGCGCAAGCATCGGATTTTAAGCGGCCTGAATAAATAGGACCGCCTGGGAATTTGTTCGCGTCCCGAATTGTTTCTCGACACCCAGTTGATTTACGATAAGGTACTTTCTCGCCAAGCTCGGTGTGTCTTAATTACCAATGCGAAAAATTGACCTATCCAATTTTCAGGTGGCGAGGAGCGAAACGGCGCGTGATATCAATAGCCGCATCATTCTCAATCTGGTGCGGAAATATCAGTCCCTTTCTCGCGCCGACCTGATGCGTCATTCGGGTTTGCAACGCAGTACGGTCTCTGTCATCACCGAACAGTTAATTTCCGAACAATGGCTGCAGGAAGGCGCCGTGGGCACGTCATCGCGAGGGCGCCGGCCCACGTTTCTGCATCTGAATGAAAATCGCGCCGGCATTTTCGGCATCAATATCCAGCCTTTTTCCACGGATCTGGCCCTGGCCAATCTGAGCGGCCATTTTCTGGCGCAGGATACCATCCCCACACCTCGCAGTTCCTCCGTATTCGTCACGCAAATCAGTTCGCGCGTCCGCGAATGGACGGAGACGCATCCCATGATGGCTTACGAAGGCATCGGCGTGAGCCTGCCCGGGCGCGTGGACTTGTCGTCGCAAAAGTTTGTTTTTGCCCCAAACCTGAGCTGGCACGCGGCAGATTTAAAAGACCGGCTCGAAGATGCCACCGGCCTTTCCGTAAGTATGGAAAATGCGGCCAATGCCTGTGCTCTCTCAGAATTCTGGTTTGGCAAACACGCGGACGGCATCAATAACCTCGTCGTCGTTACCGTTTCAGAAGGCATTGGCGTGGGTATGATTCTGAACGGGCAACTGGTGCGCGGCACCTCCGGCCTGGCCGGTGAATTTGGGCATGTTGCCCTCTGCGAAGAAGGCCCGCTCTGCGGCTGCGGCAATCGCGGGTGCTGGGAGGTCTATGCATCCAACTCCGCCGCCGTCCGCTATTACAATGATAGCGGGGCTCGCGGGCGAGATACCCAACACGTCCGCACATTTGCCGAACTCCTGCAGTTAAACGTGCAAGGAAATCCGCGGGCCGAACGGGCCCTGTCACGCATGGCGGAATATCTGGGCAAAGGGCTCGCCATGCTCGTCACCGGCCTCGCACCGGATATGATAATTATTGTGGGCGATATCGCCCAGGTTTGGGGCAAAGCCGGCCCGATCGTCAAAGACGTCATCCGGCAGCGGGCCACCACACACGCATCAGTTAAAATCACCGCCAGCGGAATGGCATCGCTGCCGCGGTTACGAGGGATTGTCGCCCTGGTGCTGCAAAGATATTTTGGCGTTCCCGCCGTTGCCTAGAGATTTTCAAGCAAAAGTGTAGATTTTGCCAGGCGGCACTACCCAAAACGACCGGTGTCTGCCCGTCCACCGCAGCTTCAGTGCGAAGGCGAGAGCGAAAACCCAAAAGAATCCCTCTAATTATCCTTATTTCCACCCCTCATCCTCATCCGCCGGCTGCAGCGGCCCCAGAACTTTTTCGCCTTTACTCCATTTATCAGTTTTTCATTTCCGGGCCGAATCACCTTAAATTACTACACATAAATGAGTTAAATCATAAACAGACTAATTTTTAATGAATTTGTTCGACCCTCGAATTTTTATACTTGACAGCAGCTTCATTTTGGATAAAGTTCGAGGCACGAACAAATCCCTGTGCCCAAAGGCTGATGCCCTTTGACGTCCATGCGAAAAATCGATTTGAACAATTTTCAGGTGGCCACGAGCGAAACGGCTCGGGATATCAACAGCCGTATCATGCTCAATCTCGTCCGCAAGCATCAGCCCATCTCCCGGGCGGATCTTATGCGGCATTCCGGATTGCAGCGCAGCACCGTCTCGGTCATCACCGAGCAGTTGATTTCAGAACAATGGCTGCGCGAAGGCGCGATGGGCAGGACACTGCGCGGGCGCCGGCCCACGTTCCTGCATTTGAACGAAAACCGCGCCGGCATCTTCGGCATCAATGTCCGTCCGTTCGTCACCAACATGGCCCTCGCCAATCTGGAAGGCCAATTTTTAGAGCAGGAATCCATCCCAACGCCGAGAAGTCCCGACGAGTTCGTAAAGGAAATTGGCGACCGCGTCTATTCGATGATGAAAGAACGTCCGCAGATGGCCTATGAAGGCATCGGCGTCAGCCTGCCCGGCCGCGTGGATTTATCTTCGCAAAAATTCGTTTTTGCGCCAAACCTCGGCTGGCATGAAGAAGATTTGAAGAAGAGGCTGGAGGCCGCGACCGGCCTGCCGGTGGACTTGGAAAACGAGGCCAATGCCTGCGCCCTGTCGGAATTTTGGTTTGGAAGTCATTCTGACAGCGTGAGCAACCTGATCGCCGTGGCGGTTTCAGAAGGCATTGGCGTGGGCATGATTTTGAACGGCCAACTGGTTCGCGGGCCTTCGGGGCTCGCCGGTGAATTTGGCCATGTTACCGTCGACGAGAACGGACCCAGGTGCGGCTGCGGCAATCACGGATGCTGGGAAGTGTTTGCATCCAATTCGGCCGCCGTCCGGTACTATCGGGAGGCGAAATTTTCCCGCCGCGACAAAACGTTTGAAGAGCTGTTGCAGCTGGCCGAACAAGGAGACCCCAAGGCCCTGGGCGCGCTGGACAACATGGCCCATTATCTCGGCCGTGGCATCGCCATGCTCGTGACCGGCCTGGCCCCGGACGTCATCGTGGTGGTCGGCGAAGTCACCCGGGCGTGGGACCGGGTAGGCCCCATTGTGGCCGCCGTGGTCAAACGGCTGTCCTTTACGCACACCACCACCCGGATCATAGCTTCGGGACCCGCGCCACAGCCCCGGCTGCGGGGAATCATCGCCTTGGTTTTACAAAAACACTTCGGAGCGCCGACGATTGCATGAAATGAATTTTAACTAATTTGTTCGCCCGTCGAACTAAATGGAATTTGAGATTCTAATGAAAACGCTAACCCTCGAAAAAACTCAAATTGACGAAAACCAGGAAACTGGCCTCGCACCGGACGTAATTGCGGAAAATGCCGGGCGAATCAGCCGAAGCATCGCCTATATGGTGGAGCATCTCAACCAGCCGCTGCAGGTTTCCACACTGGCGGCGCAGGCCAGCGTCTCAACGTCCCATTATTTTGCCCTGTTCAAACGTCAAATGGGCACCGCGCCGATCGATTTTTTCATCCGTCTTCGGATGAACCACGCCCGCGAGCTACTGGACTCGACGCGCTCAAGCGTCAAGGAAATCGCCGCCACCATGGGTTACGACGATCCGTTCTATTTTTCCCGCGTGTTCAAATCAGTGCACCGGGTTGCGCCAGCCGAATATCGCCGGCGCCATGTGCTGGCCAGGCCTGACGCGCCGGCAAACGGGCGTTCCATGCGCCCGCTTACATTCGCTTTACCCCCGAACTTGGCAAAACAATCCAGGCTGACGTTTTAAAGAGGAGAACCCTATGCATACCGAATCAACCACGAAAAACCGCGCCGGCGCGTTCACCCTGATTGAACTGCTGGTGGTCATCGCCATCATTGCCATTCTCGCAGCCGTCCTGCTGCCGGTTTTGAATAAGGCAAAGTTCCGATCTACCGTAACCAATTGCACCTCGAA
This sequence comes from Verrucomicrobiia bacterium, assembly GCA_036489615.1. GTDB lineage: Bacteria > Verrucomicrobiota > Verrucomicrobiia > Limisphaerales > UBA11358 > UBA11358. The sequence goes on along the minus strand of DASXFM010000333.1, from coordinate 7,659 downwards.
TTTCCGCCAATGGGGAGTCATGGCCAACCTCTATGCCACCGACGACTCCCAAGCGCACTTTCCCAGTTGGCCTCTGTCGGAATCCGGGGGAAACCCCACCGACGTGGGTCCGAATTTCATCGTGAGTTTGTCCGGCTACGGAATGACCGTGCCGATGTTTTTTTGTCCCGTCCAATCATGGGAGGCCGCCTATGCCAACAGCTGGTATATAGGATGGTACGAATCAACTTATCACCATGTAGTTACCGGAATATCCAGCATTGGTGCTCTGGACGCCTTTTTTACCAATTCCACCACTATAAGCTACGACGGCGGCAGTTACACGGCCCGCTCTCTTAATGGAGGCTATGCGAAGCTGTATCATGATTGGTGGGTTCCTCGCTATAACACTTTAAGCGGTGGGGCTGCGCAAAATCTTTTTCCTTCTACGAATTTTACAAGCGCCGTAGTTCCTCCGGGTAGTATCGGTTGGCCCCAGAAATCGACCGATACGATTGCGGGAAGAGCACCAATCGTTAGTGATATCGCGGAAACCACCAAGGGTGACGAACAGGAGAGCGACATTCCCAAAACCGAAGCCCATTATTACGCAAACGGGCTCGATTCCATCAATTGCTGTTTTGGAGACGGTCATGTGGAAATGCACAACAAGTTCACGGTTCAGTGGCAATATACCGCGGAGTCCAGTTATTTTTATTGAGACAGGCACCCAACAATAGAATTGTCCATGCGAATGATAGTTTTGTCCATTCCGTCCTAGACAGAAATGATATAAGATAGCCCACAGAGCCAAAATCACAGTTACTGAAACACTAAAACTCCCACCCTAACGTTTATGTTAAAATCCACACAGGCAATAGTTCTCATGATCATTTTCGCGCTGGCTGTGGCCACGGCGGCGAAGGCACAGGTATTAATCGGCGGCTTCCAGGGCGCCGGCGATCCCACGGACGCAGGCTGGGTTGACACTCAAGCCGGCCAGGCAATCACATCAGACACTAACTACAGCTTTCCGTCAGGCGTGGTTCCGGGATACGCCCAGAGCCTTGCGGTTTCGGTGCCTGCCGCCAATGCCGGGAGTTTCGGATACCCCAGTTTGCAGCTTCAATTCTCGGCCGCGCAAATGACGGCTTTCTACGCCAATTCGTGGATCACATTTACCTTTTCCGTCCCGGCCGGAACTTACACGGGCGGATATTCACAGATTTATAATCTCGTGTTGAATGCCCCCGGATATGGTTATAACAACCAATCCTGGGCTAATGCGGTCGAAATGGGGAGCACAAACAATACTGCGCCGGGAACGGACCCCAATTATTATTTCAGCAGCGGCTCCAATGGGTTGCGAACGATGGTGGTTTCGTTCAACTATGCGTCGGTAGAAGCGGCGATCCAGGCAGGCATATCAAACTCCGTGGCTACCAATGGTGGATCTTATCTTCAGATGACTTTCCAGGGTAATCAGGGCGGTGGCGCTCCCGTATCACCGGCATGGTATCTCAATAGCGTTGTGCTCTCACAAGGGCCCTTTGGCCAGGTCTCAGTACCCACCGCCAATGTCTTCGTCGTGGACGATTTCTCGACCAATGGTGTCGGCCCTATGAATCCGACTAACTACGATTATTTCGACTCAACGACCCAGGAAGTCTATAGCGTCGGCGATATCACCAATGTCTGGGGGAATTGGTTCGGCGGCGCATTCAGCAACGTTGTATGGAATGCCAGCAATGTCAACAACAGCGCCAGTAACGGCTGTTTGCAAGTCAATTTGGATTGGACCGCGGGCAGTCAATGGGTTCTTCACCACGTTGATTACTCTCAGAACCTGGGAGTCAGCTCCCTCACATATACCAGCGTGGTCATGGATGTCCGTTGGGACGCAAGCTCGGTCAGTGCCACTGGTACCGTGGGCTATGCGACTTATGGACCATTGCGGTTCGGAGTGCGGGCCAGCGGGGCCAACGGCACGTCGTCCAGCTCGCAGGATTGGTTTTATACCACAAATATCCCCGCCGCGGATACGAACTGGGTGCATCTCGTGATACCTCTAGCCGCCAACGACCCCAATCAACTGAACTGGGGTGAACTCCTCATCGGCGCAGACAGCTCCACCACCGGTTCGGCTTTGAATGGGCCGGCCACACTTTATGTGGATAACATTGAGTTCGTCGGTCCGCTCGTGGTTGCCAAAGTTCCACCGCCGGTAGTCTCTGTTCAACCGGTGATCCCGGGCCTGCGCATGTTCGTCGGATCGTCTGCGACTTATATTCGCGAGGGAGTGATAACGACCCAGGGGACCGGTGAAAACGAATCCTGGGCCGGATCGGGCGCCCAATATCCGGTCAAGTATTCATTCCAACTCTTGAGCTATCCGCCCGCCAACCTGGGCATCACTGAGCTCGCCATCCTCCCGGAGGCGTCGTTTAACCCCACTTCAAATTTCCAAACGACTATCTATGGCAATTCATTTCTGGATTATCAGGTTAGTAACGGGCTCTATTTGGCCATTAACCCGTATAATGGCAATGGTGCGGTCACGGCCACTGTTCAATGGAAGGTGGGTATGCCAGGCGTCAACCCGACCAATAACGTGCTTATTATCACCAATTCAACCGCTATCGGAACCTGGACATTGACCATGAACGGCCCCACTTCAGGCTCGCTCACCGGCCCGGCGGGTGCCGCGGGGAACTTCACGATTGCAGACGCAAATGTTGCTTCTGATTTTGCCAATCCGGCTGTGGCAGTTCTCCTGGAAGACCCCAACACGACCGCGGGTTATGGGCTCTATGAAGATATTGGAACCATTAGCATCACAGGTGTTGGCAGCGGCAATCAAACTGAAAACTTCAGCCAGGAAAGCAGCGACTTTAACGGCTCGACTTCGCCCGGCGGCTATTTTCAGAATACCTATTCGGTCGATCCGGCAAATCTGGTGATCGTCCGAAACGGTGTCGATAAATATTGGATCAATTGGACGCAGGACGTTCAAAACAATTATGCCCTGGTAACGGATACCAACCTCCTGGCTAATCCTGCGAATTGGATCAGCCCGACCTTCTATAGCAATTACAATCCTCCCGACGAGACCGGGGCTCGGGGTATTGGCGTCCAACACGGAGCGGACTGGTGGGAATTGTTGCCGGTGGATGATTTGCCGACCGTTGACGGCAACTTCCAACCGAATGCGCCCGCGATTACGGATCCGCTTTCACCTAACGCGTTCTTCATGTTGACCACCAACACGGCCAATATTTTCCCGCCAACGCCTTAAGCCTTTCGAAAAACCCACACACGGCGGCGCCGGGATCTGGCGCCGCCTTTTTTTCTGAAAAAGGAAAGGATTTAATTTGAACAGAATATCTTTAATTAGTGGAATGGGCTCGCACGTGCGGCCGCCTTTCCGAATGCCGGCCGGTATTTTTGTGTTCCCGTTTCTTGCCTTTTTCGCTTCCGCCGGCATGTCCCAAACCACCAATATCGTCGATCAATTCAACCCGTCGGGAACGGACGGATACAGTTATAGCGCCGGACAGATAGAAAACGTCTGGACCAACTGGTTCGGAGGCGCGTTTGGATCTCTCGTTTGGGACTCCACGAGCGATGCCAACTCGAACGCCGCATCTGGTTCCATGAAAATCACGGCTGATTTTACCAGCGCGAATAACCAATTTGAGGTTTATAACGGTTTAAACGGCATCAGTCCGTCGATCAATGGGCTGCTCTGCACCAATTTTCAATGCGACGTTCGTTTTGCGGCCGGGTCGGCGTCAGGACCATTCAACAGCCAACAATGTTTCGGTTACCTGCAATTTGGCGTGGCCACCGCAAACTTTGGCCAGGATTATTTCAGCACGGCGGTTAATATTCCCGCTACGGATACAAACTGGGTGCATGTCAACATCCCCATTAATGCCGCTGCCGACCTGAACCTGGTTCAGATTAACGACGTCCTCGTGCATATTTACGGCCCCAGCTACAATCCGCCGCTCAGTGGACCGACAACATTTTGGGTGGACAATATCGCGTTCACCGGGCCGACGCTGTCCAATAATTGTCTCGTGGATTGGAACTCCGTTGGTCAACGCATTGATGGTTTCGGCGCGTCGTCGGCGTGGCAGAGCACCTGGAACCAGAGCGAAGCGAATTTATTTTTTTCAACCAATAACGGCCTGCTCTACACGAACGCATTGGGAGTCGCATCGACCAATAACGGAATCGGTCTGTCCCTGTTGCGCAATCACATTATTTATGCGAATTCGACGTCTGCCAGCGCGACTCCCGGAACGGCGGAGTTCAACATCATGCAGATGGCGCAGGCGCTTGGAGCACGCGTATGGAGCACTCCCTGGACGCCAGCCGCCGGGTTTAAGAGCACCACTGATATTTATGATAGCAACCAGGCAACCGATGGCGGGATCAACGGCGGCAGCTATCTCGGCAGCGGAAACAACATCACCAATGTGAACTACGCCAGCCAGCTTGCGAACTACGTGGCTTCGATGAAAAACACCTACGGCGTCAATCTCTACGCCATCTCGATGCAAAATGAGCCGGACGCCAACGTAACCAGCTACGAAGCCTGTCAATGGAGCGCCGCGCAGATCCATGATTTCGTCACCAACCTTTATTCTGCCCTCGTGGCCAAAGGTGTCGGATCGACAAAAATTATTCTACCCGAGGATGAAAACTGGCGGACCAATCTCCTCGTCACGGCCATGTCCGATCCTGCGGTTGGCCCTGATGTCGGAATTATCGCATGCCACAATTACGACGGTTCGCCCCCGGAAAACACTCCGGTGCCTTTGCCCACGTTTACAAATCCAAATGCCGCGACCTGGGAAACGGAAGTCTCCCTTCTGTCCGGCAACGACGTCAGCATGGCCAACGCCATTTATTGGGCCGGGCGCGTTCATTGGTTCATGACCATTGCCCAGGCCAACGCATGGCATTACTGGTGGCTAATGACTGAAGACGGAACCGGCAATGAATCCTTAACAGATGGCAATGCCTCACCCACAAAACGAATGTTTGCCATCGGCCAGTTCAGCCGTTTTGTCAGGCCGAACTTTTATCGCATCGGCGCCAACAACAACGGCACCGCGCTGGTCAGCGCTTATAAAGACTCCCAGTCACCGGCCTTTGCGATTGTCGCCATCAATCCTAATTCGACGAACATTCTTCAAACGTTCACGCTCACAAACCTCTCCGAGGCAAACATCGTGACGCCCTGGATAACCTCAAGCAACTTCTCGCTCGCCTCCCAGTCCCCGATCGCGATAAACAATTTATCATTTACCTACAATCTCCCCGCGATGAGCGTCGTGACCTTTACGGGAGTGGCGACCAATTACGCTCCGGTGCTGACTCCGGTCCAAAATATAACCGTCAATCCCGACGTGACAGTCAACGTTACCAACATCGCCACCGATGTTGGTGCGCCGCCCCAAACATTGACCTTTAACTCGCTCCCCGAGCTCAGGCGGCAAGGTTTCAGCGCTTCATTCAATACGAATACCGGCGTTCTTACCTGGACTCCGCCAATCTCATATGCGGGCTCGAGCAATTTGTTCCAAGTGGTGGTCGCAAACAACGGCACACCCGTCTTAAGCGCGACCAATAGCTTTTACATCATCGTCGATCCTATGACGCAGCCGTCTATCAGTTCATTTGTCATCTCAGGCCAGAAAATCACATTGACCGCCCAGGGAACTCAGGGACCCAACTATATGCTTCAAGCTTCGACCAACCTGACAACCTGGCAAACGGTTCTGACAACGAATTCACCCGCTTTGCCGCTCACATTGACTTATACAAATTCGCTGCCGGGGCTGAACAGCTTCTTCCGCCTGGAGCTGGGGCCATAAAGGCCAGAGAAAAATCCATTCCTTTCATAGCTTCGTCCATTCCGGGGCGAAGCACGGCCATGATATAACTCATTGGCTTTACACTAACTTGGGGGCATTTTAGATGTGCCAATCAATCCGTTGCGAAAATGAAAAATCCAATTCGGAATGTCCGCGCCCTGCTATTCGTCACATTGTTCGCATGCGCCAGTGTCGTCGCTGCGGACACGGGCTCCCCGCCATTCGTTAGCCCAATGTTCGGCGATAACATGGTCCTCCAGCGCGGAAAACTAAATACGATTTGGGGCTGGTCAAAGCCCGGAGACGTGGTCCACGTCGAAATTGCCGGGCACAAGGCCAGGGCGATAGCCGGCGCTGATGGCCGCTGGGAGGCACGCATCGAGCCGCCTGCCGCCGGGGGTCCCTACATCCTGACGATTGACGGATTGCAGCACGTCGAATTGCGCGAAGTGCTCGTCGGTGACGTTTGGCTTTGCGGCGGCCAATCCAATATGGAATTGGGCCTGGCGCGAACGCGCAACGGAGCGGACGAAATCAGCCGGGCCAATCATCCCGAGATACGCCTCTTCAAAGTCGCGAGCCATGTTGCTTATTCGCCGGCCCCGGTTCCCACCGGGGAATGGAAAATTTGCTCGCCGGAAACCGTCGCCGAAGGCGAAGGATTTTCGGCCGTTGCGTATTATTTTGGACGCCGAATTCAGGAAGATATTCATGTGCCGATCGGGTTGGTGGAAGATTGCATGGGCGGCACTCCCGCGGAAGCGTGGACCAGCCCCGAAGCTTTGCGCCCATTAAAAGATTTTGACCGGCAACTGGCGGAATTGGATCGCTTGAAAGCCAAAGGCGGCCCTGAATACGGCAATTATGTCATGCACTGGTATGACGACTATGACATCGGGCTTAAGGGCGAAACCTGGGCGGCCCCCGACCTTGATGATTCGTCCTGGAAAACCATCCACATTCCGGGCGGTTTTGCGGAATTGGGCGTTCCGGAAACGCCGGCAGTTTGCTGGTTTCGCAAAAAAGTCGTCCTTCCCAATCCGTTGCCCCCCGGCAGGGCATTCATAACACTGGGCGTCATCGAGCACATGGACACCACCTATATTAATGGTCAATGGGTCGGCGCGAGTGCCTGGGTGGAAAATCCGCGCTTCTACTTTCTGAATACAAACGTCCTGAAACCCGGCACGAACGTGGTAGTCGTTCGAGTATTCAAAACCAAACCGGATGGGGGATTTATGTCACCGGCAAAAAATCTGAAAATTATTCTCGGTGATCGCTCGAGTATCCCGCTCGCCGGCGAATGGAAAGGCGCCGTGAGCGTGGACGCGCGTTCGCCGCATCCGTTGCCGTTCAGCTTCGAGAATTGGCCGGTCATCCCGGGCGTTTTGTATCAGGGCATGCTCGAACCGGTCGCGCCAATGGCCATCACCGGCGCGATTTGGTATCAGGGTGAACAAAACGCCGACCACGCATACCGGTATCGCAAGTTATTGCCGGCAATGATTTCTGATTGGCGGAAATTATTTCACCAGGGCGATTTTCCGTTTTACATCGTCAGCCTTCCGGCCTTTATGCATCACCAGGACGAACCATCAGAATCCTCCTGGGCGGAGCTGCGCGAAGCCCAGGCGTTGACTGCCGCGAACACGCCTGATTGCGCCGTCGCAATTACGATCGACACCGGTGACCCGGACAACATTCATCCGCCGGACAAGGAAATCGTCGGTGAACGCCTGGCCTTCTGCGCACTGAATCAGCATTACGGCGAAAACGTACCGTATTTCGGGCC
>DASXFM010000452.1:0-3441 GCA_036489615.1 Verrucomicrobiia bacterium | reverse complement strand
CGCTGCCACGCCTATGCGGTGTCAGCCGGCTCAAAATGCGCGCACATTCATGCTTCGCATCATGCCAACTCGGCTGCCTCGCAAAGCGCCTCGTTTGCTGCTTCGCTTGCCGGCAACCATGCCGCCTCGTCCGTGCTTCGTCACGTATGAACAAAACCGCCATTTCACAAGAGTCAGTAAACCGCTTCCGAACCGCCGCGTCTCAATACAAACAGACCAAGTCGCGGGCGTCGCGGTTGCTCGCGCTCAAAGACGACATCATTGCGCTTCGCAAACGCGGCATTTCCTACCGCGCGATCAGTGAACTGCTCACACAGAACGGCATTGCCGCTTCAGATACGTGCGTAACTAACTTCTGCCATCATGTTTTGAAGGAACGATTCATGCGCAAGTCATCCGCCAAACGGCGAGCTTCGCCCCGAGACAACAATAATGCTTTGGCCGTATCCCCGCCGGTTGCCCCGTCAAAACGCCCGCTCCGAACACCGGCGACGTCAACCAGCAAACCCGCCACCGCGCCAACCGAAACTCCATCCTTTGCGCCGCGCGGGCCTCGAATTGCCAAAGTTGAACAACTGCCACCCGGAGAAATAATATGACCAAACGCCTTGATTTGATCTTTAATGGCAAGGGGGGCGTCGGCAAAAGTTTCTTCGCCGTCAACTTCGTCCAATACCTCAAAGACAAAAATATCCCGTTCACCGCCTGCGACTGCGATAACGAGAATTCCACCCTGAAACGTTTTCATGGCGAGGACGTGATGTTTTTGGACTTGGCTCATCCTCGCGGACTGGACGCCATGATTCTGGCGCTGGACAAAACGAATCTCGTTATCGTGGATTGCCGCGCCGCGTCCACGGATGCTTTCTTCAATTATTTCGACGAGATTGATCTGCAACAGACGCTCAAAGACTTGTCTGCCGCGTTGACCCTCGTTATGCCCATCAATCAGGAGGCCGACAGTATCGACCAGCTTCAACGCGCCACCGATAAACTCAAGAACGCCTGTTCCTACATCGTGCTGCGAAACACCGTTCACAGTGAGAATTTTCCTCTTTTTGAAAACACCGTCATCCGCAAGCGATTGCTGAAAGAGCTTGGCGCGAAGGAAATCACCATGAGCAAATTGCAGCCCTGGCTCGTTGAGGAATTAAGCCATAAAAATCTGACCGTCACCATCGCCATAGCGGGCGGCGACACGCATCTGTTGGATCGTCGTCGGCTGCAAACGTGGCAGCGCAAGTTTTATGGCCAAATCGAATCGGTCGCCGATTTGTTGCTGGCAATTAAATCATGAACCCGTCCAGCCAGACAGCGCCTCCAGATTTTGACGAGGACTTTTTGCAGGCCCTCGCCAAATGGAAAGAACAACACCAAATCAAGGATGATGACCCCATTCTCCTTCTGATGGAACTGTTTCGGATTCATCAAAGCCACTGGGACGAAATTCGCCACCGCCAAATGCCTTCACTGGCTGAGTTCAATACGGACATCGTCGCCCTGACCGAAGCCGCGAAGATACTGAAGGAACGGACGGAAAAGGACGTTCGTGGGGTGGAATTGCCGACCGCTATTATGGCCGCGTTCGCCGCCACCATTGCGGGCTTCCTCATCGGGAGGTTTTGGTGAGGCTCGATTTTGTTCCGTTCCCGTCGTTCGATTTTCCGGCGTGGTCGAAATCGCCGCGCAACTTCGCGTTAGTGGATGCGATCTTATTGTTGATTGTTGCCGTGGGGATTTTGCTGTCCCGCAACCGGCAAGTTGCGCGACTTGGCGGCCTGATCTGGCGGCGGAATCAATTCTGCCGTGGCTGGCTTATCACCGGCGACACCGGCTCCGGCAAGACATCTTCCGGGATCAATCAATTGGCCCACCAGGTGTTCCAGAATGAGGAGAAATGGGGCGGCCTTTGCATTGATGAAAAAGGAGTCTATTGGGAAACGCTTTCGGCAATGGCCCGGCATTACGGCCGCGAAAACGATCTGATTCACCTGCAAATTCATGGATACAACCCAAACGGAAAATCGCCGCATCGGTTCAATCTCACCGGCGACCGGAGCATCCCCTTCACCACCTATGCGAAATTTGTGGTGGACACGGCCACCAGCCTCGGCCAGGGCGGGGACAAGGGATTTTTCAAGAATCAGGCCCAAACGCATATTGCTCACGCTCTCGAACTGCTTTCAGAATTACAAAGGCCGGTGACGTTATCCGGCGCATTGGACGTGCTTTCCAGCAAGCCAAAATTGGACGAGGAATTGGAATTTTTGCGCAAACTTTCTTTGCAGACGCCACGCCGCTATGCCTTGAATTACCATTTCAAGAATCGTTTTCTCGACCAACCGGCGGAACAGCTTGGCGGCGTGCGCGAGACCATCGGCAACTATCTGCAATACTTCCTGACGCCTGAAGTTGCCGAAATCTTCTGCGTTGAAGAAAGCACGTTCGACTTTTCGGAGATTGACCAGGGCAAAATCATCCTCATCACCATGCCGCAAAAATTCCAAACCGAGCGGCGTTATGTGAACACTTTCTTGAAATTGCTTTTTTACAACCATGCCTTGCGCCGGTTCGACCAGGATAAGAAACTGCGCGGCAAAAACAATCTGCTCATCATGTGGGCGGACGAGGCGCAGCGATTTATGACCGCCAGCGAGGACGGCACGAGCGATTACAACTGTGTGGACGTGATCCGCGAAGCAGGTGCAACCATCGTCGCCGCCGCACAGTCCACGACTTCACTCATCCCGCCATTGGGCAATGACAAATCAAAAGTGCTGACGTTAAATCTTCGCAATCGGATGATTTTTCGCTCGGCTGATGAGGCTGACGCAATCCAGGCGGCGGATTTTCTTGGCAAAAAACGAATTGTCAAACGGTCTTGGGGTTCAAGCGCGGGGAAACGCAATGTCAATTATTCCGAAACCGAGGAGCATAAAATTAAACCTTATCAAATTCGCACCTTGCGCGACCATGAATGTGTCCTGGTTCACTGTGAAAAAGGACACCGCCGCATGACTCTACCACCGCTGGAGCCGAATGGCGCAGTGGCAAAATGGTTTCCGTGGTGGAGACGAATCATTTGAATGAACGCCCACCGAACCACGGAAAAGGAGCATTCCCGCACGGAGGCCCAAATGCGACCGGGCGCGAAAAATCTAGTGGGCTTTCAAATTCGGCTATTCCGCGAAAGACGCGGATGGACGCAGCGTCGGCTGGCCGAATGCTTCAAAAAAGAGGGTATCCTCGTCACCCGCGACATGATTGCGAGTATCGAAACGCAGCGTTGCGCCGTCACCGATTATCAAATTGTCTTCTTTGCGAGAGCCCTGGGCGTCTCTTGGAAATCACTCTTTCCCCACAAAGCTGTCTTGGAAGATTTAACACCACCCGCTGTTTTGACGAAAGAATCCAAGATTGCCCCTAACACGAAGACCAAAC
>DASXFM010000426.1:0-14408 GCA_036489615.1 Verrucomicrobiia bacterium | reverse complement strand
GTCACGCGGCCGGCGTTTCTGGCGCTTCAAAGCATTCCGATCCTGGCTTTTCTTTCGGCGCTGGTTTGGCGCCGGCGCGCCGACAACCTGGCCAACAATCCGCGCCTGCGAAGGCAACGCGCGGTCGAGCAACTCATTGCCAGCGGGTTGGATGATTTGAACAAATTCGCGACCGAAAACAAATCGAACGAGTTTTTCGCCATGTTGTTCCGGCTGTTGCAGGAGGAGCTCGGCGAACGCCTCGACTGCCCGGCCATTTCGATTACCGAAGCGGATGTGGACGACCGGCTTATCGCGCTGGGCGCAAAGCCCGAGACCATCAACTCACTGCGGGAACTCTTCCAGGCCTGCAACCAGGCGCGTTACGCGCCGGTGCAAACCTCCCAGGAACTTTCCGCCCTGGTTTCGAAATTCAAAGGCACCGTGACAGAACTTCAGAAGTTAAAGATATGAGACGCCTCTGTTCCATTTTGGCCGTTGTGTTTTGTTGCGCCGGATCGCTTTTTGCGTCCGATGTTTCGAGCGATTTCTCCCATGCCAACCAGCTTTACGCCGCGGGCAAATTTTCCGATGCGGCCAAAGCCTATGAATCCATTTTAAATTCCGGCGTCGTCTCGCAAAACTTGCTTTTTAATGACGGCAACGCGGAATTCAAGTCGGGCAACCTCGGCCGCGCCGTGGCCGCGTATCGCCGGGCGGCGCTGCTGGCGCCACGCGATACGGATGTCCGCGCAAACCTGGACTTTGCGCGCAACCAGGTGCAGGGCTCAACGTGGCGGCAAACCTGGTGGGAAGGTTGCCTGGCCGGGCTCTCATTGAACGAATGGGCCGCGCTTGCGGCGATTACATTTTGGCTCGCGTTCCTTCTGTTCGCCGCTATCCAGCTTCGTCCGGCGTGGAAAAATTTCCTCCGCGCCCCGGCCCGGGGCCTGGCTGCCGCCGCGTTTTTTTTCTGCGCCTGCCTCGCAGCCGCCTCAACAATCCATTTTTCTGATTCCATCGCCGTGGTCGTTTTGCCGGACGCCGTCACGCGGAGTGGTCCGTTTGATGACGCGCAGAATGCCTTTGCCGTCCATGACGGCGCGGAATTGGCGGTCCTGGATCAGCGGAACGGATGGGTGCAGGTCGGCGACGGTTCAGGGCGGACCGGATGGATGAAAAACAACCAGGTCGAAGTCCTGCCGTCGATTTAATGAGGGTATTCGATTCGTGGCTTCGGGTCACAGTCACGGATAAAGGGGGGAGGGCATTAGGAGATGCGACGAATCTCAAAACCTTGTCGCAGAAATTAATCACTCCGTAATCACTCCAGCATGTCCGATAGCTGAACGCTGGTGACCCAATTCTATCACAATTTTTCCCGTCGGACTCGTGACCATTGCAAATTACAGCTAAATCTCCGGCTAATGGACAAAACAAGTTGAATTGAATTGAATTCTCTTAAATCATGGATACGTTAGTAAGAGAATCGGAAGTCATATGCCAATCAAACAGGACAACCGTTCCATCGCCATCAAGACGCCCCTTGGCCCGGACGTCCTGGGCTTGCGCTCCATGTCGATCGAAGAGCAGTTGAGCCGATTATTCCGAATCGAAGCTGAGTTGAGCAGTGAGAACGAGACGGTTGATCTCGACCAGGTCGTTGGTCATGAGGTCACCATCCGAATCAACGCCGGCCAGAATTCCAAACGTTTCTTCCACGGTTTCGTCAGCCGCATGGTGCAGGTAGCCAAACAGGACCAGTACGCCCGTTATCGCGCGACCATCGTCCCATGGCTTTGGTTTCTCACGCGCACGTCTGATTGCCGGGTCTGGGTGGCGGTGGAAGACCCCTCCCAGGGCAAGACTGTGCCGGACGTCATCGAAGCGCTCTTCAAGCTGCGCGGTTTCAATAATTATAAACTCAGTTTGTCGGCCACTTATCCCAAGCGTGAGTTTATCGTTCAATATCGGGAGACGGATTTCAATTTTGTGAGCCGCCTGATGGAACAGGAAGGCATTTACTATTATTTTGAACATCAGGATGGCAAGCACACGCTGGTGCTGGCGGACTCAGCCGGCGCGCACGAGCCTTTTTCCGGCTATGCGAATGTGACCTTTAACCCAGGCGCGAATCCGAGTCTCCAGGAGGTCATTTTGGATTGGATGTTGGAGAAGGAAGTCCATCCGGTGTCCACGGCGTTGAACGACTTTGACTTCAAGAGACCAAAAACCCCTTTACTCAGCGCCACGAATACGTCGCGCAAACACGGTGCGGCGACCTATGAAATCTATGATGCCCCGGGGGAATATGTCGATTCGGGCGATGGCGATCGGCTGGCCCAGGTGCGTTTGGATGAGTTGCAATCGCAGTATGAACAGCTGCACGGCCAGGCCAGCGCACGCGGGCTCGCGGCGGGCAGCACCTTTACCCTGAAGAACCACCCCCGCCAGGACCAAAACCGCGAATACCTGATAACCGGAATTTCATTGAATGCGAGCGCGGGCGAATTTATCACCCGGGACGCCGGAAAGAACGGCGAATTTTTTTCGTGCAATTTTTCGTGCATTGCCAAGACCCAGCAATTTCGTCCGGCGCGGTTGACGCCCAAGCCCATCGTGCAGGGACCGCAGACGGCGGTCATTGTGGGACCTTCCGGCGAGGAAATTTACACCGACCAATATGCGCGTGTGAAAGTCCATTTCCGGTGGGACCGTCACGACAATTCCGACCAGAATTCTTCGTGTTGGGTCCGGGTTTCCCAATACTGGGCGGGCAAGGCATGGGGCGCGATTCATATCCCGCGCATGGGACAGGAAGTCGTTGTCGAATTTTTGGAAGGTGACCCGGACCGTCCCATTATCACCGGACGGGTCTATAATGCCGATCAGACTGTGCCGTACGCTTTGCCGGCAAATAAAACCCAGAGCGGCATTAAGAGCCGCTCCAGCAAAGGCGGCAGCGCGGCCAACTTCAATGAAATCCGGCTTGAGGACAAGAAAGGGAGCGAAGAAGTCTATATCCACGCCGAGAAAGACCAGAACAACGTCGTGGAAAATGACGAAACGACGAAAGTCGGCCATGACCGCACGGAAAGCGTCGGGAACAACGAAACCATCACCATTGGGAAAGACCGCACCGAGACTGTGGGAGCCAACGAGAAAATCGCCATCGGCGCCAACCGCACCGAGACCGTTGCGGCTAACGAAAGTATCGCCGTAACGGCGAACCGCACCCGCACCGTCGGGGGAAATGAAAATATCACCGTCACTCAAATGCGCGTCCACAGCGTGGGCGTCAACGAGGCGATCAACGTGGGAGCCGCGCAGGCCATTACCGTCGGCGCGGTCCAGGCGATTACGGTTGGGTCCAACCAAACGACCAACGTCGGCGGCAGCCGCACCGAGAACGTGGCCAAGGACGAAACGGTGTCCATCGGCGGCGCGCGCACGGTAAGCGTTGGGAAAGACGATTCGCTCTCAGTAACCAAAAATCTGAACATCACCGCCGGAGAATCCATTACCATCACCACCGGCTCCGCCAGCATCAGCATGAAGAAAGACGGGACGATTACCATCTCCGGCAAAGACATTTCCATCGAAGGCTCGGGCGCAATTAACGTAAAGGCTTCAAAAAACATTACGATGAAAGGCCAAAAGATTTTGCAGAATTAATCAGTGATCCTGTCCCATCCTAAAGTTATGAACACAACCTCAGAATCTGTTCTCGAATTGCAATCCGCAGTTGCTCCCCTCGATCGGGTCCGCGCTTCATCTCGCACAAGTTTTTCACCGGCTCGACGGCCATCGGCGCGCGAACCCTTCGCCGCCCCGATGCCTTCGGTCATCATCGGAACTCTTGTCGGGTTCAGTTCGTCACAAATACCCCTGGTGAATTTTCCGAATAATGAATCCGGTACGGCGCTGCCGGCGCGTTCGATGGTTGCGCTCAAAGAGCGCGACGCAGGGAGCGAAATTGCGCTCATGTTTGAAGACGGTATCCCCACGAAACCCCTCATCCTGGGACGGCTCCAGCCCTGCAACGGCGAAGCCGGGAACGAGTCCGTTCAGGTCAGCCTGGATGGCGATCAAATCTCCCTGTCCGCAAAGAATGAAATTGTTTTGCGTTGCGGCAAAGCCAGCATCACGTTGACGCGCGCGGGAAAAATCATTCTTCGCGGCACCTATCTTTTAGGACGTTCGTCCGGCGTCAACCGCGTCAAGGGAGGCTCTGTCCAGATCAACTAAACTCGCCCGCGTTCATGGATCTGCTTAATGCCACGAGAATGAGAGCCGCCTACACCATGGGGCTGCGGCCCGATGGCCGCGAATTGTTGGTAGTCGTGGTTAAGGGCACTTTTGATATTCCAAAATCGCCGACTGAAACGTCGGAACTGAGCGCTCGACAGGCTGAAATCGTCATGGCCGATGAATTTACGGGCGAGCCCGGCCTTTCCGCGCCAAAATATGAGAGCGATTTCGCCCCGGCAAAACCCCGTTGTGATGTGCTATTCAACGGCAGCGCATACGCACCTCGTGGCGAACCTGCGAAACGCATCAAAGTTGGCTTGCGGGTGGGCGGCATGCAGAAAATGTTTTCCGTTGTTGGCAACCGCTTTTGGAGGAAATGGCTAATTTTTATCTGGAGAACCAGCGCCGAGCCCTTCGTCAAAATGCCGATTTCCTACGACAACGCCTTCGGCGGTGTGGATAAATCAAACCCTAACGAAAAGAAACACCGTTACTATCCCACCAATCACGCGGGCAAAGGCTTTCATTGGAATCTGAAGAAAGGCGCAATTGACCACAAACCGCTGCCCAACACTGAGCGATTGGGCTCGCAGGTCTACTGGCCGCGCTCGAAACGTCATCGTCCGATGGCCTTTGGCTCCGTAGCGCGCGGGTGGCAGCCCAGGCCAAAATTTGGCGGGACTTACGACCAAAACTGGATGGATAATATTTTCCCTTTTCTGCCGCCAGACTTTGACGAACGATATTATCAGGCTGCTCCAGCCGACCAGCAGATAGATCATCTTCGAGGAGGCGAAGAAGTGGAATTGCTTAACCTCACGCCCCAGGGAAAAACATGTTTCCGGGTACCGAAAATTGAGATGCCCGTCACCTTTTACCTCAAGAACGGTGAAGAAAAGGAAGTCCAGGCAATCAACGACACCATCATCATCGAACCGGACTTGAACCGATTCATCCTCGTTTGGCGCACTGCGCTGCCGCTGAAGAAAAACATGTTCGAGGTCGCGCAGGCAGTCGTCGGCAAAATGCCTCGGGCGTGGTATCGCGCCCGTGAAATGGGCAAGAAATGGTACCCTTCTCTAAAAGAACTGGTGGATGAACACCGGGCGAAGCGCGACGAGGAAATGGAGGAGGTTGGAGCATGAAACCCGTGGCAATCCTGGCTTCTGGAATGGTCACTGGAGTAGGGCTAAACAGCGCCTCCAGTTGTGCCGCCATCCGATGCGCGATTGATAATTTTTCCGAGACGCGGTTTATCGACAAAGGCGGCGAGTGGATTATCGGCAGTCAGGTTGAACAGGAACAGCCCTGGCGCGGCATGCCCAAGCTTGTTCACATGGTCGCCCCCGCAATCAAAGAATGCCTGATGCACGCCGGTTCCGTCACACCGGACCGGATTCCGTTGTTGCTCTGTGTAGCCGAGAAAGAACGCCCAGGTCGGATCGAGGGGTTGAACGAACAATTATTCTCTGATGTCCAAACAGAGCTTGGCGCCCGATTTCATCACCGTTCCGGAGTTATTTCTAAAGGCCGCGTAGGTGGCGCAATGGCTCTGGCTCAGGCCTGTAAATTAATCCATGAGGAGGGCATCCCATTGTGCATCATCGCTGGCGTCGACAGCTTCCTCGTGGCCGAAACGCTCGCGGCTTACGAGGGCAAAAATCGCCTTCTGACCAGCCAAAACTCCAATGGCTTTATCCCCGGCGAAGCTGGTGCGGCAATTCTTGTTGGCCCTTTTGTTGAGAGTTCTCAACCTGCCCCCCAGCTTCTGTGTCTCGGAATCGGCACCGGCCAGGAAAAAGCGACGATTGATTCTGAAGCGCCGTTACGCGCCAACGGACTGGTCCAGGCATTCAAGGAAGCTTTCGCGGATGCTGGCTGTGGGTTTGAACAAGTGGATTACCGCCAAACGGACGCCAACGGCGAACAGTATTGGTTCAAGGAAGCAGCGCTCGCCATGACGCGTTCGATGCGTATCCGAAAGCAGAATTTTTATCTTTGCCATACGGCCGATTGCGTAGGAGAAATCGGAGCCGCTGCTGCCCCATGCGCGCTTGCCGTGGCCCTGGCCGCTGCCAGGAAAAACTACGCCTTTGGGCCAGGTGCGCTTTGCCATTTCGGAAACGACGCCGGCGACAGGGCGGCGATAATCGTACGAATTTCAGAAAGGAGGCAAAACTAAATGGGCAATGAAGTTTATGCCAACGGTAACGAAGTCGCCTGCAAGGCCGGCGACGGGAAGTCTATCTGCGCGATGCCGGATGTATGCATGACGCCTCCTCAAACGCCGGCCACGCCGCCAGGAGTACCGATTCCTTATCCCAATACCGCCATGGCCAGCGATACAACGGATGGTAGCCAAACTGTCCAAATCTCAGGACAGGAAGTGATGCTCAAAGACAAGTCTTGCTTTAAGAAAAGCACTGGCGACGAAGCCGGCAGTGCGCCAAAGAAAGGCGTCGTCACCAGCCAAATTCAAGGGAAGGCTTATTTTACGGCATGGTCCATGGATGTAAAATTTGAGGGAGAAAATGTCGTGCGCCACATGGATATGACCACTCACAACCATGCTTCGCAAGGGCCCAATACTCCACCGATCGTTTATGCGGATCGAATGTCAATGTTGAAGCAGGGCGATTGCGAAGCTGAACAGGACGAAATAGAAAAAGAGTGCGATCCGCCCGAAGAGAAGGCCAAGTGTCCCGACACGCGGTCAGTTGACTCGGCCATCCAGGCTCGCGACGCGCTGCCAGTGGGCAGCCCGGCGCGCGATTCGGCAAATCAAGTGGTTAACCTGGCCCATGAGCAGTACGCCGGTGAAATCAAGGATAACCCGTGTCTTGATGCGTTGAAGTGCGCCATGGTTTCCTACAAAAAAGGCAAAGATGGCGCGTGCTGTCCACCCCAAACTCCCGAGCATCTGATTCCCGCCTCAAATTTTGGGGCGGGCCGGGGGAAAGGGCACGCGACTTACAAAGCGAATAATGCACCTTGCGTGTGCGCCGATGGAGGAGCGCATGCAGCCACCCATGGTCGTATCGGGGCGTTTCGGCGCGACTATATGATGGAAAACGGTATTCCTGTTAATGAGAAGGGTGATTATACGCCGCGCTGGACGTACGATGATGCGTCGCAATGCGGCGCATCGTCCGCACACAAGACCTACCCTCATTGTTCAGAGGAATGTTTGAAGTCGCAGCTCGATCAGGGGCACAAGGATATGGACATCGAGCCCTCCGAACCACTCGGTACAGTTGATGAGAACTATTTAGAGGACACTTCGTCGCTCGACGCAGAGCTGATGCTTCACCCTGAAGGTTGAACAAATATTTTCCGAGTGTTATGGCTGACAAGAATTTAAAACCCTACAAAACACCGGAGCGCGGTGCCTTCAATCTTCGTGCGGGGGCGCTTCATTCCCGGGAAGATGTGTTGATCGTGGCCGGTATGGTCAGGCTCGACGATGAGCACACGGCGCATAGCATCATTCTCAGATGGAACGGTACCCTTCCATGGCATGGGATTGCCCTGAACTGGTCATCGGCTTCATGTTGTGCGATGGCCGAGCCCAGGCGCAGGTTTTGTCTTCTCGGGATTGATGGAGAATTCGGAACGCTTCATGACAACGAGTTAGGCGAAAGCCGGGTAGCCGGTAAATCATTGTACGCCGTCACTGCTGTGGGACGATCGACGTACGCGGTTGGCGCCGCAGGACAGATCCTGCGTTCCGAGGACGGCCGATCCTGGGAGAATCTCAATCCTGCCCGACAAGCAAAAGCCGGCCTCCTGGAAGGTGTCGCGGCGTATACTCCAGAGGAAGTCTATGCGGTGGGAGCCGATGGCGCGATCGTCTTATTAACCCCGACAAAGGCCGAACGGATCGATAGCCCCACAAATCTAGTTCTATCAGAAATTTGCCGCGGCCCTGATGATCTGCTCTACGCATGCGGCCAGAAGGGACTGGTTCTTCGCGGACGGAAACATGAGTGGACTGTGATCGAGCACGATGAAACGAAAGAAGACTTATGGAGCATATGCACATTCCAGGGTCGCGTTTTCCTGGCCTCAACGCATTTCCTCTACGAATTGAAGGGCGATAAACTGGAGGAAATCCGTTTCGAGCATGACCCGCCGCGCACATTCTGCAAATTGCGCTCGGCTGGCGACGATACACTACTCTCCGTCGGGCAAAGAGATGCATTTCTCTTCGACGGGCGCGGGTGGAGCAGGCTGATTTAAGTTTGGATTGAGTCATACAGGGCCTGTGAACACATTCTTTAATGTCATTTCTCAGCACGCCGAAGAATCAGCCATGCTCTGGCTTCTGCGTCGTGCCGCCACGAAATCGACCCACTACAGCCTCGCCAATCTCGCCAAAATCGATGGTCGGGTGGAAGCGCATCTGGACGGCTTGCGCATTGCCGGTGACGATGGTTGGAAACTCTGCGAAGAACAGTTGGCGGCAATGGAGGAAGGCGAAGTATTTGCTGCCGGAAGTATGGCCTTTGAATCAGCGAGTCCCGAGCGTTTCGCTAAAGTCCTTTCCGTCGCCGAAGAAGAGCCGACGACAGCAGGGGGACTGGTGTCGGCGCTGGGCTGGTTGCCGGTTGAGCGGGCGCAGACTTATATCGCGGATTTGCTGCGGAGTGAGAAGGCGGTTCATCAGCAAATTGGAATCGCCGCCACCGGGATTCATCGCCGGCATCCGGGTCACGTGCTGGCGAAGTTCGCGCGCTCGGAAAATCCAGTTGTTCGCGCCCGGGCGCTCAAGGCCATCGGAGAACTCGGTGACGCGAGTTTAGTGCCGAATATTGAATCGGCCTTGCGCGACACGGATGTGAAGTGCCGATTTGCAGCGGCATGGGCCGGGGCGTTGTTATATGTGCCAGAGGCTGTGCCGGCATTACGCGAGATTGCGGAGTCGGGGTCTTTCCAACCGATGGCTGCCGCCATGTTAGTCTTGCGGCGAATGGATTTGGGCGCGGCGCAATCATGGCAGAAACGCCTTTCAGGCGACCCAAAACGCATTCGCCTGGCGATCAGCGCCGCCGGTGTGATTGGCAATCCCTCCTACGTTCCCTGGCTGATTTCGTTGATGGGCCAGTTACCGCTGGCGCGATTGGCCGGTGAGTCGTTCACGATGATTACGGGCGTCGACCTGGCGTATCGGGATTTGGAGCGCAAACCTCCGGAGGATTTTAACGCCGGCCCGACTGAAGACCCGAATGATGAAAATGTGGAGATGGATCCGGATGATAATCTTCCCTGGCCGGAACCGGCTCTGGTGCAGAAGTGGTGGGACAAAAATCGCGGACGATTCCAGGATGACACGCGTTATTTGCTCGGCAAACCGATGAACCTGGACTGGTTGAAAACCGTCCTGCGCGATGGCCGCCAGCGTCAGCGCGCGGCAGCCGCATTGGAACTGGCCATCCGCCAACCCGGCCAGCCGTTGTTCAACGTCGCCGCACCCGGTTTTCGCCAGCAACAAATCCTCGGCAAAGGTGAAGTCATCCGTTAACCAACATTCACCATGAATATTCGTGTCCTTGTCGGAATATTTTTCTTGGCGCTTTCGGCTATTTTTGGCTTCGCGGCATGGCAAAGCTTTCTGGCGGGGCAACGTCAATGGACCCCTGCCGGCCAGACCTATCGCCGCGTCGCTATCATTTTTGCGCTCGTGGGGGCAGGCCTCATCCTGTTGCAATTAATGTGAGGCCGGACAAAACGGTTGCGAGAGTCTTTTGCGCTTTATTTCAGAAATTCTTCGAGCCGTTCCTTGAGGAGGTCTCGGGGCGCCCTGGCAGCGTCTAAATCTATCAATTCAATAAATGCCGGCACCCCGGAAAAGGCGGTGGCAGCCGCAATCAGGTCGTCAGCCGGACGGAATGAAGGCAGGCTGGAGGTAATGGTAACTACCGGCAGGCCGAACAGGTCGGGGGGGCTTTCCGTTTTCAATTCGTATCGCAAATCGGCGAAGAGTTGTACCAGACCCTGGCTCTGGGCCAGCAACAACTGAAATACCAGCGCATTGACAACGAACAACCGGAGATATTCGGGACGAGCGGATTCTTTGCCGGCCAGGGCGCTTTTTACCTGAATTAAATTATAGTTGGTGCGGTAATTGACCACCCATCGCAAAGGCGAAGTCATGGTAATGGCCTTGTCCTGGATCTGATGCGTATATTCGCAGGGATGCAATTCAAGGGAATTGCCAACCAGACTCAGCCAATTCTTGTCAAAACTATCAGAAAGATCGTAGGGTTTCCTCGTAAAGCCCTTGTAATTCTTTTGCAACTCGTCCAGAGCCCGTTCCGCTCCGACAACGTCGCTCTTGCCGCCGGCGTACTTGCCAAAAATCCGCTCCGGGGCGAGCATCGGACGAAGTGTTTCGAGGTGCCCCGTTATTTGTTGCTTCAGAAACCGGGAGACCGCATCGGTCTTGCGCCGTAATTCGGGCAGTTCCTGAAAGGTCACCGGCTTGGTCTGTGCTTCATTCACAGCTATTCCCTACCAAAAGCTGGCAAAGGTAGAAAGAGGAAAACTTATTATTTTGACCACTGAAATCGATCAAAATAGGTATGCGAAATTGTCCGGATCGCAAAAAGGATTATCAACCGGTCGACCGCTCTCTTAGACACGTGGCGCGACGATCTTCGAAGAGCCTGTAATTGGTTCCAGGTTTCCGTCGCGACGGAGGCGCATTTTCCGACCGCGCCATTCAATTTTATTTCCACAAAATGCAACGGCCCAAATTGCTGCCTGCAATATATCTTTGACCGGCACCAGCCAAAACGGCGCGGGCCTTTGTCCGCCATTATTGAATCGTTGTTGCAAGCTCTGCGCGGTAACGACGCGAACCGCCAAAAGAGCGAGCGCCACCACGGCAAACAGTCCTTTTGTCCGCAATAGCGAATCCGCCAACCACACCAGCGGCCATAGGCTGCCGTTCGACAAAATGCTGAAAAAATACGGTACCGGCTGGCAGACCCGGATCGTGCGCGCCCATCGAAGCTGGTGCCTCCAAACATTCTGCCAGGTCATTGGTGCGTCCCAACATTCCACAACCACGGGACAGAGCGCGATTTGGCCCCCGTTTTTTGCGATCTGGTTCCCAATTTGATAATCGTCCGCCAGGCAATTGGCAAAAGCTGCAAACCCGCCGGCCTGTTCGAGAGATTTGCGCCGCTGCAAAATCGCGGCGCCCAGGGCGAAATCGAGCGGTTTTAACGTTTGGGATTGCAACACCTGGCTCCAAAAGTCGGCGTTAATCGCAATGGCTTCCCATTGCATCGCCAGGTTCTCGGGATTGGCGATGCGGTAAAAACAATTGACCAGGGCCATCTCCGGCTCGCGCAATGGGGCAACCATGTTGCCCAAAAAATCCGGCGGCACACGAACATCGGCATCGCTGACGAGAATCAAATCGTGCCTCGCCGTTCTTTCGAGTTGGATGAGCGTGGACACTTTGGCGTTCATGCCGAGAGACTCCCTGCACACCAGCAATTGAGCGTCGGCCTTTGGATACTTTCGAATCAATTCGTGAATGATGTCGCAAACCGGGTCTTCCGCGGCAGCCACTCCAAAGAGAATTTGGACCGGGCCGGTGTAGTCTAATTGCAGCCAGCTTTCGAGCGACGCAGCCGTAGTCGCGTCACAGCCCTTAAGCGGTTTAAGAATGGAAACAGCGGGCGCAAAGGCCGCATCAGCGATTCGTTTGTGCAGTGGAAATCTTCGCGCGGCGAAAAACTGCCAGAGAACGAGTGCGAAACTTAAGACCGCGAACGCGGCCGAAATGAATTTCAGAAGGATCACCAGAAGTATCAAGCCGGCACTTCCACGGCTTTGATCTCGGGATGTTCATCCAGGACCAGGACGCCGTGCGGCGGCAGATCGTAATTGCCGGAAAACGTGTTGCCCGTCAGAAAATCGTGCATGGGCTTGTAAAACTGAATGCGCACGGGTGAATTCTGATGGTTCAGCAGGAAAAAAACGCGCGTACCATCCTTTTCTCTCATACTGACCTCGATGTTTTCCGGGACCTTGAGGAGCGGCTGCAGGCCGCACAACTGCCGCAGCCAGGACACGAGATCGTTGTAAAAATGCTGATGGCTCATCGTGCCCACGTAAATGGCTTTGCCCAGGCCGAACGTGTTCATGGTCACGGCGGCGCGCCCGGCGTAAAAGTCTTTGGCAAAAACGGCCAGGGTCTGGCAGCCCTTTGGCTCAATAATATCGCACCAAATTTTGGCCGGGTGCAAATGGCTGGTCGGGAACGTGCCCTTGAAGGTGAGATGATTGTCGTCGCCGGGCGAAAGGGGATCAAACTCGACAACCTCAAGGCCGAACAGGTCGGTCATATTGCCGGGGTACGGTGAGTTCGGCGAGATATGGTTTTGGTTGATCAATCCGGTGTTGAAGGTGCTGACGAGCGTGCCGCCGTTTTGGACGTACAGCTTCAGGCGGTCCACTTCTGCGTCCGCCAGCAATTGCAGCGATGGCGCGAAGACGATTTTGTATTTGCCCAGGCCGTCGGTGGGCCGCGAAAAATCCACCTGGATATTGCGATCGTGCAGCGCGTTGTAAATCAACTGGATGTGCTCGCGCAGGTTAAAGAATTTGCTGGGCTGGATCGGCTGCTGCAATGACCATTCGTTGTCGTGGGTGTACAAAATACAAACGTCCGCCACGACTTTGGTATCCTTAATCGCGGGGGCGAGCAGCTTGATTTCCTCTCCGAGTTGGGTGATTTCCTTGAGCGCCCGGCTGTTGTCGCCATGATGGCGCATAATGGCGCTGTTAAATTTTTCAGGGCCAATGGGCGGCTGTTGCCACCGGAAATAGAGCACGCCGCTCGCGCCGCGCGCCATCATTTGATACGTAAAGAGCCGGATGAGTCCGGGGCGGACCGCCGCCTTGGCCTCCTGCGAATCCGATTGCCCGACTTTCTGTTCCATGGCCCAAAAGCCATAATCGCCGTCCGGAGTGTTGATGTCGGATTTTTTGAGCGAGCGCATCATGTCAATGTCGCACGCCAACTCCGATACTTTGCTTCTGAGCGGGACGTTGCTCTCCATAGACACAAAATCCACCGCTTCAGCCATATCGAAATGGTCATAATTGCGGAGAAAAGCGCGCATCGTAACGGTCACCGGCTGAGTGCAAATCTCGCGCAGGATTTCCGCCTGCATCCTGACAAATTGTACCATCGTATCGCTGCTGAACCGGTACCAGTCCAGCAAGAGCGCCGGGTTATGCGTCGCCGGAGCGCGCATGGGCATGGGGATTTCGTCAAACGACGAAACAGTTTGGCCCCAGAAACGCAGCCCCAAAAGCTCGTTGAGCCGATCAATCGTCTTGTATTTGGCTTCGAGCCACAGGTGCCATTCCTCCGAGGTGGCCTGATTGAACGAAAATTCGGTGTTATTGCCGCCGATGCTGTTGTCAATTTGCCAGGCGACCAATTGGGGATGATTGCCCAGCGCCCGGGCCATCGCCGTGACAATTCGCTTGGAATATTCCCAATACGTGTCGCTGCTCAAACAAGCCGCCCGGCGCGTGCCCTCGCGTTTGACCAGGCCGCGTTCGTCCACTGGAAGAATTTCAGGAAATTTTCGCGCCAGCCAGATGGGCGGCGCCGCCGTGGGCGTGGCCAACACGACCTGGAGGCCATGATTGCCCATGATATCCATGACCCGTTGCAGCCAATCAAAATCGTATTGACCCTCCTGCGGCTCGCAGATTCCCCACGTAAATTCGCCGATCCGTACGACATTAAACCCCGCACTGGCCATTAGGGCTGCGTCCCGTTCCCAGGCGCGTTCCCATGCGGTTTCGGGGTGCTCTTCGTCTCCTCCATTGGGAACAACCGAATATTCGGGGTAGTAATCAACGCCAAAAAACATAGGTCAATAACTGTTTTCAGCTAACGTTCCGGTTTACACTTGGAATTTAAATGAAAATCGCCAGTGCCGCAAACTAAAACTGGCAAAAAGGATTTGATTGGACCGCAAAGCGCGGTTAACTGTGTTCTACAATTTATGTTCGAAAACATCGGAGAAATGATTCTGCTGTTCTGGCGGACGGTGCTGGCGCTGCCGTTTGCCTGGCGGCAACGGCAAAAGATCTTTGAGCAACTTTTTGAAATTGGCAACGCCAGCCTGTTGATGGTTTGTATG
>DASXFM010000413.1:0-16535 GCA_036489615.1 Verrucomicrobiia bacterium | reverse complement strand
TAATCGCGAAAGCCGCCGCTTAAATCATCCAGACCCACGACCTCGTGATTTGCCTGAAGCAAATGCTTGCAGACGTGAGAGCCAATAAATCCAGCCGCGCCTGTGACCAAAGTCCGTGAACTCATGCAAAAAGCTTATGGACTGGAAGGCGCAATGACGAGAATATTTTGGTAGTGCCTTAATTATTAAGGCACTACCAATATTTTAGGCGCTTTAGGCGCTCTTGGATGGTGCAGCGTTCAAAACCAATGGAATCTACTATTCGTTTATCACTCACACCAGGCCGGCGCCAAGGAGGCTGAATTTTTCGCATTTTGAACGCATTCATGGTCTTGACACTCTATCCGATTAAATCAATAATACGGGTCTCATCTTGAATCATCAAAATCGTCAATCCAAACCAGCCAAAGGCGCGCAACCCGCACGTGAACGTCTTTATGTCTTTCCGCTGCTGTTGGCAGTCATTTTGGCAGTCCTGTTCTTCAAGAGTTTCCTGCCCGATTTCGTTCATTTTTCAAATGATGGGCCACTGGGTCAGGACAATGCCGCATATGCGAGAGTGCCGTCAGTTTTCACGGGAATATGGGAGGATTTGAACGATATAGGCACCAATGGAGGCGTTGTGGCGCCGGGCATCACGGCGTTAATCAGTGGGCTTTTAGGTCCTGTCGACTACGCCAAATTCTTTCAGCCATTGTCCCTGTTTATTTTGGGAATTGGGGCATGGATATTTTTTCGGCAGTTGAAAATTTCGCCGCTGGCGGCAGCGCTGGGCGCACTGGCAACCGCTCTAAATTCGGCTTTTTTCGGAAACGCCTGCTGGGGGACTGCCTCCGTGCAAATCGCTGAAGGAATGGTTTTCCTGTCTTTGGCGCTGGTCATGGCCAATTCGAATGAGACCCTGCCTTTGGTTCGCTGGTTGCGGCTTATGCTGGCTGGTTTTGCAATAGGTATCAATGTGATGGAAGGTGCGGATAACGGCGCTATATTCAGCTTGTTCGTGGCCGCATTTGTATTCTATAAGTCCGTAATCGAGGACATCGCACCGGCTTTGACGAAAATCAGACGAGGCGTTGGACGTGTCGCTGTCATCGGAATCTTCGCGGCATTTATTGCCACTCAAACAGTCACCGCACTGGTTGGGACTTATATCATAGGCACGACTGGAATGGACCAAAGTAAAAACGTAGAAAACAGCCAGGAACATTGGGACTGGGCCACGCAATGGAGCCTTCCCAAAAAGGAAACCATCGGCGTTTTTGTACCCGGTGTTTTTGGCTATCGCATGGATACGCCCAAAGACATGATGGATTTTCTGCAAAGCTCTTATGAAGGCGGTCAGTATTGGGGAGGAATGGGACGGACACCCGAACTGGATCGTTGGATGGATGACGGCAAGGTCGGCCTGGAGCCATCAGGCCAAGGAGTTTGGATGCGTTTCGGCTATGCCGGGTATTACTGCGGCATTTTGGTAATGGTTGTCGCCATTTTTGCACTAGCCCAATCGTTGCGGCGCAAGAACTCTATATTTCCGTTATTTCAACGCCGCCTGATTTGGTTTTGCACTGGTGCGCTGATTATCTCGCTATTGTTGTCATGGGGACGTTTCGCTCCGTTCTATTACTTTCTTTATAAACTACCCTATTTTTCGACGATTCGGAATCCGGGAAAATTCATGGCGATTTTTTATTTGGCCATGGTCATTATTTTTGCCTACGGGATAGACGGTTTATGCCGGCTAAATTTTGTGACGCCAGACGGCAAACCAAAATCATGCTTCGCCCAGTTAAAAGCCTGGTGGGCCGGCAACCAGGGTTTTGACCGTAATTGGACGTTGTCTTCGTCGGCAGCATTCGCCTTGGCCGTGATTGGGTGGCTGATTTATAGTTCCCAAAAAGAGAATCTGGTCCATTATCTTCAAACAGTGGGCTTTGACCACGACACCGCCAGCCAAATTGCCCCTTTCAGCATCGGCCAGGTTGGATGGTTTCTTTTATTTTTCGGCGCGTCAGTTGTTCTGGTAATTCTGGTTCTTGGCGGTGCTTTTTTCGGCAACCGCGCGCGTCTTGGCGGTGTATTGCTGGGCGTGTTGCTTGTGGCAGATCTCGGACGGGCCGACTTGCCATGGATAATCCATTGGAATTATAAACAAAAATACGAGAGCAATCCAATTATTGATACTCTCCGAGACAAGCCCTATGAGCACCGAGTAGCGGATCTCCAATCCAATTCACTGTTTGAATCCCTTTACCGCATCGAGTGGATGCAGCAACAATTTCCATTTTACAACGTTCAATGCCTCGACGTCATTGAATCCCCGCGAGTGGCCAGCGATCTGGCGGCTTACGATATCGCTTTGGCTCCTACGACCGATTCCGGTTTTTATCTTTTGGCTCGCCGATGGGAACTAAGCAATACAAGGTACTTGCTCGGCCCTGTCGGTTATCTTGATCAGTTGAACGAACAATTCGACCCGGTCCAACGCAGCTTTCGTATCGTCAAGCGCTTCAGCATCGCAGCCAAACCTGGAATCGAAAATCCGACAGAGTTGGAACAGGTGACGGCTGTTCCAGACACCAATGGAGATTATGCGCTGATCGAATTTGGCGGCGCATTACCGCGCGCCAGCCTCTATACGAACTGGCAGGTGAGTACAAACAGCCAGACCACATTGCAAACCCTCGCGGCTCGAAATTTTGATCCCCACAAAACGGTCCTGGTTTCAGAGCCCCTGCCCGATTCGCCGGCGAATAATTCATCGGACAAAAATGCGGGAACCGTTAATTTTAAGAGCTATGCCCCCAAGAAGATCGTCTTGGATGCTCAGGCCAGCGCTCCTTCCGTGTTGCTTCTAACTGACAAATTCGATCCCAACTGGCAGGTCTTTGTTGATGGCAAGCCGGCTGAGCTGCTTCATTGCAATTTCATCATGCGCGGGGTCTTTTTGTCTCCTGGCGCGCACACCGTGGAATTTGAGTTCGGCCTGCCCCACAAGCCGCTTGATATCACGTATTCGGCGTTTGGGATTGGGTTGGTTTTATTGGCTATTTTGATTGCCTGCACGCGGCAGGCGCAAACAATTCCTGCGAGATAATCTCCGGGTTATTGTGGCAAACTGAAGCAAAATTGCGCAGACAAAACGCCAAGCCACTAATGGAAGTCCATTCCGAGTGCGCTTCAATCAGCCCATTCTGGATGCTCTATAAATGCGTAACAGAGCAAATGGCAAATGCTCATCTGCGCGTCTTCCACCCTCCCGTAATGCGTGTCGGCAATGGCGATGACATGTTCAGCGATCTCCGCCATGCGGCCGCGTCGTCCACCGACTAACGCCACGGTGCGGAGTCCGTTTTCGCGGGCCCACGTCAGAGCTTTGACGCAGTTGGGCGAATTCCCGCTCACGCTTAAACTGAGGGCAAGGTCGCCAGGGCTGGCGTAATTTTGAAGTTGTCCGACAAAAACATCCTCGTAGCTGTAGTCGTTCGCCAGGGCCGTCATCCAACTGACGTTGTCATTGAGTGACAGAACGTGGAACCGTTTGCCGACCTTATCTGAGGCGCCCTTTCCCAAGTCCGTTGCAAAATGAGAAGCGTTGGCGGCGCTGCCGCCATTACCAAAAACAAAAATTTTCCCGCCTTTGCGCAGTACCGCGCGTATTTCTTTGATAATTTCACTCACGGCATCCGCCGGAATGGAATCGTGCGCAGCCTTTTGAGCAAGGAGATAATCGGAAATCCACTGATTCACCGCCTCAGTGTATCATCCACTTCATCTTTGTCAGGGAGATTTTCCGGTTCGATTTCGGCTTTCGGCCCCTCTCGCCTTCGTGCATACTGGCGGGCTTATCACATATGAGTCATGATGTCATTGTCGTTGGTGGAGGCATAGTCGGCCTCGCTGCGGCGTACCGCCTTTTAGAAGCCCGCCCCGGGTTGAAACTGCTGTTGCTTGAAAAAGAACCCAAACTGGCAATGCATCAAACAGGGCGAAACAGCGGCGTCCTTCACGCGGGCCTTTATTACAAGCCGGGCTCCGAAAAGGCCAGGCTCAGTGTCAGCGGTCTTCAGCAAATGATCGGCTTTTGCCGTGAACATGGGATTCCTCATGACCAATGCGGAAAGATTGTCATCGCCTCGGACGAAAGCCAGTTGCCCCGGTTGGAAACTCTTTGGGAGCGCGGCAATGCCAACGGGCTTGCGGGCTTGCGGAAATTGAATTCCCAACAAATTAAAGAAATTGAACCCCACGCGGCCGGCGTTGCGGCAATCCATGTGCCCCAGGAAGGCATTGTGGATTACCCGGCCGTCTGCGACAAATTGGGCGGCTTGATACGCTCAAGGGGCGGTGAGATCAGTCTCAATACCCGGGTCGAAAGAATGGCTTTCGAAGGAGGTGAAAGAATCGTCGAAACAAACGCGGGAAATTTTCGCGCAACATTTGTTACCTCCTGCGGCGGTCTCTATTCGGACCGTCTGGTGAAAGCTTCAGGACAACGGCCCACGGCCAAAATCATTCCGTTTCGAGGAGAATATTATCAAATCAAGAAAGAGCGGCAGTTTTTGGTTCGAAACCTGATTTACCCGGTCCCCGACCCCAAGTTTCCATTTTTAGGAGTCCATTTTACCCGGTTTATCCGGGGAGGAATTGAAGCCGGACCCAATGCCGTTCTGGCGTTTGCCCGGGAAGGATATCGCTGGTCCAACATCAATCCGCGCGACCTGACGGAATCACTCAGCTTTCCCGGTCTTTGGAAGTTTCTCGCGCGTTATCCGAGTTTGTGGAGTTATGAAATCTTTCGTTCTCTTTCCCGCGCCGAATTTACCCGTTCGCTCCAAAAACTCGTGCCGGAAATTCGCCGCAACGATTTGGAGCGCGGCGGTTCGGCAGTGCGCGCGCAGGCCATGACACCGGACGGCAGCCTGATCGAGGACTTTCACTTCGAGGAAGGACCCGGCATTCTGCACGTCATCAATGCCCCATCGCCGGCGGCCACCGCCTCCCTGGCCATCGGCCAGCGGATCGCGGAAAAAGTTTTGACGCAGCTTCATTCAACCAGCAAACAAAAGATATGAAATTCATTGAAACGCTACTCAAGGGCGTATTTGTCATCGAACTTGAGAAACGCGGGGATGACCGTGGCTTTTTTGCGCGCGCATTTTGCGAACGCGAATTTCAGCAGCACGGTTTAAATCCAAAAATTGTGCAGCTGAACAATTCATTGAGCAGCCAGCGCGGCACCCTTCGCGGCATCCATTATCAATTGGCGCCGAAAGCCGAAGATAAAACATTCCGCTGTACCCGGGGAGCGCTCTTTGACGTGGTCGTGGATTTACGGCCGCAGTCCGCGACTTTTCTAAAACATATTACGGTCGAATTGACTGCTGAGAACCGTAACATGATCCACGTCCCGCAAGGTTGCGCCAATAGTTTTATGACGATCGAGGACAATACTGAAATCTTCTATTTCACCAGCGAGTTCTATTCTCCCGAAAACGAACGCGGCATCCGGTATAATGATCCGCAATTAGGCATTTCCTGGCCGATGGAACCGGTCGTTATTTCCGATAAAGACAAAAACCTGCCGTTTTTCAAACCGGAGACCCATTTGAAATGAAAGTTCTGTTTACCGGGGCCAGTTCGTTCACCGGATACTGGCTCATCAAGACACTCGCCGGCGCCGGCCACGAAATCGTTTGTCCTCTACGTGGTTCCGTTGAGCGTTACGAAGGCATTCGACGGACGCGAACCGAGGAATTGCAGTCCATTTGCCGGCTCATTCCGGAAACGCCATTCGGTTCGGACGCTTTTCGCAAATTGATCGAAGCAAGCGGTCCCTGGGATTTGCTGTGCCATCATGCGACTGAAACTGCGAATTACAAAAGCCCCGATTTCGATGTTTTGGAAGCCGTTAAGACCAATACTTCAAATCTTCGCGATATTCTGGGGCGCCTCAAATCCGGCGGAATGAAAGCCGTCGTTCTCACGGGAACAGTCTTTGAAAACAACGAAGGAGCCGGTGATGAAGCGCTTGCTGCGTTTTCCGGCTATGGCTTGTCAAAGGGCCTGACCTGGCAGCTCTTCCGTTACTATTGCGGCACCGCTGAAATCCCCCTGGGGAAATTTGTCATTCCCAATCCATTCGGCCCTTTTGAAGAACCGCGTTTTACCGCCCATCTGATGAAACATTGGCGGGCCGGAAAAATCGCCGAAGTCAAAACACCCGATTATTTGCGCGATAACATTCACGTGGATTTGCTCGCCGCTGCGTATGGCCAATTTGCGGCCGAAACGGCATCCGGTAAAAGGCCGTGCGCGAAAATCAATCCCAGCGGCTACATCGAAAGCCAGGGAGACT
Source organism: Verrucomicrobiia bacterium (assembly GCA_036489615.1). Lineage (GTDB taxonomy): Bacteria > Verrucomicrobiota > Verrucomicrobiia > Limisphaerales > UBA11358 > UBA11358. Next base: position 10,180 of record DASXFM010000413.1, on the reverse strand, counting down.
TTGCGCAGCGCGTGGCGCGTGAAGTGCGGGCACGCACCGGCTGGACGTGCGAATTGAGCCTGGTGAAGCAACAGGATTTCAGTGAACCCATGCGGAGGACAAACCTGAACCCGATCGCAAATCAAATTCCAAATTGGAAGGAAAGCGCCGCCTGGGACGCGTTCGTGGAATATTATTCGCGTTAGTGCTCGAACGGCAGTAAAACGCGCGATCCGTGCGCTTCAAAGCCAACATACACCTCCGGAAGGTGTGCCAGTGCCTGGCGAACGGCGCCCTGCTTTTCGGGTTTGACGATAAACAGCAGAAACCCCCCTGCCCCGGCGCCACAAATTTTCCCTCCCTCCGCGCCCGCTTTTAGAGCGCGTTCATAATTATCATCAATTTGCTGCGAAGAAATCGCGCCGGCCAACTGGCGTTTTAGCCCCCATGAGTCGTCGAGAATCTTTCCGAACGCTTCCGGCTCAAATTTTCCTCCCGCAGCCAGCGTATGAAGTTCATGAGCGTGGCCACGGATTTTTTGCAAATAGCCGATTTTGTCGGGTATATTTCGCCGCTGTTCAGCCAGCACGGAACTGGCATCACGTTGGATTCCCGTCCAAAACAGCAAAACGTGCTTAAATAGATCGGTTAAAAAATGATTGCTTACGCGGACTGGTTCGACAGTTACCGCTCCACCGGGGTTGAAACGAAAGAAATTCAATCCACCAAATGCCGCCGCGTACTGGTCCTGTTTTCCGATCGGCTCTTTAAGGACGTCGATTTCGATATGACAGGCTTCTTCGGCAATCTGGCCCGGCGTTACGCGTTCACCGCGATAGGCATGCAGCGCATTCAACAGGCCGACGGCAAAACTGCTGGAGCCGGCCAGGCCAGTCGAAGCCGGCAAATCGCCGACGGTGCTGATATAAATCGGGGGGTCCACTTTCAGGAGGCGGAGGCATTCCCGCGCGATATTATTGCGGATTTGATCGATCTGGTCGACTTGCTCGGTGGCAGAGTAATTGACACGAATCGGTTCGTGAAATAATTCGCTGTGCCGTTTGACGGTGACAAAAATATACTTGTCAATGGCAGCGCTGAAGACCGCGCCGTAGTCGCGTTCGTAAAAGTCGGCGATATCCGTGCCGCCGCCGCCAAAGCTTACCCGCAAAGGCGTGCGCGTCACAACCAGACGCGGGGTTTGGACGCGCGGCAGGTTAGCCATTTTTCAATCCCCAATCGTAAGGAATCTCTTTGGTGAAGGGATCGATCCGGATGATTTCGTTCGGGTCGTGTGGTTCGGTGGCGCAATTAGCCAGAATAACCATCTTGTCGCCGTACGCCTTGTAGCCGTTGGCGATTCCCGGCGGCATTTGGACCAAAACGTAGTTGTCCTCGCCAAAGAAAACCTCCTGAAGCTCACCCTTGGTCGGCGAATCCTTGCGCAAATCGTACATGACCAGTTTTGCACGGCCGGACATGACGACGTTATTGATGGTCATGCTCTTGTGGATATGCCAGGCTTTGATGGTGCCGGGCCACGCGCAGGAAAAATAGATTTCCCCGAATTTGATGAAATGCGGGTCAGTCGCTTTCATCATGTGCATGATCTTTCCCCGTTCATCCACAATCTGCCTGAGAGGTATAATTTTAACTCCGTGAATCATAATCTTAGTTGTTTTTCCAGCGAAGCGCGCCGTCCAGTTTTCCGCTATCCAATAAATAGTGCAGCCACTTCAAACGCGTAAACTTCTTGTCCTTGTAATCGTCATACGTCAATCCCACGCGCTTAAAAGCCTCATAAAGTTCAGCCGCACCACTCCGGGCGTTCCATTTAAATTTAAAATCGGGGAACGTTTTGGCGAACTTGCCGAAGTCGGCCTTGTAGGTACGCTGGTCGGCGCCCGGTTTAGGCACCATTTCCAGCGTGGCATTCGGGACGGTTTCCACCGCGATTTTCGCTAATTCGATAATTTGATGGTTTAGCTCATTCGCACCGGCGTTAAATGCCTGGTTGTGAATTTTTTCCACCGGCGCCTCGAGCATGGCCTGGAAATAACGGGCGACGTCCTGAACGTGCATGACGGGCCGCCACGGTTTGCCGTCACTATGCACGGTCACCTTGCCGGTCGTTGTGGCCGCGCCCATGAGGTCATTCAACACGGTGTCGAACCTCATTCGCGGTGAAACGCCATAGACAGTGCCGTTTCGAATGAAGATCGGCGAAAAATTTTTGTCCGCCATCGCAAAAAGCGCGCGCTCTGCCTTTACTTTCGACCGCGCATATTCCGTCTTTGGGTCCAGGGGCGAATCTTCATTTACTTCCAGCGTATTTGCCGCGCCGTACATGATGCACGATGACGAAAACAAAAATCGCTTTACACCCGCTGCGCGCGAAAGTTCCGCCAGCTTGACGGATGCCTGAAAATTGATTTCTTCGGTCCAGGAATCGTTCAAATTGCCAATCGGATCGTTGCTCAACGCCGCCAGGTGAATGACTGCGTCAAACTTTTCCAAATCCTTTGGTGTGAGGTCGCGGAGATCCTTTTTGATGGCCTGAATTTTCTGCGCGTCCGGGACAAGAGTACATTCGCTGAAAAAGCCTGTATCGAGTCCGACGACTTCGTATCCGGACGATGCCAGGTGCGGAGACATGACAGCGCCGAGATAACCATTGTGGCCGGTAATGAGAATGCGTTGCGATTTGCTCACGTTTGAATTTCTAGTGTTTCTGTTGCAATGGCGGGTGTGTTACTGCTCCTGCGCAGGCGTGGCGGTATTGCCGCCAAGTCAAGAACCAGCCGATTTACTTTGTTTTAATGATAATTCAGCGACGATATTGAGCAAGGTTTTTTCGTCTGAAACCAGCGCAGAAAGGCAACCTGCCGCTTCCGCGGCCTGCCCGTCGCGTTCGTCATCGCCAATGAACAAGGTGCGGCTCAAATCCAGGTTGAAGTCATGTTGCGCTTGAAACAGCATGCCTGGCTTCGGTTTTCGGCATTCACATCCCTCCTCCCAATCATGGGGGCAATAATAAATCGCGTCGATACGTCCGCCTGCCTGCTCGACCTCCTTGACCATCTTACGATGAATATCGAATAGATCATCTTCGGTCATCGCCTTGCGGTTGATGCCGGCTTGATTGGAAACAATAATGACCCGGAACCCGGCGCTATTGAGGAGGCACAACGATTCCATCGCTCCAGGCATCCATTTAAATTCACCCCAATTTCGGATGTAGTTCGCGCGTGGCGCCTTTACGTTTAGCACGCCATCGCGGTCGAGGATGATGGCCGGACGCCGCGCCAAAAATGCCTCGGTAATCGGCAGCCGAAAAGTGTCTCCAACGCTATAATAACGATGGTGCGTGACAAACGCCGCGAGTTGGCGCCGGGAAATCAATGCCGGAAATAAGGTTTCCTCCAACCCAATATTTCCATCCGGCAATCCGGCGACCAACTCCTTTCGCATAATGGCGTAACTGATCTCAGTTCCTTGCAGATCATGCGTTTTACGTGTTTTGTCGTACACGGCGACAAAACTGGAGTCATCCACTCGCAAAACGCTTTTCGTATAATTGTCCTTGTTGCTATACACGGTCACCATCATTGGCGCATTGGCCTCAAGAAAACGTCGCCACATCCTATCCATGCACATAGGCCAATAATTGTCACAATAAAGAAGAAAAAAGAGGTCCTCGATTTTTCTTTCCGCGAGTTTCAGTCGCCGTCCGGTTTTGTCTTCAACAGCGGTGACGGAATAATCGATTTCCAACCCCCATTTTCGGCCGTCGCCGAAATAATCCCTTACCACGTCGGGCAAGTAGCCCAGCAGAAGCAGAATGCGCCGAAACCCCTGCTCACGGAGCATTATTAATTGATGTTCCAGAAACGGCTTGCCGCCGATTTCGATCATGGGTTTGGGTCGCAAATCGGTCAACGGACGCATCCGTTCCCCCCGTCCGCCGGCCAAAATGACCGCCTGAGTTGGACGCTGAGAATTCTGAGCCATATTTTGAGAGTCAGACATCTGGACAAAGCTTCACTATAAACTCCGCAAAAATGGCGATCAATTCAAAAGTTGGTCCACAATTCGCCTGGGTTGGGTTGAGGCGAAAATGAATAGCACGATGTCTGGTTATTGCCCCTGGAATTTGAGGCGATAATAAACGCCTGAATTTGTGACGGAAGGGATGATTGGCTCGACGTTCTGGCCTCCAAATTGAAGCGGCGATCCGGTCACTGGAACCCAATTTCCCGTAGCGAGGTTCGTGCTCATTTGAAGCGAAAATCCCGAAGGACTGACAGGCCATGAGATGTACACTGTACCGCCTGATGAAAGCGGGCTAAGCGACGGCAGATTCACAATATTGATCGGATTGGCCAGGCCGTTGTGACCCACGCCGTCGGCTGCGCGCAAAACCAGGTTGGTAGCTGTTTGAGACACAACGACGCTCCCAATCCAAACGCCCTGAACAAAATTACTCGAAACCGTCGGTGTCACAGGCGTGCCATTGGTAGCACTGATGAGAACAATACCGCTGTAGTTTGTATAGACACCATCAGCGGCGTCTTGTGCAACGACTCTAACTGCAAACGGGGTATTGAGGAAACGCGTGGATGGAATGGTGTTCCACGTAAAATGGTCAACTGAAACAACCAACAACGCGTCGGAACTGATGACAGATCCATAAGGATTTGCCACCAGAACGTCATACATGCCCTGGTTAGCAAACTGCAAATCGGCCAAAGTTAATATCGAATTTGTGGCGCTGGGAATCACGTTTGTTCCGTTGAAATACCATTGATAGCTCAGGGGCAGCCCACCCCCGGCCGTGACGCTGAACGTAGCAATGCTCGCGGCGGACACAGTTTGATTCGTCGGTTGAACAGAAATTGTTGGTGCAGCGGCGAACGTCAGCACGGCATTCGAACTTGCCAACGACCCATAGAAGTTGGTGATGGTGACCGAATAGACGCCTGCGTTGACCGGCTGAATATTGGTCATAATCAACGCCGAATTGGTTGCTCCAGCAATATTCGTCCCGTTGAAATTCCATTGATAGGTCAATGGCGGGGCGCCTTGAGCGATGACGCTAAAGGTGACGTTGGTCGCCGCGGCAACTGCCAGGCTTTGCGGTTGGGTCGTGATGATTGGCGAAAACTGGGACGCCAAACTGACGTAATCCACCGCCACGGCGTCCGGATACGCCGAACCGGAGGCGCCGATTGCCTGCGACAGGACAATCTTAAAGCCTGAACCAAACGCCGAGCCGTCGTGATTGAATGTGTTGCCAATTAACTCCCGCTCGTTGTCGTCGCATAATGAAGCTCGAATCTTTTGTCCAGGCAAACACTGCAGCACCAGGCGGTACCAGGTATTATCAGCAACCGCATACGATCCCTGAATATAATTGTTGTCAATGCTACTGCCAAAAAACATGTACGGATTTCCACCGAAACTTCCCGCGAATGGCGACACAATATCGTAAAGATTATTGTTGGTCGCGTTCATGATCCAAATTTCAAAGAAGCCGTCGATGCTGCTGGCCGAAGAAAGGTACAGGCTATTGAAACGAGCTTCGTAACGGAAATTGGCAGCGATGAAATTCGTGCTGGAACTCCAGCCACGGCGCTGAAGTGGTCCCATGTGATTGGTCATATAAATCACTGAGTTGGAATTCAAAAGGCTAAAGTAATAGCCTGGCGTGCCGGCATAACTGGCGATTTGAGCCCCGCCCTGGAAACTTCCGCAATAAGCGCTCGGCAGGTTACTTTGCCAAATCGGGTTCAATGCCGGACCATTGAAATCATCAAAGAACAGGCCGGTAAATGTAGAATTGACCGTCAATCCCGCGCTTGAACTGTTCGTCAAACCAAAGGCGTTGGTTATGACTACAGCGTAACTGCCTGCCTGCGAAGGCTGAACATTGCTTAAGACCAACATGCTATTGGTGGCTCCAGCGATGTTCGTGCCGTTAAGGTCCCACTGGTAGCCCAGGGGTTGTGTTCCGCCCGCCGATACAGTGAAGGTCGCGCTGCCTCCCTGGAGAACGGTCTGACTAACCGGCTGTGTCATGATAAATGGAGGAACTCCGTAAACCGTGAGCACCGCGTTGGAACTTTGCGCAGAACCATAAAGGTTGGTCACAAAAACTGAATAATTGCCGGATTCGTACAGTTGAACATTAGTCAGAGTAAGGGTCGAGTTGGTTGCGCCGGAAATGTTGGTACTATTGAAGCTCCATTGATAGACCAACGGCAAAGTGCCGCTGGCAGTCACAGAAAAGACCGCCGTGCCACCTATGGCAATGGATTCGTTTGTCGGCTGAGTTGTAATCGTTGGGGAAATGGCAAAAGTGCCAAGGAGAGCATTTGAGCTGGTCACCGAGCCAAAGGCGTTTGTCACCATAGCATCATAAGCGCCCAAATTGCCCGGTTGGACATTTGCGATGGTCAGAATCGAATTGGTTGCCCCGGCGATGTTCGTTCCGTTGAAATTCCATTGATAGGCCAATGGTTGTGCGCCCTGGGCAATCACACTGAATGTGGCATTGGTCCCTTCCAAAACCGTCTGACTTTGAGGTTGCGTCGTAATCATGGGCGAAAATTGCGAGGTCAGGCTGACGTAGTCGGCAGCCACGGCGATTGGGTAGGGTTGTCCCGAGGTCCCGACCGCTTGCGACAGTAAAATCTTAAAGCCTGAACCAAAAACCGAGCCGTTGTGATTAAATGTATAGCCGATCAATTCCCGCTCATTGTCGTCGCACAGCGAAGCCCGGATGTTCTGGCCGGGCAAACACTGCAGGACCAGCCTGTACCACGTATTATTCGCGCAGGCGAAGTTGCCGGGGGCATAATGATTGTCAATGCTGCTGCCAAAAAACATATACGGTGATGATCCGGAATTGCCCGCAAACGGCGAAACAATATCGTAAAGACTATTATTCGTCGCGTTCATTATCCAAATCTCGATAAACCCGTCTATGCTGCTCGTCGCTGATAGATAAAGACTGTTGAATCGCGCTTCATATCGGAAGTTGGCAGCCAAAAAATTGGTGCTGGAACTCCAGCCGCGCCGTTGCAATGGCCCCATTTTGTTAGTCATATTTAAGACCGAATACGAACCCAGGAGACCAAAATTGTAACCCGAACCCCCGATGTAGGCGGCCGTTTCACCGGACCCGCTGCCGGTCCCGCATTCGGCATTCGGAACATTGGTTTGCCAAATTGGATTTAGCGAAGGACCGGAGAAATCATCAAAGAATTGCGCAGCGCTCGTAACACTTACGGTCAACATCGCCTCGGCGCTATTGGTTGAACCGTATGCGTTGCTAACGAAGGCAGCGTAATTGCCAGCCTGGCTGGGCTGCACATTAGTTAACATCAAGGCTGCATTCGTTGCTCCGGGCAAATTCGTACCGCTGAATACCCACTGATAATTCAGAGGCTGCGTTCCGCCGGCACCTACCGTAAATGTCGCGTTTGCGCCAACGGACACCGTTTGGCTGCCAGGTTGCATCGTTATCATTGGAGGCACACCATAAACCGTTAAAGTAGCGCTCGAACTGTTGGTCGAGCCGTACGCATTACTGATTAAGACGGAGTAGCTGCCTGCCTGGGAAAGCGACAGGTCGGTTAACGTCAGCATCGCATTAGTGGCTCTCGCGATATTCGTGCCATTTAAACTCCACTCGTAAGATAACGGCAGCGTCCCGGTGGCTGTGACAGCGAATGTCGCATCGCCGCCAATCGCCACGGCTAGATTAGTTGGTTCCGATATGATCATAGGCGGCGCGAGCACCACCAGTAACGCGTTCGAGCTTTCAATCGAGCCGAAAATATTTGCCACAAAGACTGAATAATTTCCGTTCTGAGAGAATTGCGCGTTGGTCAAAGTCAGAGTCGCATTGGTGGCCCCAACAATATCTGTTCCATCAAAACTCCACTGGTAATTCAACGGCATGGACCCATCGGCTGTCACAGAAAAGTTTGCTGTCGCCCCGGCTGCCACAGTCTGGTTGTTCGGTTGGCCGGTGATTGCCGGAGCAAGTCCCACGTTGAGCGTCGCATTCGAACTGACAATCATTCCATAAATATTGGTCACAACTACGGTATAATCTCCGGAGTCGGCTTCCTGGACGTTCGTCAATGTCAGCGTCGAATTCGTCGCTCCGAAAATGCCCGCGCCATCGAAATTCCATTGGTATCCCAGAGGCGCCGTTCCGTCTGCTGTGACCGTGAAGGCGACATTCGTCCCCTCCTCCGCTATTTGATTCTGAGGCTGGTCAGTGATCACCGGCGCGAATCCGGTTGTCAGGCGGACGTAATCTGCGGCGACGGTTGTAGGATAAGGCGCGCCGGATGCGCCGACAATCTGCGCCAGAACAATTTTGAACCCGGAACCAAAGGCGCTCCCGTCGTGGTTAAACGAGTACCCGATCAATTCATTGCCGCTGTCGTCACACAACGACGCCCGTATGTTTTGCCCCGGCAAAGATTGCAGCACTAAACGATACCAGGTGTTGTCCGCAAATGTGTAGGAACTCCGAGTGTAATTGTTGTCCACACTGCTGCCAAAAAACATGTACAAGTCCGAGCCAGACCCTCCCGCAAACGGTGAAACGATATCGTAAAGATTATCGTTGGTTGCATTCATGATCCAAATTTCAATAATTCCGTCTATGCTCGTCGTCGAGGAAATAAACAGGCTGTTGAAACGGGCCTCGTAGCGGAAGTTCGAGGCGAGAAAATTCGTGCTGGAACTCCAGCCAACCCGCTGCAACGGCCCTATGACGTTGGTCATGCTCAGAACCGTATTGGAATCCAGCAGGCCAAAAGTGTAATTTGGCGCCCCAATATAGGTCGCCACTTCGGAAGAACCCTCCGGAAAACTTCCGCTATAGGCATTGGGCAAATTCGTTTGCCAAATTGGATTTAGCACAGGGCCGCTAAAATCATCGAAGAACAGCGCCGATGGCGCAGGGTACACTGTAAGCATTGCGTTTGAACTTGCCGTTGAACCTAATGCATTTGTGACCTGCACCGAATAATTACCGCTTTGCGCGAGCTGAATATTCGTCAAACTCAACGAGCTATTGGTTGCGTCGTCAATGCTGACACCATCGAAACTCCACTGATACGAATAGGGCGTGCTTCCCACTGCTCCAACGCCGAAAACGACGGTTTGACCCACGACTGCTGTCTGGTTAGGGGGCTGCGTGACAATCACCGGAACGGATGGAACGATCATCAAGGTCGCGTTACTGCTAACGGTGACACCAGCAAGGTTCGTAACAACGACACTATAATTTCCGACCTCAGTTGCCGAAACATCGCTCACAATCAGGTTAGTGGTCATTGACCCTGAAATAGCACCGCCATCGGTCAAATTCGTTCCGTCGAACTGCCATTGATAGGACAACGGAATTCCACCAGTCGCCGTTACGCTGAACCTGGCCGTCTCTCCTTCCAAAACTGAGGCGTCGACTGGTTGCGACGTAATTGCCGGTGGAGCAATCATGTTTAACAGGTACGATAGCCCTTGCCCAAAACTATCGTTCAAATTGGTGAACCATAATGTGGCCGTGTAGGTTCCAACGGCCAAATTGCTGGCTGCGCTGTTCAAACTTACGGTGACCGTGGCCGAAGGGCCGCCTGCCGTTAATATTCCCCCGGATGACGAAACAGTTAACCACGTTGACGTGTTGGAAACGGACCACCTCAACGAATTGGTCCCGGAATTGGTCAATGAAAGCTCTTGTGCGGCAATAGTAAACGGCCCTCCAACTCCGCCGGTAGAAGTAAATCCTTCCCCTGGCGTGATGGTGAGAGCTTCAGGGCTGGCAAGGGCGTCGATCAGCTTCTGTCCGGCGGGCGTGCCCCAACCGGTGCACAGGTCGTAGCCTCCCACAGCATAAAAGTTATTCGGGCTGCTTCCCGAGATGTTGTTACCGGTACTGATATCATGAAAACCAGAGCTATAACCCACTCCACTGCCAATCTCATCCACTGCCTGATTAATCAAACCGATGGGTGATTTCCCTCCTGCCGCCGCCTGCTGGTTTGCCAATGCTGCGAATCCCGCCCACAATGGGGCCGCGCAACTGGTGCCACCAACGGTGTAGTCCTGCCCGTCCACGCGCACGTAAATATTCTCCGCGGTCATGGCCACGTCGGGCGTGTTGCGCATCGTCGTCGAA
>DASXFM010000330.1:0-16374 GCA_036489615.1 Verrucomicrobiia bacterium | reverse complement strand
CTGGTGAAGGGGCGGGAGACCGGTCGTTTCGCGGGCACGGAGTATGTTCAGGCCGAAGGAACCACGGACTGGCAGCCATTGGATTTGGTTTTAAAACAAGGCTATCGCACGACCCCGCCGCCATTGCCGCCAATTGCTGTCCGTCGCGGAGCGCCTCCGGCATTGATTTGGACCGGTATTGCCGGCGGCGTCATTTTCTGCCTTTCAGTGGTTATCGGCATGGGATACATGGCGGTTCGGTTCCAAAGGGATATTTCAGGTATTAGCCGAGTCTCGCCTTCCAGCCCCCTCAACGAACTCAATCCCGCGGCGGTGGCAACTGCCGGCAAACCGATCGTATGGGACCACAACACCCAGACCGTTGCCGATGATCAAAAGCGTAACAGAGCATTTCGGCTTCGGCTATGGGTAGACGGCTATGAACAGCACGGGGCGCGCAATCCCGAGTGTGACGCGGAAGCCGATTTATTTCTCCGCACGTACATCGCGCGTAATTACGCCGGAAAGGAAGCAACCAATTCCATGTCCCTGGCCGACGAGAGCGATAAATTGGGTGCCGACACAAATTGTACGGATGCTGTGGTATTGACGGTGGCAGCAGACGAGGCCCTGAACCATTTTGATGCCATCCGCTTGTTCCGCCGCGCGCTGGCGGCATATCCGTCGTCTTCGCATCAGGCCTATCCGCAATTCTACGCGACTGTGCGGTTGGCCGGATTGCTGGGATATAACTCGGACCAGGGCGGAGCACTCGAAACGTCCGCATTGGAACTCGTAAAACGATGTTTTTCCGATGGGAGTTTCACGCCGGACGACCAACAGGAGATTGCTGATATCTTCATCAATCAGTGGGGATACGATTTTTTTCAGCAAAATGGCGCCTCTATTTGCAGCATCAGTCATGATGCCGGCCCAAAATACCAATGGCTCACATCAACATTGAATGGAGAACACGAAATCAATGAGGCGTGGGTGGCGCGTGGAGATGGTGGCGCCAATAGTGTGACGGACGACGGCTGGAAAGGTTTTCGCGCGCACCTGGGCGCCGCTCGTGGCGATCTGACCGCCGCCTGGACGCTGCAACCGGACTGGGCCGTGGCGCCGGACTTGATGATGACCGTGTCCCTCGGAGACTCGGACCTGAGTGAAATGCGCATGTGGTTTGATCGAACGACGAAGGCGCAAATTGATTACGCGCCGGCCTGGAAAGAGATGCGCTGGGGCCTGCGTCCGCGCTGGTACGGCAATGAAAAAGCCATGCTTGCCCTGGGAGTGGCGGCGATCGATACCGGACGATTTGATACCGACGTTCCGCGCAAATATCTTGATTGTGTCTATGACGTGGAATCGGAAATGGGCCTTGCCTCCGGGAAGCACATTTTTGGGCGCGACGATATCTGGCCAAACCTGGCACGCATGTATGACGGTTATGTGAGCGCGTCTTCGCAGAAGGAATATCTAAACGGCTGGCGGACATCGTACGCCGTCGCCGCCTATTTCGCAGGCAAGTACGACGTGGCCCGGGCACAGCTTGAAGCGTTGGATTGGAAGCCGGAAACATCGAATTTGAGCGATTGGAATGTTGACCTCTCGCTCATGCCGCTAGAAGTGGCCGCGCGCACAGGACCTATCGGACGGAAAGTTTCCGCCGCGGAACGCGCCCGTAATTTCGGCGACTTTTCCCGTGCGATGAAAGAATACGCCGCGTTGAAAGATGCTCCCGACGCGGATGACCGGACCCGCCAGTTTATCGAGTGCCGGTTATCGGAGTTGAACGCAGAAAAGCATCTGAACGACGGCGATTGGGTCAGCCTTTTGCCCACCCGCGATGACGATTCCAATTGGATATTTAGTTTCGGCAAAGTTCACGTTTTGCCGGACGGCGCGGTAGAAGTGGAGTCCGGTCCCAAGGGACATATGCTTTTTTCCCGCCTGCGCGCGGGCATGAATTTTGAAGTGCGCGGGCAGTTCGAAGTCGTCCGGTCCGCCAACAAAAATTTTCAAGGCGGCGTGGTCATGGGCGTGCCGAATTTTGACGGTTGGGAGTGGTATGGCTTTCGCCTGAAGCGGCATGTCGGTGAGGAAGGAGACGTGGCGTGTTTCGCGGTCGGTTGGTCGCGCGAGCAAATCGCACAACACATCGTATTGAATGACGTGACCAATTCGTTCGATATGACGTTTCAAGACAGCAAAGTCACCGCGTCCGTCAATGGTGTCAGCGTTTTTGATCAGGCTGACCCACCCCGGCAAATCAGTGTGCCGGGTAATTCATGCCTGATCGGCCTGGGAGCCTTCAACGACAGTTCGGATACGGTCATTCGCTATCGCAAGGTTCAATTGCGCAAGCTGTAAAGCGTTGAAACGTTAAAAACGTTGAATCGTTGAATCGTTGAATCGGAAAAACCGGCCGCACGCGATACACGTTTCAACGTTTTTAACGTTTTAACATTTCAACGTCATTATCCGCCCTCGTTCGGTACAACACATCGACAACGTTCCGCAGGTATTGCTCGTCCGCGACGCCGTCGGTGGCTTCGGGTGGGAATTCAACCTTGGCGCGAAAATGCGCGGCCAGATCGCTGAAGATTTCGACGCGGGCGACCGGGTCAAATTCGTCGCGCCGCAACAGTGTTTGCAGGGCGATGCCCGCTTCGGCGGGAGATGCGTTTTGGCGGAGGCGGGCGACGAGGTGGGGAAATTGCCGGAGCGAATTATATTTGCCGGTCAAAAGCTGGTTGAGGTCCGGTTCATAGATCCGGGGACTGCGAACGACGACGGTGTTGGCCGCGAGGTCGCCCAGGCGCTGGCATTTGGGATTCACCCAGCACGCCGCGCCGCCCACAAAATAAGCGAGCGGCAATTCGTCGACGAAGCGCAACAGGTTGCGCACGACGATTTGGTTGAATTGCAGCCTCATCCCTTCAACGTCCACGACGCGCAGCCGAAAAAGCTTTTTCCCAATCGTTTGGCCGCGCCAGCTCCATTCAAAAAAGATTCCATAACCGATGCCAACGATGAACCAGCCAATCAAAGAAAAAGCCAGGGCGATGCCTGAAGTGAAAATCCCCAAAAGACTGAACAGGAATCCCAGGACGAACAGGATGACCTGAATGAAGAGTTGGTCGATAAACCATGCCAAAAAGCGCGTCACCGGGCCGGCGAGTTGTTGGGAGAACACGATGCCTTCCGGCGTGCGAATGGCCAGGGTGCTCGTTTTCATTTGTGCGCTTCCTTCTGTTCTTCCTTGCTGCGTCCGGACCTTGAAAGAAAGAAAATGAGGAGCGTTAGTTCAATGCAGCCAAAGCCGATTTTCACGTCATAAGGGATGACCGGTTCGTGATATTGCGAAAGAAAGGCTTCCACGAAACCCGCCCACACCAGAAGCAGGGCGACGCCAAAAATGAGGGTGGCCACATCCGGTGTAATGGCGCGCAATCGCGCCGGCAGCGTCAACCGGCTGCCCCGGCCAATCAGCGCCATCGCCAGCATCAGGCCGGCCTGGCCGGCGATCAAAATTGCCGGAATTTCGATAACGCCGTGCGGCATCAACCAGCCCAGCAGAAACTTTGTTTCACCGGCATGAATATAATCCACCGCGACGGCACCCAGGATGACACCGTTATAAAAGAGCATCAAAATCGTCCCGAACCCCCAGCTCATGCCCAGGGCAAGTGTGAAAATTGACACCTTGATATTATGCGTCATCAACTCCGCGGAAAAGGTCGTCTTCACTCCCTTCATCCGGTCGCCATTTGATTTTTCCTCTTCAGCGACGCGTTTGGCCGGGTCCTGCATGAGCCCCGGGAAAGGCATCAATACCGCCTTGGCGTCCGGATCCAGGGCAATGGCCCCGCCGCCGAACAGGCACCCGGCAAGGGTGATGGCCACGGTAAGATAAAAGGCGCCCACGTGCCGGCGAAAAGTTTGCGGCAACGTTCGCAAAGCCCATTCGATGGGATAAAACTTTCTTTGCCGGTCCCGGGTTTCATGGATTTCGCCATAGGCGCGGCCGACCAGATTTTCCAGATACCGGCGAGTTTCCGGTTCGGATGAAAAGGTGGTGATTTTGGCCAGGCCGGCTGCCGTGCGCTCGTAGAGCTGATGAAACAGTTGCAATTGCTGCAAGGACATAGCGGCGTCCGGTTCGGCCTCGAGATGGTCCAGCAGCTTTTCCAACTCGGCCCAAAAAGGCCGTTCGTTCGCGATAAAACGTTGCAGGTCAACAATCACAACAATTGCCTTTGCTTGACGCTTAGATATTGCGACACCAATTCCGCGCTCATGCGTTCGTTTTTGAGCAGTGAAAATTGCACGCCGAGCCGCCGCAGAATTTTTTGCAACTCACGCAATTTTTGCCAGCGCAAATGGCCGCCCAGTTCCTCATAAATGTCATCCAGGCCCGCGACGCCGGGATTGGAAAACAGCGGCCGGACGCCGGGCGGCTGCAGCATGTTAACCAATATCAGGTGCTGCCTGCGGATCAGGCGCAAACTACGAACAAAGCTTTCTGAGACGGCCGGGTCGTCAAGCGCGGTCAGAAAAATCAGCAAGGCACGGCGGCGGAGCCGCAACCGGATGAAAGTGCACAGTTCATCAAAATCCGGCGTGACCGCCCCGGGCTGCAGGGTATATAGCGCCTCACGGCATGCGTTGTAGTGGGCCTGGCCATTTTTGGCGCGCACGAACTTCTCCACTTTGTCTCCGAAGGCCAGCAACCCGAACAAATCGCCCTGTTGTTCGGCGGCCAGTCCCAGCACCAGCGCGGCGGTAACAAAGCGTTCCAGCGCCGAGGCCCCATCGATGCTTTGGCCGGGAGGGCGCGCGCTCAAACGCGAACGGTCCACAATCACATAAACCTCCTGGGTCTTCTCGATTTGAAACAGCTTGGTGACGGGTTTGCCCCGGCGCGCCGTCGCTTTCCAATGAATTTCGTCGTAACCATCGCCCGGGATGTAATCGCGCAGTTTCTCAAAATCGCGCCCTTTGCCAACCTGCCGCTGGGCATGCAGACCAAATTGGCCGCGATTTAGAAAGAGCGCCGAGAGATTTTTCCGATCGTTTGACAGGTTCGGATACACGCGAATTTCCGACTGCACGGGAACGGGTTTGCGGGCGGCCCAAAGGCCGAGAGGTGATTCGCATTCCAGGTACACCTGGTCCAGTTTGTAATTGCCGCGTTTGCGCGGGGTGCAGGTCCACGTCAATTGGGACCACTCGGTTTGACCGGGCAATAGCGCGTCCAACTCATGGGTGGCGGACTGGATCTCCCGCGGCCAGGGCAGGCCAATACGCATCCGCCGCTCGCGTTGTTTTTCATTCCGAATCCGCAATTTCAGGCTTGCCTCGCGGTCTTTCGACATGCGCGCCACCGACGGAAGCTCGACGCTGATTCCGGCAATAGTTTTCCGCGCGGCGATCGCGTCAATCATGACAAACACCAGCAACCCGCCCATCAGGGCGAACGCCCAGGCCGTCAGGCTGGCCGCTGCGCCCGCGAGGAAGGCGCACGGCAAGACGACCAGGGCCGTCCAAAATAATAATTTGGCGCGCGGAACAATCATCGCGGGACGGCGATTTGCTGCAGGAGTTGCTGGATGACTTCCGACACCGTTAGGCCTTCAATTTCGAACTCGGGCCGAAGAATAAGACGATGCTCGAGAACGCAGGGCGCCATGGTTTTAACATCATCCGGCGTGACAAAATCGCGGCCTGAAATCGCGGCGCAGGCCCGGGCGGCCATGATGAGCGATTGTGTCGCCCGCGGCCCGGCGCCTACGAGGATGCTTTCGTGCGAGCGGGTGGCCCGCACAATATCCACGAGATAGGCGGTCAATTCCTCGCGCATGACGATGGCGCCCAGGTCCTGGCGCAGTTCCCGCAAATCCTCCGTTTTGATCACCGGCTGCACCACGTCCTGCGCGAGCAGAACTTCCGGCGCGTCCTTCGTCATAGTCCGTTGCGCCAGCGTTAATTCATCCGCGCGATCCGGCGCGGCCATGGTGATTTTCAACATGAAACGGTCCTTCTGCGCCTCCGGAAGCGGATAGGTGCCCTCGTATTCAATCGGATTTTGGGTGGCGAACACCGTGAAGTTCGCCGGCAGCGAATGCGTCTCACGGTCGATCGTCACCAATCGTTCCTGCATGGCCTGCAACAGCGCCGATTGCGTTTTGGCGGGGGCGCGATTAATTTCGTCAGCCAGGAGAAAGGACGTGAAGACCGGCCCTTTAATCAGGGAGAATTCATTCCGCTGTAAATTGAAAACATTGGTGCCGATGATATCGGACGGCATCAGATCAGGAGTAAACTGGATGCGCGCAAATTCGGCTCCCAACACGCGGGCCAGGGTGCGTACCAGCAGCGTTTTGGCGACGCCGGGGACGCCTTCGATCAGCGCGTGGTTGCCGGTGAAAATGCAAATGAGGGCCTTTTCGACGACGTCGCGCTGGCCGATGATGACTTTGCCGGTTTCCTGCCGCGCTTGGGTGAGGACTTCTTTGAGCCGTTCTGTATTCATAGTTTTTGATTTTGAGTTCCGAGGCTTTCCGCAATTTTTTTGTAGGTTTCAACGGGGTTGCCGCCCGCAGGGCCGGTGTCCGTGTATATGGTTTCGGCGCGCTGAAATCGCGCCGTAAAATGTTTTCCGTTCCGCGTGACCGATTTCTTCCATTCGCCAAAGCATGTCGCCAGCAAATCGCGCGGGGCGACACAGCGCCGGAGCAAATTTACGAAGCCCGCGGCCGAGTCCTTTCCCGCAACGAAACGCTCCCCCGGCTCATCCGCCAGCGGGGGAACCAGGCCGAATGAATGTTTCCAGATGAATAACGCCGCCAGCAGGATCAATCCCGCGGCCAATCCCTGCAGGCGATATTTGCGCATGAGCGCCGCCACGCCGGGGCTCTGTACAATGCCAAAATGGGCCTCGTCAAATACCACGTTTTTGGCCGAACCCACCACCCATGCAAGCAGGTCGGCGTGACGGTCTTTGAACATCGCTTCGTTGCTCACCAGGTACGAATCGCTGGCGATAACAGCCGAACCCCGGCCAAATTCGCGTTCAATGACGACGGCATTGCCGTCCCGGGCGTAAATCACGCGCCACTCGTGCGCCAGGTTCGTAAAGATGATCCCGCTGTGCCAGTCGAGAGTGTCGGGCAGCGCCAAATCAGTTTGATTATAGACTGCGGCCGGCGGGTAGGTGTCGCCATCCGGCGCGGGTTCCAGTTTCTCAAAACCCGTGTGAAAACCCCATTTGTCGTTGAGCGGGGTCCAGTGATCGCTATTGGTCCCACTGTCCTGGTCTTTTTTATCCGTTTTCGACCTGGTCATCTTTTCGTTTTTGTGATTTACCTCATCAGACCAAAGGTCTTCCGTCTGAGGGTAAAAGGTGATGACCAGCCGCCCGCCGCGGGTCATAAAATCTTTAACGCTTTGGTATGTTTCATCGGGCATCCACTCGAACTCAAATGGCTCTCCGCCCAGATGCAGATAGAGTGTGTGGGGTTCCTCTTGCGGCAACGTGTCCGAATCGTTGAAATCACGGCTCACGGCCAGACCGGGTATTCGTCCGAGGCTCTCGTACAACGCCATGGTGCCCAGGGGGTCGGCGCGGAGCGAGGAATAGGGCGGAAAAACATCTCCCGATTCAAAGCGGAGCTCAAACAAATAGACGATGCCCAGGACAAACGCCGCCGCGCAGCCGAGCAACAGGACGATGGGAAAAAATCTTTTCATCCGGCGGATTTGATTTTCTCGATGTTCATGGCGAATCGATTGACCGTGTCCGGATTGACTTCGTGCATCCCATACCAGGAGGCTTCAAAGGCCGAGATGTTTTCGCCAAAAATCGAGAGCAATTCCGGAAACGAATGGCCTCTCCGCCGCAGTTCACGCTCATACTCGCGATTGGACTTGAAGCGGGCGATGCTGATGAGGTTTCGCGTGGCCAGGTGCGACAGGCTGGCCAAATAAAACGCGCGCATCGCCAGGCGCAATTCTCCCCGCGCCAGCAATTCGCGTCCCAATTTGCTCCATTCCTCCTCGGGCAATTCGTCCGCGGCGGTGCTTTCGTCGGCAACATCCGGCACGGGAAGAATGGCTTCCGTTGCCACAAGAGAACGCATTTTCCGGCGCCCTTGCCAAACTCGATAAAACAAGATGGCGAGTACCGACGTCACGATGGCCACCAAACACCAAAGCAACAATTGAATGGATGTGATCCATCCATTGCCCGAAGAACCGTTGCCGTAGGAACCGCTTCCGCCAAAAAGCCCATCCAAGATCTTCTCCAGCCAGTGATAGATGGCCCGGAACACCTTCATCAGCCATTGCAGAGTCGCGCGGCCCCATCTTCGAAGCATGTCCCCGATTTTTTCAAGGAAGCGCGCGAATGCTCCCTCGTTGGCATCGGTGTCCTGGAGCTTTTCACGGGGCATCCGCCAAATATATTTTCGCTCATGAATCGTCTGACTAATCGCGCCATCCAGTTGAGCCGGGGACATTCGAGAAGAGGCCGGCGCGGCGGTGGCGGGGGCGCTGTTCGAGGCAAACGCCGGCCGCGAGAGAACCAACAGGAAAAACAATAGAAGGGCGGCGGCAGCTTTGGAGGCCATGGCGGCAAATTCCTTCAGTTCGGCCTTCAAGTCCTCGCCCGACTCCAGCGATTCCCCATAAAAACAACGGAGCGAATAAAACGTTTTCAGGATGGGGTCCACGCAGAGATAAGTCAGGCTGAACATCGCCGCGAAAAAAGTCGAATTTAACAGGCTTAAAGGTCTTTCGGTGTACCTGGACTCGATCCCGAGCAACATTTTGCACAACTCCGGCAATGTGAAAAACACCGCCACCCAATTCAGGAATACGTAGGTGGCAAAACCAATGAGGATCACGATGGCCAGGCTGTTTTGTCCGGGCCAAAGTCCGGCCTGCCGCCATGATTTTTTAAAGACGTCACGGGCGCCCATTTCGCCATTGTCCAGGGCAGTCACGTTTTGGTAAAACGCGTAAACCCAGGCAAATGGCAGGATCGGAATAAGGGAAAGCGGGATGAGGAACAAGCCCAACGGTTGCCATACCGTTTGTACCAACAATATCCTGATGATCCGGCGAAATGGGAGCGGCGGTGCGGCCTGAGCGGCGCGTTGCGCCCGAATGCGGCGGGCAAATCCATTGTGCCAGAATTTCATCCATAAAAATAATCCGCCCATAGCCAGGCTGGCATCCGCCAGATGCCCGGACGCGAATGGGTTCCGGCTCATGTCCGCCCAGAAAAAGAGGAAGCCGAGTACAAACGGCATCGTCCCTAAATAATAAACCGCCAGCGTGGCCGCAGGGGCAGTGCGCAACAGATGAACGGATTCTTCGATCAGATCCAGCGCTCCGGAGCCTTGTTGCCGACGTTTGGGTTTCATGGCGAATCGCTCCAGGTCTCCTGCCACAGCGTCCCTTCATGAAATGAATTCGGCAATTTCAATAAACTGTGGCCAATTAGAAAAAAGAAATACCAGGCAATGAGAAGGCTAAATACGCATTGCCCGGCCAAAAGAAGCCTCCCGAGTCCGAAACGTCGCGACGGCGGCTTGAGAGTCAGCTTTTTCAAACAGGAAGTGCAGACAACCCGGTCATCGTGTTCCGTGATGCACTCACGGCAAAAGAATTGTTTGCACTCCGGACAGCGCGCCACCGCCTCGCGTATCGCGTGATTGAAGCAGCGTTGTTGGGCGAGCGAACTCATGGCAAACGTTATGCGCCCAAACGCGGCGGGGTGTTGGGATCGTCTTCAACTATCGCGGAGGAAGCTGAAGCCGCCTCTGAAGGCGGCTCGCTCCATTCCCGCATTTGAGCCGCGACAGCCTCCGGCGATAATTCGCCGCCCTGTGCCGCTGCAATCAGGGGATGGATTTTCGCGAGGACACGCCGCGTCCTTCTGATGCGGTTCAACGGCGCCAACTGCTCGATTTGAACGGCCGTGCGCAGATGCGTTTTGCACGTTTGGCCGGCGGTCAAATTGAGCACCAAAAACAGGAGAAAGAGACCGGTGATAATGCCCAATATAATAGTGGCTGCGGGACCTTCGTCGTTCCAGGCGGCGGTGGTTTTGGGGATGACGGCAATCGTTGTAAAAAGAAAAGCCAGAGCGATGGCGCCCACGAAGAAATTCAACACCTGAAAGATGCGGGTTTTTTGGACCACAATGGCCTGGATATCGCGGAAATAAAACCGTTTGTAATTTTCGGTATAGCCGTTGGAATCCACGGACAGCAGATGGTCCGGTCCGAGCCATAAACTTGTCCGGGACTGGAATGCCACGGACAACCCGCCGCGCCCTGCGGAGCGGGTGAGGCGTTGATAGCTTATTTCAGGAGTGGGATCCATGGCGCGTTGCTAAAAAGATAAAAAGTATCGCCCAGCCGCTAATCTCCAAAAGGGCGATCACAATCGCCACAATGAATCGAATTTTAGTCCGGCGTAAAAGGCTCCTCGGCGCGTTCCAGTATCGAATGGCGATGTACAAAGCCGCCGGCGCCGTAATCAGAGTAAAATAAAAAATGATCAGCGGCAGGACTGCGAGCGTGAGGGCAATCCGATCATAAAGGGTGCGCTGATTTTCGAGGCTTTTGATTTTTCCTTTGGTCTGCCCGGCTTCCAGACAGGTCGTGCAAAAGTGCTGCCCCTGGAGAGGACAATCACACAACGCGCACAAAAACCGCCCGCAACTGTCGCAGGGCAGGACGGCTTTTTTTTGAGGATGAAAAAAGCAGCTCGATTCGCCTTCCACCAGGATGGCCTCGCCGCTCTGGCCGGCGCCGATTTTGCGAAACAACGCCGGAAACACCCGGGTGAGCAGCGGTGAGCCGCACGCGGGGCAGGGAGCGAAATCCGGCTGATTGAAAACTCCTTCCATCAACCAGGCTCGGCACTCGGGGCATTGTATCAGCGGACTGCTCATCCGTTACTTATACACGACACGAGTGTTACAGATATGATCGTGCAACGCCCGTCTTTGCGGGTTATCGAAGGCGGCGATGATAAAGCCGATTGCGCAAGTGAAGCCGCTCAATAGTTTTCCAAAGTATCTCCCAAAGGCCCGGGCATAGGACACTCGTCCTCCATCCGCCGTGACCACTTTCATCTTCAACGCCATTTTACCCAAGGTCGCACCGTATTTGCCGACCAGGAAGGCTTCATAACTAATTCCCACGAGCAGTGGAAAAGCGGTCGTGAATATGGTAAGGGCGGTTGGCATCATTCCGGGTTTTGCGAATATCGTGCCGACGGCAATCAACATGATGCCGCGCGTGATCAATTGATTGAAGACCAGCAATATGATGGTGTCCAGAAAGTAGGCCACAAACCTTGCCCCAAAAGGCGCGTAATTCAACGCTCCGGTATTTAAAGCCGCGCCCTCCTGCAGTTTTTGAAGCAAGATCGGCTTGCAGTTGGCGCAAACCCGAACTTCGCCGTACCGGATCGTTTCATCCTCCGGAAATACTTTGCCGCATTCGGCGCAAACAGCCTGCGGCTTTGTGTCTGCGCCGGTCGCCCCGGGTGCCGCAGTCGTTGCGTCGACCTGACTGTAGGGCACCCAGTCTGCCATGCCTTCACGCCAGACAAGTGTATCCGCGGAAATTTTTCCGGTTTGAACCAGCGCCTTAAATTGTTCATCGTTTGCCGGTCCGGTTTGTTTTCCTTGCTCAACGTAATACCAATTCATAATCCAAGGGCTAAATGGTTATTGGTTCAGGCGCCTGCTACAAGCTGTCGTCGGGCAAAATGGCATATCGGGAATCAAGATTGCAAAACAAAATCGCTATGCGTGGAATATATAAGGAATGTTCATTTAAACCCCATTCCTGGACCTGTTCGCCCAGGGCATGGCTGAGTTGCGCTTCCTGTCGGCGCGTACGGGATAAATTGTCGCGCCCCGGCCGATCAGTGTTCAGGTGCAGAAGGCGGATGCGCGGAGATCCAATGTCGGAAATGCATGGATTCGGGCGCCCTGATCTATCGGTGTCGAACGAAGCCGGTCATTTCGGGTCTGATTTCGCGGGCGGCACGTAGGTCGCCCAGGTCTTGCCGGATTCAGGTTCATACTGGGCGGTTTTGCCGGGCACGGAAGGAATCCGGATCAGATGGCTGCAGCCCGGGCATTGGATTTGCCTCCCCGAATGTGATTCGTCGCAGGCGAGGTGCTGTTTGCAATGGGGGCATTCAAATTTTAGTTCCTTCATAATGGTTCCTATTTACGGCTGGTAGTCGCGCTTTTTCAAGATTTTTTGTTCAGGTCATTTCTTTTTCCAGCCGCTGGACCTCCGCGCGAATGGCATCGGTGACACGATGTTTGACCTGATAAACCAGGTCGATGGAAACCTGGAATCGCTCGGCCACTTTTTCCGGCGGCCATTCTTTATTCACATAAAAGTCGAAGATTTGAAGGCGTTGCGGCTCGATGCGGCGCCTCAAATTGTCCATGGCCGCGTTCATAAGGTTTGCTTCCCATTCGGCCTGCCATTCCGCGTCCAGGTCCACGGAGACGTCCGGCGCAGCCTCGACCGTGTCGGTTCGAGCCGTACTGTGGGTCCCCGGGGTGCGCGCCGCCAAAGGCTGGCGTTTGCGAAACTGGTTTACGATGCGCCAGCGCGTCATGTTGAGCAGCCACGCCCGGAAAGAACCGATGGACGGATCATACTTGAACGTCGGCATGTGTTTGGCTACGGATACGAGCGTTTCCTGCACCACGTCCTGCGCTTCCGCATCGGTCAGGCCGGCCTTCCGGGCAACGCCGTAAATGAGCTTCCAATAGGTATTGAAAAAATCCCGCCAGCTTGATTCGTCCTGCCAGTCCTTCAGGCGATGAATCAGCGAGGCGCGGGTCGAAGCGAATTCGTCATTGATGCGTTTCATGTTCGGGTGCGGGTTGGAATGGCATGTTTCGATGGATAACGCTTTTTTCCCGCCGGTCAAGCCGCATCGCCGGACTAACGGCTCTTGCAGCGGTGGTTGTATGTTTTCAACGCTCATCATTTTCCTTTCGTTCGTTCCTGCTGGTGATACGCGCTGGCATGGAGGTTCTGACAAAGTTTTTTCGCTTTGCTTGCAAGAAACGGGCAAACCCGGCGTATCCCTCGTGGTCGCAAAAATAAGCGTAATCAATGGCGATTATTCCCTTGCCTGACCAGTGACAAACAAATACAAGACATGAAATTCGGTTCGGTAACCCTGAATCTCTTGAATATTCCGACAAAGCTTTGTCGTGTCCTCGCGTCCATTGCCATCGGCGGACTCGTCTGGTTTCGCGTTGCTGCGAATGGCCAGGATTCATCCATGAACCCTGAAACTGGCGAAATCCGGATTGTCGCTATTCAAGGCTCCGTCGAACTGATGCCGGCGGGCGCAAAAACCTGGGTGCTGACACAGACCAACCAGGTCCTGTATCCGGGAGACCAATTACGGACCACGGATAATAGCCGCGTGACCGTTCTGTGGAGCGATAAAAGTGTTGTGCCCCTGGGACCGTTGACGCAAATCGAAATCCTGCAGCCCGATAAATCCGGTTCATTGCCCGGCATGAATTTCATCAAGGGCGTCCTTTCGTTCTTCCATCGTGACAAGCCCGGAACCATCCGCGTACTTACTCACGGAGCGAATGCCAGCATCGAAGGCACGGAGTTCGTCATCCGCTCATCCGACGTGAATGGTTCGGAACAGGAGACACTATCGGTGATTGACGGTAAAGTGTTGTTTGGCAATTCGCAGGGCTCGGTTTTGCTGACGAATGATCAGCAAGCCGTCGCGGAGCAGGGCAGGGCGCCTGTTCGCGCTCCGGGATTTATTGCCAATAATCTCCTGCAATGGTGTTTTTACTATCCAGCCGTTCTGGACCCGGCCGATTTGTCATTGACGCCCAATGAACAACGGTCGTTGCGCCCGTCACTCGATGCGTATCGCGCCGGAAATTTGCTGGCTGCGCTTGCCAGATATGCGCAGCCGGAAGGACCGGTGTCCGATTCACAGCGGGTTTATCATGCCGCTTTGCTGCTTTCCGTGGGAGAAGTCGAGCAAACGGAATCTGAATTGAACGAGCTGTCCGCTGCAGACCGCTCAAATCATATTGCCCGCCTCGCGGACGCGCTACGCACGCTGATAGCCGCAGTGAAGCGCCAGCCGATACCATCCCGATTGGAACCTGTGCTGCCGACGGAATTGCTGGCGGATTCATATTATGAGCAGTCGCTGGCCAAAGGGGATGAATCGTTAAACGTCGCTTTGGGCCGGGCGCGAAAGGCAGCTGCGCTTTCCCCGCAATTTGGTTTTGCCTGCGAGCGAGTCGCGGAATTGGAGTTTAGTTTCGGACGGATCCGTGAATGCCAGGCGGCGCTGGACAAGAGCCTGGATTTGTCGCCGCAGAATGCGCAGGCTCAGGCGCTCAAAGGCTTTTTGCTGGCGTCGCAGAACAGGATTTCAGACGCCACCGCATGGTTTGATCGCGCCATTGCGACCGATGGTGCGTTGGGAAATGCGTGGTTGGGGCGCGGCTTATGCCGTATCCGTCGCAACGATTTCCCGGATGGACTTCACGATCTGTTGGTGGCAGCGGGAACCGAACCGCAACGGTCGCTTCTTCGCAGTTACCTGGCCAAAGGATTTTCAAATGCCGGCGACGATGCCCTTGCCTCCCGGGAGATTGCTATTGCCTTGCGCCTGGATCCCAACGATCCCACCGGTTGGTTGTACGCCGCCTTGATCAAACAACAGGAAAATCGGATTAACGGAGCCGTCGGCGACATGGAAAAGTCGCAGTCTCTGAATGACAACCGGCAATTGTTCCGGTCAAAGATGCTGCTGGACCAGGACAACGCCGTGCGTAGCGCGAACCTGGCGCAAATATATCAGGATGCTGGAATGAACCAGGTGAGCGTGGACGAGGCTGCCAAAGCCGTCGATTACGACTACGCCAACTATTCAGCACACCTTTTCCTTGCCGAAAGCGATGACGCGTTGCGCGACCCGACCCGCTTCGATTTGCGGTACGAAACCGCCTGGTTCAACGAACTTTTATTGGCGAATTTATACGCTCCCGTGGGCGCGAGCACGCTTTCCCAAAATATTTCGGAACAGGAATACTCCCCGCTGCTGACCCGGGAAGGGGTGGGTCTCAATTCAGATTCCCAGTACCGAAGCGATGGACAATTCCATGAAATTGCCTCGCAATATGGGGATTTTGGACGGACGAGTTATTCCCTGGACCTGGACTACCAGCACAATGATGGCATCCGGCCAAACAATGACCTTTCCGATATCGAATGGTATAGCCATATCAAGCAACAGGTCGGTCCAAACGACGCGGTGATGCTGTTTACCGAGTATCAAAATTTTGATACCGGAGATAACTTCCAATATAACAACGAAACCAATGCATTGCTCCATTACCGGGAAAATGAAAATCAAACCCCCACGCTGGCGGTGGGCTGGCGTCACCAGTGGAACCCGGGCATCCAAACGCTCATGTTGGCCGGTCGGCTGGTCTCCGACCAAAATGTAGCGGACAACGGCGAGGGAGGTTCGTATGCGCTGGGTCCGACCAATACGTCCGGGCAATCCTATTACGCGGGCCAGCCGGCGGACCTTTCCAGGTTAATTTACTCCGACCAGTTCACAATCTATACGGCTGAATTGAACCAGCTTATTCAAAGCGATAAACACACTACGATTCTCGGCGGTCGAGTTCAATATGGCGATTTTACGACCTATAATGACCTGACTTATTATTTTACTCCGGCCTTGATTCCCGCCGTTGACACGACCCAGAAGGAGCGATTTCGGAGATTGTCATTATATGCGTACCATTCCTGGGAGTTGCTTCCCGGATTTTTGCTAACTGTCGGATTGACCGCTGACGAGATGACCTATCCCGACAATTTCCGCTTTTATCCCATTACGCCGGGCGAGACAAGCCGCCGGCAATTATCACCGAAGGTCGCGGTGACGTGGACGCCGATTCCGGAAATCACTATGCGCGCGGCGTACGCGGAAACGTTGGGCGGCGCGAGTTTTGATGAAAGCTATACTCTCGAACCGACTGAAATCGCCGGGTTCAACCAGGCTTTTCGATCCATCATTTCAGAATCCATGGTGGGGCCGTTGGCGGGACCGAAATATGGTATTCTGGGCGGCGCCGCGGATCTGAAGTTTAAATCGCGAACCTACGTGACATTGCAAGGGCAGCTTCTGACCTGCGACGTCAATGAAGACATTGGCGTTCTTTACCCCGCGAATTTATTGACCGGCGCACCGCCGTATAACCCCGGTTCCGCGCCGGAACGATTGCGCTACCAGGAACCCTCCGCGTCCGCGACCTTGAACCAGCTTATCGGC